>NZ_JBHLTP010000024.1:0-148318 GCF_042434395.1 Pontibacillus salicampi | reverse complement strand
CTTGGCCTGTAAACATTCTTTTACTCAACAAGACCATCCCCCATATATTTAGTTAATTCTAAGTATACATAAAAGTACCCTATAGAGAGACTTTTTTTAAGTGTCTACTCTATAGGGTACATTTTATTGAAGGATTGGGAGCTTTTTGGAGGCGTCCGCCCATAAATTTCGAAATTCGCTCATATTTTTCGATATTCGCCCATAATCTAAAAAATCCGCCCATATTTTTAAAAATTCGCCTATAAATATAAATATTCGCCCATAAATACTAGGAGAGCTTAAAACGTTTGTATTAAAGAATGGACTGCTAGAAATCCGAATAAGAGAATACATAGCGTGAGGATGGTATTGGATAACCAGTTACTCCGATAGGTACTCTCAATACGGGTAGAGTTCAACAGCCATAGTAAGGTACCAGATAGGAACGGCATAAATAAGGCTCCCAGTGCTCCGTATAAAATAATCAGCTCTACCGGCTTCCCGAATAGCAAGAGCAGCATAGGCGGGAAGGTAAGCCAGCATAGGTACACACGATAAGCTGGATCATCATCTGTAACTGGCTTGTTCCGTTTCTCCTCTGATTTGTAAAAGTGTCGAACGAAGTCTGCGAATAGATATGGAATCCCGTTCCATACTCCAAGTAAGGAGGAAAAGGCTGCAGACCAAAATCCAATTAAAAAGAGCCAGCGCAGGACAGGGGTAAATTCATTGCCCATCTTGTCTGCTAACGTAACGAGCCCTTTGTCCCCATTAATCGATATGCCGGTGCCGAATAAGAACTGGCTACCGACAATGAGAAGAGCTAGTGTGAAGAGAGTGGTAACAAAATAGGCTACCTTGGAATCCAACCGCATCGTTTTAATCCACGAGCCGCCTTTCCACCCTTTTTCCTTCAGCCAATAGCCGTAGGATGCCATGGTAATGGTCCCTCCTACACCACCGACAAGCCCAAGCGCCAGCATTAAGGAGCCATCCGGTATGGTTGGCACTAACCCTGTAAATATGTCTCCTAATGAGGGGAGAAAGATGAGGGCAGAGCCAATGACCGTTATGAACATTACGCCAATCAGAACCATCATCATTTTTTCGAAAAAGCCATAGTGACCAAACCAAATGAGTGTAAACCCAATCACACCGTGAATCATAGCCCACGCCCAAATAGGTAGTCCTGGAACCATAGCATTCATAGCCATCGCTGATGCTGAGGTTGCGGCGGCACCATATACAAAGCCCCAGATAACGATATAAATCCCGAAATAAATAGTTGTCCATTTCCCAAGGGACCGCCATCCTTCTAGAATTGTTTTACCAGAGCCAAGATTCCAGCGTCCCACTCCTTCATTTAGAAAATGCTTTAAGATAGCACCTACAATAATAGCCCAAATAAAGGTGAGTCCATATCCGGTTCCTGCTACTAACGCTGCGACTAGATCTCCTGTACCTACGCCTGTTGCCGCTGCTACGAACCCTGGTCCAATTCGTTTCATGCGTCCTATAAAGGATTCTGGTGCTTGTGTTTGTTCATCGATTTCTACTTGAGTCTGCAACGTTCCTACCTCCATTCGTAACCGTTTTCATTTTGTGCGTTTACCATTTTAATGGGAGTTTCAAATATTTTCAATAAATTTCAGAAAATTAGTCCAAAATAAGTCTTTCGTATCTTAAGATTATTAAGCAAAATAAAAAATCGCCTATGAAAGGCGATTCGCATCATTTGCTTCTCTCTAGCTTTATTTCCTTTACCTTCTGCCTTGTCTCCTCCGGCCACCAAGCTCCGCAATCGTCTGATACAATACAGGCTGCACATACATTCAGGTCATAGACTATCATGCCGGAGATGGGAGGTGCGTATAGGTGTAACGTCATGAGTCCCGTCCCGCCGGCATCCTTCATTTTGTGTACTCCTTTCTTCGGTGCAAAAAATAAGTTCCCCTTCTCCTGTCTTTCTTCAAACAGCTCCTCAGGCAGCTTGTTATCCTTTACTTCATATACTGTATGAAGAGACGCTCCATCCACAACCTGTACCCATCCATACGACTCTCCATGGTCATGAGGAGCGCATTCCAATTGAGACCAATTCATTACTAATAGCTCTACCTGTTCATCCTGATATAGTAATGTTCGATAATATGGTTTGCCTTGTGCTGTCTCTAGATGCGGCTTGAGATCCTCTGGTGTCGCCTCAAGTGCAAGCAATGCTTCCTTTAAGTCATCGCTCTTAATGTCAGCCAGGCCGCCTAGCACCTTTGTAACCCGCTGTGAAAAGTCTCCCAACACCTTCACCCTTCCTTACATCATTTCCTCCTTCGCAAGACCAAGTCTTGAGCGAAGGAAAACAATTGCCCATTTACAAATCCGACCCCTACTATAATTATGATACCGCCTAGTACACTTATGAGAACAATTCTTTCCTGGAGTACGAGGATAGCAGCAATGAGAGTAGCAATCGGCTCCATGTACAAGAAGACAGATACTTGGGAGGCTTCCAGCACCTCTAACGCTTTCCCCCAATACCAATAGGCGATTCCAGAAACGAACACTCCTAAAAACACTAGATGCGCCCATTCAGCTTCTGTTAATAGTGCCATATCCTTTATTCCTTTGTGCTTTATAAAAAGGGGAAGAGTAAGCAAAAAGCCTATTACACTCATATAAAACGTCACTGCGAGTGCTGGCAGTGGAATAGACAGTCGTTTTAAGAGCACGGAATAAACAGCCCAGTTCAGCGTGCTGAGTATCATCAGAGCATATCCGATATTCATGCCGAGCTGTAACGTTTCTCCCCTCCCCGCAGTGGTTACGAGCAACACTCCGCAAACGGCTATCATCATGCCAAATCCACGCCAAAAGGTCATTCTTTCATGCAGAAACACCATCGATAACAGCACTGTAAATACTGGTGAAAAGGAGATGAGCCAGCCGGCAGCTGAAGCATCAATCGTTAATAGTGCCGTAGCCTGAAGCATTTGGTGCACAAACACTCCTAATATACCAAGGACGATGAGGTGAGGGACGTAGGCAGGATTGAGTCGAAAACGATACCGCTTCACCAGTAAAAAAAAGCATAGAAATAAAGCTCCAATCCCAAAGCGGAGCGTTAACAGTGTATATGGGTCCAGCTTGTCCAGTACAGCTTTGGTAGACACAAACGATATCCCCCAAAAACTAATAGACATGGTAGCGTATAAAGAGGCAGCCATTTTCGCTTTAAACAGATTCATAGGAAGGCAATCCCTTTCCAATCATTTCTACCATCCTATGCTTGTCTCGTTTAAACATGAAAAAAACTCTCCTGATTGGAGAGCTTTAGATAGAAATATCCCATTCATCCTTCATATGAAGATATAAAGCCAATAGTTGATTTTCTAGGGCTGCTTCCGCCTGTTGCTCTGGCTCTACTCCCAATTTTGGCAATAAGATGGAGGCTACCTCCTTTGTTAGCTCCTTGCGCTCGACTCCTTTTAATTCAGGTAAACGCGCTGCGTAGGTTTGAATTAAATTCCAGTCTTTCGAGGTGAGCTGCTTCAAAGTCCAATGATCCACCGCCAAATCAGATGTAGATATACCCTTTTGCTCTATCTCTTTTTCTAACGGTGTGAGCTTCTTCTTTTTCTTCTGTTTCTTTCGTTCATGCACAACCAGCGTCCCGCCAACGATGTCACCAAGGCGCTTATGCTGTTTGTGGAAGAAGATCATTACCATGCCGACGAAATAATACGCAGGCAGCATATCGACGATACGGAGCAGATTACGTATAAGTAGAGAAAGAGCTGTAGCACTCTGACCGTTATCATGAATTACTCGAACACCCATCAGCTTTTTCCCCGGGGTTTGGCCTCCCATAAATAGCTCAAACAAGAAGAAATAGCCCCAGTAAATGAGAAAGACCAACACAATGACAATTCCCATAACAACCATGGCTAGGGTTTCAGACAAGGGAGCCATATTTTCATTATCTGTCCATGAAACCAGCAGGGACATTCCTGCGTAAAGAATAGCAATTAAGAGAGTATCGACTATTTGAGCCGTCGCCCTGCTGCCTAGCCCCGCTAGTTTATATTGCAGCGACACGTGTTCAGGGGTTTTGATGTTCACTTGTTCCATACTATATCCAGTTCCTCTCTAAAAATTGTAAAAAGCATCCGTTTCCTTTTGTCCAAACTATCTCTATAATGAACATTAGGTAAAATTAAACAGCGTAAAGTAGGTGAAGCTATGCAATATAAGCAATTTGTCCAAAATCACCGTGAAGAATGGAACCAGCTCGAAACTTTAATTACAACCCTTCATAAGTCTAAACAGAACATTACAGCGGATCAGCTGGAGCATTTTCAAAGACTCTACCAAAAAGTAGCACAGCATTTCTCTTACAGCCAAACCTATTACCCGGAGAAAGAGACAACGGGTTATTTAAACGACCTTGTAGCAAAGTCTCATAACCTATTGTACCGGGATCAGGTTTCTAGTCTGAAGCAGCTCCGGCAATTTTTTGGCTCCTCCTTTATTCAGCTGCTGGCAGAGCAATGGAAATCCATTATCATAGCCATGCTCCTGTTTATTCTTGGAGCAGCCGGAGCCTACATATCCGTCCTGCAGGACCCTATGCATTTGTATGCCATTTTACCAGAATCGATTGCGACCGCCATCGACCCAGAGCGCATTGGAGCAGAAGGCTCTGTCAATTCGCCCGTTATGTCAGCATCGATTATGACTAACAATATTCAGGTGGCCATTCTCGCTTTTGCAAGCGGCATTACATTTGGAATCTTCACTGTGTATCTATTAGTCTATAACGGGATTATTATCGGGGCGCTTGCGGCTCTCTTTTGGCAGTATGGTAATGCATACGACTTTTGGGCGTTCATCGTCCCACACGGTATGATTGAGCTGACCGCTATCTTCATTGCAGGCGGTGCTGGCTTGATGATGGGATACCGCCTACTCGTTCCAGGCGAAAGCCCTCGCAGCTATCAGCTCAAGACGCAGGCACTCCGCTCCGTCAAATTGTTCCTTGGTACCATTCCTTTATTTGTGATTGCGGGTCTCATAGAAGGATATATTACACCAGCGCCTATTTCCCTTGAAGCAAAATATGCGTTTGCATTCGTAACCGTTGTTGGGCTTATAGCTTACATCGCAATTGGAAAAGCCATTCTCGTTCAGAAGGAGAAAGTAAAGGTATAAGCATAAAAAAAGTCTTGCCCACCTCTAGTGTTCTCTGAGGTGGGCTCTTTTGCTATAGCAACCCTTTATTCATCACATCTATATAATGACTAACCGCGCTTGTTGCAAGCTTCTCTTCTGGGGTTTCAATCATTTGAAGCCCTTGCTTTTCCCACTTAGCTAATTCCTTCTTCTTCTCGATGGTATGCTTTTGTGCCATGCTCTTTATCATTGCTTGTTTGTGATTCGTTGGTGCTTCCTTCGTCCAAGCTTCTGTCATATGGTCCTCAATTCCAAGCATCATAAACACATGCCTTCGTCTTACCCGCTGTAAATAAAACAATGGTGCTTCCTCATAAAGAAATGTACTTACATCACTAAACAATAATAGAAGGCTGCGTTTTTTCTGAATAGCCTGCAAGTATTGTAATACATTCCCGTAATTGGATTCATACGGGTCTACTTGAAGGTTATACATCTCATCTATAATCCTTTGCAGATGCTGCATACCTTTATTAGGTGGGACGTAAGCTTTCACTTCTTTGGAAAAAGCGATAAAGGACACATGGTCTCCATTATGAAGCGCAGCAGCCGCAACCGTCAGTGCCGCTTCCAAGGAACGCTCTAACCGATTACTCTCCTCAAGCTCCACTCCCATCATTCGACCGCAATCAACAAAGATAGATATATACTTGCCGTGCTCCGGCTCGTATTCATTTGTCATTAGCTCCTGAAGCTTTGCTGTCTGGCGCCAGTTAATTTTGCGCAGGTCATCTCCGACCACATATTTACGTATCTTCGCAAACTCTCCAGAGCCTATTTGCTGCTTCTTAACGTTAGGACCTTCATATAGCAAAAACGCTTGTGGGTCTTCTAAAAACTGTCTCGTTTCTGATAAATCCGGAACCACTCGTACGTTATTTTCTATAGGAGGGGAGTATTGCTTCTCCCATAATCCAAATCGAGATTGATAGCGCATATACACCTTATCAAACCGATAATCGCCTCGAATGGGAGCATAGGTCGTATAGCTAGCTTGAGAGGCAGTTTCCCCTTGTACACGTCCCTTGACAGGTGAAGAACGATAAAAGGAGCCTGGTACATCATCTACCATTTTGAACGTAATAGAATGAGGCGAGGTATTAGTAATACGAATATCCACTGCCTCCTCTCTATCCCGCTCCATATCCTGTCGTACAGACCGCTCGAGCTGGAGCTCGTTTTTCCCTGGGGAAAAACGAAGATCCAGTAAGCTTACTCCTAGCAGCATAAGATTACCTACTATTATCCATGGCCAGGATAGGCCGCTGAAGGAAAGAGCTATCAGCCCAACTGAAAACAAACCGAGCACTAGTAGAAGTCTTGGGGTCGGGAGAATTCCTCTATCTCGGAACAGCAACCGCTCCCACCACGTCTTGAATGATTTGTTCATTAGTCGCTCCCTCCAATTCCATATGAGGCGCCAAAATGATGCGGTGGCGGAGGGCAGGAGCTGCGACTACTTTTACATCATCTGGGGTTACGTAATCGCGACCAGCTAAATAAGCCCATGCCCGGCTTGCTTTGGCTATAGAGATAGCAGCTCGTGTACTAGCACCGTGCCTGATAGCATCTGCGTCTCTTGTTTTCCGGACGATTTGCATCATGTAATCGTATAGGCTGTCATTAATCGTGACCTGTTCAATTTCTTTACTCATACTTAGAAACGTCTCCATATCAAGGAACGGCTCTGGCTCTGCAATTGGAGAAACAGCTTCTATTACCTGTTTTACAACGTTCGTCTCCTCCTCTAAGGAAGGAAATTCGATATTCAATTTAAACATAAAGCGATCCTGCTGTGCCTCAGGAAGAGGATACGTTCCTTCAAATTCTACAGGGTTTTGCGTAGCAACAACGAAGAATGGGTTAGGGAGCTGATACGTCTCCCCTTGTATCGTTAGCTGCTTCTCCTCCATTGCCTCCAATAACGCTGCCTGTGTTTTCGCTGGGGTCCGATTAATTTCGTCAGCAAGAAGGACATTCGTAAAGATAGGGCCCTTCAAGGTATAAAAATTGCCCTCTTTCATGTTGTACACCATGCTTCCTGTAATATCACTTGGCAGCAAATCTGGTGTGAACTGAATCCGGTTAAAATCTCCACCTAAAAGCCTTGCCAGGGTACGTACCATTTGTGTTTTCCCTGTACCCGGGACTCCCTCCAACAGTACATGACCTCCAACCAATATGGAGGAGAGCAGGAGCCTTAGGTTTTTGCTTTGCCCCACAATCCTTTGCTCGTATTCTTGTAGTAATGCCTGTAAACGTTCATTCATCCTTCTTGCACCCCTTTTTGGATATCATCTAGTTTCTTCGACCAATAGAGATAGTCTTTTTTGGACCACGTTGTAGCGTGTCTGACATACTCTAGTTCCTTCTGCCATTTCTTCCACTGCTCCACCTGTCCTTCCTGAAGTCGTGGACTAATTCGTTCTACAATGTCCTCCCAACTCCATTGGACTGGTACACCATATCGCTCATGCACCACGTGACGGACATACTGTTCCTGAATAGATAACGAATCGGCGTACAGTTCAGAACGCATATACCAGGCTGCTAACGCACGCAATCGCTCATCCCCATACCGGACCTGTGCTGAACGTGGAAGATATACGGAGCCAAATCGTTTCCCTTTCATCCATACAAATAGCACCGTCAATAGACCAAGCTGCAAGACAAACACTAGTAGTCCTTTTGGAAATACAGATATGTAGCCAGGCATGTTATCCTGTCCATGCACATACTCATCAAACAAAATAGTATCGGAATTAGCCTGATTGACTAAATAAGTAAGAAGCTCGACGTGTTCTTCTTCCAGCACTAATTCGTTCGTTACCCAATCTGGGGTCACAGCAACGATTAACTTCCCTTCTCCAATAGGTCGCTCCAGTGCAATCGTTCCTCGTTCATCTGTCCATAGCGGAGTATCTTCCTCCTTTGTCTGTAATCGTATGCCATGAGGAATATAGCCCTTATAGGAGTTTCCCTCTTGTGAAACCTCCACAACGGGATTCTCCACAGGCGCTCCGCCTTCTATTTTCACATCAAAATAGCCAACCGGATCCTGCTTTAACAGTACTATGGTGTTCCCTTGCTCCATCCATTCCGTGTATTGCTTCCCTTCCTCCTGATCGAAGCGAAAATACGGCCCAGTCATGAATAACGTTTGATTTCCCGTATCATCCTTCAATTTGTCTGGTGTGCCGTACCACCGCTTCACATCCTGCTTCTCTTCCTTCATATATGTATAGAAAGCCTTTATACCAGTCGGAGAAGGGGATTTAGAAAGGTAGTTCGTATATTCCTTTGGCTGGCTTCCAGAAACAATGAGTCCTAACCCAAGAAACAGGACCACAGCAATGGAGAGCCATACCCAAATCGTGCGTTTATTCGTTGCTTTCATTTACGTAGCCCTCCATTCTAGCTGCTTTGCTCACTTCGGTTCAGCCATCCCATCGCCTGCTCCTCATAGGACGAGAGTTCTTCCTGGGTGACTTTTCTAGTGCCGTATGTTATTTCATCAAACAATAGCGCCATTTCATAAAATTGCTCAGCCCATGACTGGTCTACCTTTTTCAACTCATCATAATAGTCCCAGTTTGTTTTCCAAGCTCGCGCCTCTACCCACTTCTGTTCATCAAAATACAATAATAGAGCTAGGAAGATATGACGAGCTGCAACAGTGTATTCCCCGCCTTGCTGCTTCGCTTCCGCCTCCTGAAGATGCTTTGTGTATGACCATTCCAGTTCATTGGCATGCTCAAGGGGCGCTTTTTTATTTCTTTGCGTTTTCTGGGATGTTAAATTCCGCTGTATTAAGAACACGAGTACGGCAAATAACGCTATTCCTATTATCCCTATTACAATCATAGTGACATTAATAGTACCGTCTGTAATACGTATACCTGGGAAGAGCTCCTGAAACCTTTCCAGAAGCCACTTCCCTAAGCTTCTTAGCAAAGACATAATACCTTTCTGTTCTTCATAGTACACCTGATACTCCTCTTGCTGGAGGATTCCTTTTAACTCTTCTCTTGCATTGTTCGGTTGAGTTGTCATTTAATCACCTTACATTAGGGAGATGGTGTTTCTGGTTCGTCCTGATAAGACGAGATCATACTCTTTAAATCATCTGCTTCATTTCGTACTTTGGAATCTTTATACAGTAGCGTATATCCAATAAAGAAAATGAGGGTAGTCACCAGCGTAACAAGATAGGATACTAAGTTACCAAGAACACTTCCTCCAAGAGCAAATAGCATAATCAAATTAATTACACTGCTGATAATGGAAATGAGAATGTAGCTGATGATGTAAAAGCCAAAAGTCGCCCAGAACCTTCCCTTCGTCAGCTTCCAGCTCTTCTTGATGCCAGGTGCTACTTTCTCAAACGTTACCGATGCAAAGAACAGACTAATCTTCGTGAACAGAAATACATAGCCAACGATTAAGCCAATCGTTACTAGGGCAAACAAGAAGATTTTAATGCCGAGACCGATATCAGATAGACCGAGCGTGACGTAGGAAATAATTAAAATGGCAAAGGAACCGACGAGTATAGCAATAAATAACAGCATACTTCCCAGCAGTGGCCAAAAACGCTTAGCTGCTTGCTTAATCGCTCCCCCAACTGTCCAGTTTTCCTCTTTTTCTATTTTATCCGTTGCGACCATAATGGACGATTGAGATAGGATATAAAGCACAACACCAACTACCAGCATGACGAGAATATAGGCAACGAACAGTCCTATATTATTTTCCATATTCATCGGAAATGTCGCTGGCGGCTCTGATGCTGTGGGGTCAGTTATGCTTCCTAAAAAGGAACCCTGTCCTGTTTCCCGAAAAAAGCTAATCCCGCTTGCTAGCATAAACAGCGCTTGAATTAAGTATATTGGTCCTAGCGAAACAAGCACGAGTAGAAATAAAGATGAAAAATTCTTTTTTAATATAGAAAACGTACTATCAATAATCTCTGAGAAACCTCTTGGTGATGTCTTATTGGTCTCCATTCCGACCTTCCTCCTCTTACATACAAATAATGGTTTTCACACATCTATCATTCTATCATTTTTCGTTTATACTTTGACAGCACAGACTACTACTCTTCCTAAAATAAATTGTATCTATCTATACGACAAAGTCCCATCAACGTTCCCAATAAAAAAAATCACCCCATACAAAAACTGTATGAAGTGATGCTTTATTTCTTTTAGTTTGAAGATAATAACCCGCCCACGGAATCAGCGAGACTAAGGAAGGAGTTTTTAATACTTTGAATCATTCCTGTCTTCTCAGCTTCCTCGTCTTCCTCCTGATCATCTTCTTTTTCCTTCTCGGCAGCCTTATTCTTTATTATTTTAAATATGCTTTTAGCTTGATCGGTATTATCTGTCATGCCGGTGAACATATGCTTTCCTGGTCCATAGGCATATACTTGCACATCTACACCTGTATGACCATCTGTTGTCCAGCCAGCCCTAGCACGTTCGTTAAACACGTTCGAGATAGCTGTGGAGACGGCATCCTTATTATCCTTGAGATCCACTTTGGCTTCCTCCACTTGCTCTATTTCTTCTTTTTTCAAATCGTATTCTACATATTTCTGTAAGACTTTCTTTACGTCGCTGCCATTCTCTATTTGTTCTGCCATAAATTCAGGGGTCCGCTTCACCCCTCTAATCGCTTCAGGGTTAAAGGTGTATGGTCCACCTTTCGCTATGCTCAAACCGCCAGTAGAATGGTCTGCTGTCGATACAACAAGGGTATGCTTATCCTGCTTGGCATAAGCAATAGCTGCTTGGAAGGCATTCTCAAAGTCTTCCATCTCGCTCATTGCACCAACTACATCATTCGCATGCCCAGCCCAATCAATCTGACTTCCTTCTACCATCAGGAAAAAGCCTTCGTTATTGTTGTCTAACCGATCAATAGCACTCTTCGTCATATCCTCTAGGGAGGGAATATCCTTTGTACGGTCCTTCATTTTAGGAAGTCCTACCTCTGCAAATAACCCTAGTACTTGTTCATTATCATCCTGCTTTAGAGCTTGCTTGTTCGTTACATAGCTGTATCCATCTTGCTTGAATTCCTTTACAAGATTACGATCATCCCGTTCAAAGTATTTAGTACCACCACCTAGCATAACGTCGACTAAGTGCTTTCCATCTACTGTTAAATCAAAATAATGATCAGCAATTTCATTATAGTTATTACGGCTTTCATTGTGAGAACCAAATGCAGCTGGAGTGGCGTGGTTAATTTGAGAAGTGGCTACCAATCCAGTTGCCATCCCTTGTTCCTTTGCTTCCTCTAGCACGGTTTTGACTTCTGATTTATCATTATCTACCGCAACCGCACCGTTATATGTTTTAACACCGGAAGACATAGCAGTTCCTGCTGCTGCTGAATCCGTAATATTTTCTTTAGGGTCGTTTGGATGAACCTTCTGCATCCCCACTAAGTATGGATCAAAAGCGGTCGGTTCCATTTCTGGAGTATCAGGGTCATCCTTAACATACCGGTATGCCGTTGTGTAAGCAGGTCCCATTCCGTCTCCAATTAGGAAGATCACATTTTTTATTTTGGTTTCTTCCTGCTTTTCCTTTTCACTGGCAGAAGCAGAGGTCTGGCTCATTATCCCCGCCCACATCATAAGGAATGCGATTACTATAGAAAATCCCTTTCCAGCATTGCGTTTAACCATCTTCAATTAATCCCCTCCTAGAATGGATTGTTACTCGAAGAATAACGAATGATTATGAATTGGAAATTAATTTCTTGTTAAGACATGGTAAATCATAGAAATGATACTAATGAATCAGTTATCTCTCTCATAGGAAAGGAGGGACCATGGTGACAAGTGGTGTGTAGTAGGAGGTCCTTCTTGTTAATATTAGCTTCTCCTGATCTAACCACCAATCGGTTTTCATCGTTTGGAATGTATTAACGAGTACTTCTTCTGCATCACATGAAGCAATTACGGTTTCGTCGTTGGTGTAATTTTGGTCTAAATTGTAAATAGCACTTCTCCCTTTAAAGCGATGAGGGCTGCCAACAAAGTTAGCTACTATTGTGTATGCTTGTGCTCCCTTTGCCACCGCATCCCAGGTAGAAACGGTTCCTTTTGGATACGGTTTCGGAAAGATATGCTGGTTCATAGATAGCTCTACTCCATATTCTCCACTCCAGCTGGCGGGGATACAAATCATATCTGCTCGCTTCACAGCAAGTACCGCAGCTACCTCTGGAAATGTAGCATCATAGCCGATCATGACACCGATCCTCCCAAACCCATTTACAGGAGTGACAGCTATAGTGTCCCCAGGACTTGCCCATTTATCGTCATCATCATTAAGATGAATCTTCCGATGCTTGCTAATCACTTCTCCAGCCGGACTAATTAAGATTGCAGTATTATAATAATGAGGCGCTTCCTTCTCTGCAAAACCAAAAACAATATGAGCTTCTTTGGCTTTGGCTAGCCGCTTCATTTCCTGTATGGTAGCTCCATCATCTGTCTCAGCGTATGGGTCGATATCCTGTTTCTTAGTTGTCGGTACTGGACCAATTACAGATAGCTCTGGTAATACAATTAAGTTCACATCCTCTGGAACCTCATCTTCTATAAGGTGTTGTATGGTGTGTAGATTAGCTTCCTTATTACCAATTTGGGGTTCGTATTGGATGGCAGCAGCTTTAATGGTACGTGATACAGTATTTTTCACATAATCCCACGGTCCAAGGAAGAGCATCAGCTCCTTATAGGCATCCATTCTTCTTTCAAGCATTCTAGCCTTTGCTTCATTATCATAGCAGGACGGCTGTATTTCACCTTCAATCCTAACCGGCGTATCTCCATTTGCATCAGAGCAAAAGGGGGCCTCCGCCAGCTTTTCCCCATAAGGAGACCAAATGGCACTAGCTCCTACCATTTGAAACGCCTCTTCTTGATTCGTCCGATTGGCACTCACCACATACAATCCATTCATCTCCGCCCAGTGCTGCAGCATAGAAATAGATGCACCCGAAGAATTGGTTGGAAAACAAAGAATGTCCGCACCGTTTACTGCAGCAAGCCTGGCCGATTCTAAATAGGTGGCATCCTGGCATATAATCATAGCAATATTACCTATCTCCGTTTCAAAAACTGGACTTCCTATATCTCCCCAGCACGACCAATAGTTCTCGACAACCCACTGATGGATTTTACGGTACTTTCCAATATAGCCGTCTGGGCCAACCAGGGCAGCTGAATTGTAATAAAGCCCGGTCTCCGCATCGACCTCTGCCATACCAATGACAATGTGTGTTTGATACTCCCTCGCAATTCCTTCAAATTGGGCTGTTGTTAATCCTGGTATGGTATCGACATAAGGAGCTATAGCTGAACGGTCCAGGTAATGATATCCTGTAGTGGCCATTTCTGGTGTAACAATCAGCTTAGCACCATCTTGAGCAGCCGCAGTCACGTACTCTTTTAACCTTTTTATATTAGCATTTCGACGATTAAGCTTTGGATTAAACTGAATGGATGCTGCCTTGAAAGTTGCTTTCCCTTGCATGATACTCCCCCTACTAGTCCAAACTTTATGTATAGCTTAAGAGAGATTCCTACAATTGTAAAATAGAAGCACGGTCTTCTCCCCAATCTTGCCCCACTTTATAGACAACCCTACCCGTCGATAAAAATTTGTATTAAAATAAGAGTGTTCTACTGGAATCGGTATCAGTACATAAGGAGGAAGAGCTATGCAGGATATTCAATTATTTGCGATAGACATGGACGGTACGCTATTAAATCGTCATCACGAAATTTCTGAAGAAAATAAACAAGCTATACACCAGGCTAAGGAAGCAGGGCTGCATGTCGTAGTCAGCACAGGGAGATCGTTATCAACATGTGAGGACATTATCCGAGTGCTTGGTGATTCGGAATACCTCGTCACCATTAACGGAGGAGAAATATACGACAAGGACCTAAACCTTGTGGAAAGGAACTCCTTAAGTGATGCAGATGTCCGCCATTTGTGGGACATTACGCAACGCTATAATGTGTCGTATTGGTCCTCTACCGTACAGGGCCGCTTCAGCAGCCAATTCCCTTTTGAAAAAAACTTAGAGGACTATGAGTGGATTAAATACGGATTTGAAATTCAAGACGATGAAGTTCGGGAGTCTGTTATGGAAGAAATTCGTCAGCACGGAGCTTTTGAAGTGACAAACTCCAGTCTGACAAACATTGAAATTAATCCAATAGGTATAAACAAGGCTGCTGCCTTGCGAAAGGTAACCAAATGGCTTGGTATAACGATGGATAACGTGGCAGCAATTGGCGACAGCTTAAACGACATTGCCATGATTCGAGAATCAGGCTTCGGAATAGCGATGGACAATGCGCAGTCAGACGTGAAAGAGGAAGCCAACTGGGTTACAGCTACCAACGAAGAACATGGCGTAGCGAAGGCTATTCACCATGTCATGGACAACCAATAGAAAAAAAGCTCCCTTTCCGCTTGGATTGGGAGCTTATCTTATGTCTAGGCGCTCATTCATACGTTTCATTATTCACCTATATAGGGAAAACCGCTCCTCATACGGAGCATGAACTAACATTGTTGACGGAGCTGTTCTATTAGACGCTCTCTTTCCATAGTCGAGGTGCGAAATCTCTCCTCTAGCACTTCCTCCAGCAGCTCGTCCTTCACTTCTCTTTCTACAGGCAGCTTCTTTACCAGATTTCTTACGTGACTAAGAAAATCCACATAATCCTCATAGGACACATCATATTCCTTCGCTAAATGCTGCTTAATCCGTTTGGCAAGCTTTGGACTTGCACCTATCGTTGAAACAGATATCGTCAACTGACCTCTCTTCACCGTACCAGGTATGACCGTATTTCCTACCTCTGTATGGTCGGCAACATTTACGAGCTGATGGTCCCGGCAGCTATTAGCAATTGTCCGGTTAACCCGCTCATCACTCGTAGCTGCAACGATGAGAAACTGCCCTTCTATATCAGTTCGATTTACTTCCCGTTGTAGGATAGTAACAGTGTCCCCCAATGCATACAGCTCCTCTGAGATGTCTGGTGCTATAACCGTAATAACCGCTTCCTTATCCAGCATTGTGCGCACTTTGCGATAGGCAACCTTTCCACCGCCAACGACGAGAATAGACTTCCCTTTTAAATCAACCATTAACGACTGATAACTCATGCGTTTATCGCTTCCTTTACCCTGTCCTGTAACACATCCCGCAGGTTGTCGTGATAGCCGAGATATTGACATAGCACGAACTCTTTATGCGTATCCAATGCTTCTATTGCCTCGGTCATCTCCCCCATTAGGACTCCAGTAAATAGTAGGTACGGTAGGACAAATACTCGCTTAGCTTGAGATTGCTTTGCTATCTCCAATCCTTCCTCGAAGCTTGGGTCAGCAGCTGCAAGAAAACAAGTTTGGATATGGTGAACACCTGTTTTGGCTTGGACATACCCTTCAATGCTTGCAAAGCTTTTCTTCACATCAGGGTCACTGCTTCCACGCCCCACAAGTAAAATCATATCATCGTCCTCTATACGTTTGCCTTGCTCCTGAATGCGTTCTACCAAAATATCCACGATTCTACGATGCACTCCAAAAGGAGCACCATATTGAAAATGCACGTGGGGATAACGGCTTTTCATATTATCTACTTCTTCGGGAATATCGTGTTTGGCATGGGTCGCAGTAAGCAAGAGGATAGGTATGACCGCTATGTGCGTTGCTCCCTTTTCCACACAAGCTGTAATTCCTTGTTCAATCGTCGGATCAGCAAGCTCTAGAAAACATATTTCCTGAATAGGAGCATCCACACTCTCCTGACACTGCTCTACAAAGGAAACAGCCTGCCGCCTTCCTTCTGCTACTCTACTTCCATGGCAAACATATAGAATGGCCTGCATGGGTTACTCCTCCTTAACTTCCGTTTGCTGCTAACGCTTCTTGCTGCTCTCTCAACACTGTCTCATACCAGCTAATGTCCTCTCGAAGCCTTACCACTTCTCCAACAATAATCATACTTGGATTTTTCACTTCGCCCTTAGATGCATTCTCTACAATGGTTGCTAATGTCCCAGTCGTCACCTGTTGTTCCTTCGTGGTGCCCCAATGAATGAGAGCTACAGGGGTCGTCACACATCGCCCATATTTCGTCAGCTTCTCCACAATATAAGGGAGATTCTTTACCCCCATATAAATTGCCAACGTATCAATTCCTTTGGCAAGGCTTTCCCAGCGGAGCTCTTCCTCCTCCCCGTCCTTCAGATGCCCTGTTACAAATGCAAACGTAGAGCCGTGGTCGCGGTGGGTAACGGGGATACCTGCATAAGCAGGAGCTGCAATCCCAGACGTAATGCCTGGGATAACTTCATATTCTACATGGTTACAAGCCAAGGCCTGAGCTTCCTCTCCCCCTCTTCCATACACAAACGGGTCCCCCCCCTTTAAGCGGGTGACTACTTTCCCTTTTCGTGCATGCTTAACGAGAAAATGATTTATGGTCTCCTGCTTCATGGGATGATAATTAGGCAGCTTCCCGCAATAGATTAACTCTACATCAGACTTCGCGTGGTCTAATAACTCCTTATTAACAAGCCGATCATATAAGATGACATCTGCCTGCTGAATACACTTTAGCCCTTTTACTGTTATGAGGTCAGGGTCACCTGGACCTGCTCCTACTAGATATACTTTTCCCATCCATATACCCCCTTTATCGGTGACTATCTATTATAGCTGGCTTGCATTATTGCTATGAAGGCCGCATTCTGTCTTACCAGTATTCGCCCAGCGGCCGGAGCGCAGGTCGCCATCATTTAACACTTTCGCTGTGCAGACCTGACAGCCGATGCTCGGGTAGCCTTGATCATGCAGCGGATTATACGGCAAATCAAAAGTGTGCACATACTCCCATACATCATCCCACGTCCAATGAATGAGCGGGCATACCTTTACTGACTCAAACTTGTCGTCTTTATTAAGGAAATCCGTGTTACTTCTAGATGGAGACTGTTCTCTTCTCAAGCCGGAAATCCACGCTGAATATTGGGAAAGCTCCTGCTCCAATGGCTGGATTTTTCTCATATTGCAGCATAACGTCGGATTAGTCTTCCAAAGCTCATGGCCATATTGCTCCGCTTGCTCATCCAAATTTAGCTTAGGATGCAGCTTTTTAATTTGTAAGGATGGGTACCGTTCCTTCACCTTTTCTATTAGTTCATACGTTTCTGCAAAATGAATACCGGTATCCAGGAATATAATCTTTGCCGATGGATTTACTCGGGATATAAGGTCAATAAGAACAATGCCCTCCACACCAAAACTGCAGGCATAGACTATATCCTCTCCATATTGTTCGTAAGCCCACTCCAGCACTTCCATCGCACCTTTTTCGCGCGTCATAATATCAAATGTCGGTAACGTTTGATCTTGCCAATTAGCATGTAGCAGTGTACTCATTCCTACACCTCCTCAGTGGTTTGCGATAATAAAAAAACGACTTTAATCACTATATTCCTTTAGGATTAAAATCGCCTCTAGTTTTTCTAGTCAGCATTTTTTATCGTAATCGTTCTTTTTCCTGTTTTTCCAGCTGTACTACTTTCCCGTCCTGGATCACAACGGTAACGGATCCATAGTCTATGGACTGAATCATTTCTTCAATTCTTTTCGCAATGTGGTCGAAATCCTGTTCTTTCTTCAACGTTATTGCGCCCCCTCTTTATTCACCTGTCAATTTACAGTTCATCAAACTGGAATACATAAAAACTGCCTCCCCCATTTCGGAAAGGCAGATGGTCGTTTGAGCGTCCAAACCTTATCTCCCAAAATGATGGTCATTTTGCTGGATTTAGCACCTTGCTCGAAGCATGCAGGTTGCCGGACATCACAGGGCCAGTTCCCTCCGTCACTCTGGATAAGATATTATTTTCTGCTATTCTATACTGAATTGTCTAAAAAGTCAATCCTAGTTTTTTTATCAGGATTATAGGTATTTAATATTCCCGCTTCATAACATTGTCATGGCAGTCGCAAACGTCTTTCTAACATTTCATAAAAAAACCTTCCAAAATGAATGTGATTGTAGCTCCGTAAAGCGCCCTTATGTGGGAGACTTGGATTCGAGATAATGTTGGTCCGTTGCTGAAAGGCGAGTTGAGTGGTCGGAAATAGCTCCGCTTTCCAGGCCATCCCTTCCCTGATAAACGGATAGGACCCATTCCTGAAAACCATCTTGAATCCAAGTCTTCCACTACCTCCTCGTTATAAGGAATCAGCCTACCATCTACATCGGTCACGCAAAGAGCAAAAAAAAATGCTCCCGCCAAGGAGCATTTCTAATTTATATAATCATATACCCTAATCCCCAAAGGAGAAAAAAGCTAATGACAATGGTCATATTAGACACTGTTCCTACAAATCGTTGATCATAGTTGAATTCAACGGAATAAGGAAGTACCGACATCGATATAGGAAGCACCAATGCCATTAGCAAGGTATATTTGAACATATCTTCAAAGGGTAATAGGAAGAATAGCGCCACGCCTACTGCTAAACCAACGATATAGCGTAACGATAATAATTTCGCAATGGTAGCAAAGGAGCCTTTCGCAAAGGAGAAATTCAAATATATCCCTAATAACAACAATGATAAAGGCATATTTGCTACTGAAATCGTTCCCGCAACCTCCAATATTGCTCCAGGTACGGGGATGTTCGTAAAGTTCATCGTACAAACAATGATGTAGGTAAGCAACGGAACAGATTTAGATACTTTCTTCATGACATCTCTTAAATCTTTCCGCTCATTCTCATCCGCAAAGTAACTTCCTAGTACATACACCACCCCAAATACAATGAGGGCATTGCCGAAATCAAACATGCCGAAGTACTTAAGACCTTCTTGGCCCCAAATAGCTTCTACAAGAGGGAAAGCAAACAGCCCGATATTAAAACCGGGCACCATCATGGAAAGCATCCCTTTCGTTCGCTGAGATTTATCCCGAAAGACGATAAGCCCGAGCACCGCTTGCGCCACTCCATAAACGATGGCTATGATAATGAGTAAAATCAACGAAGTATCAATGGTAATATCATGAAACGTAATAATTAACAGACTCGGCAAGGTAATGTTAAAGACAATTCTCGACAATCCTTCACCATCTCGTTCCTGGATAAGATTAGAACGCTTCAGCACATACCCAAGTGCAATAATTAGAATCGAGTATAGAAATTGACTATTAAAGCTTTCCATGCTTGTCCCCCTTCCTCCACTACTATGTTCTGATTGTAGCAAATAGAGCTACACATTACTTAAACTGTGCTTTACCTTTACAAAATGTTTAAACCGTACGTTAACAACAAGATATATGCTACGAAAAACTAACTGCAACGTCAAGTTATGGTTGGAAGAAGGAGACGCTCATGAATTACAAAGACTCTTAATATACTGAAGTAATACACTGCGACCAGAAAGGGGAAGGAGTTATGCTTAACCAGAAAATAAAGTTGAAAAAGAAGGAGCTAAAGTCGCTATTGAACCATCTCCAGCACATCCAACTCACTTCCTCATTCCTCCCTGATCATCATAACGACCTTTCCTCCCATGAACAGCATATTCTCTCCTCCATACAAGCTGAGACAAATAAACATAATCACGATAACGTAACGCGAACACAGGCTTATTATGATTATTATATAGAGCATCCAGTCATTCATTGGGCGTTATTAGCCCACTTAGTATCCCGGAACACAGGCTGGAACATGAGCGACCTAAAAGGGGAATATCACTCCAACCTCCTTTCAGCCACTGACCAACGAGCCTTCTTTGACTTATTAGAACGGGGAAACTGGCTTATTTTTCAGGATGCTTATCCGCAGCTGCTCCTTTATAAGCACAGCTTACAGGAGAATACCCCATATTTTCACCTCCTCCCCTTCCTTCATGTATCCTCCTTCATGACAGGAGTGTGGAAGCACTTTTGGGAAAAGCAGGATTCTCTCCTTCTCACCTATGGGCTAATCATTAATGAGCAGCACTATATAGAAAAACAGCTGCTTCAATCCAAATTAGTAAAGCAAAATGTGTTAGAAACTGTGGAATACAAGCTTCAGGAAATGTTGAACTTAACCCATATTCTTTTCCCAGCCATTTCAACAGAGGGTGACAAAGCTACCTTGTATGGTCAATCCGTTTTCCAATTTTCATCCCTTCCGCATCGGATTCAGCTAGGCATTCGACTATACAACGTTCTATTTGCTAATCGAAAACGTCATAGTAATATTATGCTATTTACGGAGCACCGTGCTCATACTGGCTCCCGAATGGATTATTGGCCAGACCTATTTGATGATGTGAAGGAATTTCCCCCTTCTAAGCGAACGAAGCTATGGAATTGTCACCTAAAGAAAGGAGCAGCCCCTATCTACAGCCCCCCGTTAGAAAAGGCGTGGAATTGTACGTCACACGAACCAGCGGAAACAGACGATTGGTTCAAGGAGTATGATATTGCGAGCTATTTTTCTTACAACGCTTCTATTCAGCAGGTACATCAGACTGAAACACATTGTCATACATTAAAGAAGCTGGAACTCGCCTCCCTAGCGAAGACAACATTGCAATAACATTATGTAGCAGAAGGCAGCACCCTTCTGCTCTTATTACGTTTCAATCGTTGTGGTTGCACCTGGAGTATAGTTTAGTACTTCTAATATTATAGGTGTTCCTACTAAAATCGCTGAAGATACTGCAGGGACCGTAATATCTAGTGACCCTACAGCTGTAACTCCAGGAGTGTACGTAGAAATATCTTGCATTTGTGATATGCCATTCACATAAACATTGAAATAACTGTTATCCGTGGCTAGTACAGGCAGTTCTGTTGCATTCGTTCCATCATCTAGTAAAAAATCTGCAGCATCGATAGATAAGGTAGCACCAGGTGCGGTAATACTTGTTGTAGTGTAGAAAAATTTTGTGTTAGTAGGGCCTACCGTTACATCTGTTGTCGCACTAGCAAACGGTTTAATCAGCTCTAGTACCATCAGAAAGACTCCCTCCGAATAATATAGTCGTGCAATCTATCATATGCCAAACCTACATTTATGGAAGAGGCATATATAGCAGAAAAATTACCTATTTTGTACCATTCGCACAAACCAATTCCATTAAGGAGGAATATACTAACACATCATCTAACGTCCGAGCTATTGGGAAAGGAGTAAGATTAACATGGTAAAGATCAGCCTACGCTCCCTTATTCCACCGGCTGGCTGTCCCAATATATATCCCTATCGACCTGCTCCGCCCACCACTCACATTCGAGCAACCACGTACTATTATTACACTATAGCTGATGGAACGAAGAACATTTTTACAAGCGCAGACGCCATAACAGCCTACGGTGCACAGGGCATTTTGTCACAAGAGGAAACCACCTACATTAATCTGTACGTTAATGGCATGATTCAACCTGACGTTATATATTCCATCCGAAAAGATGTACTTATTCTCCCTGAAGCACCCGCAGACGGCGTTCCTATTATTCTGCAATTTGTCATACTCCATTTAGACAATTAACACCTATTAATCAACAAAAATCGGCAACCATAACGCTGGTTACCGATTTTTAGCAAAAAATGTTTCACGTGGAACACTCAAGCTTCTTGGAGCTTGTACTGCTCTATATTTAACGCTTCTAGCTGTTCTGTTAATTCATCTTCAAGCTGTGTTTTTACTAATTGGATTTGATCCTTTTTCATTTCCACTTTCTTCTGATTATCCTTTAATTCTTTTAAGAAATCTCTTAAATCATTAATGTGACCAAGCTCTTTTTGGGCTTTTTTGAAGTGCTTAGCCCTTTTTTTGTAGGGCTGACCGTACATATTGGCAATATATTTGTGAATATAGCGTAGAGCTTTCGATTCTATCCTTACTTTGTGGAGGGCTTTTAATGTCGATTTGGCTTGCAATCCGCTATCTTCCGCTTCTTGCTCAAACTTCTCAATTTGAGCATTAAAGGATTGTTCATAAGGCTCTAATTGATTGTCAGCGTGTAATGAAAGGACATAATGGCGAGCTTCCTGATCCCGAAACTGTACCCATTCCTCCATAAACTGCTCATTAATGATATCAGGCAGATTTTTCTTTAGTTTCTTCTGCTGTTTTCTACGTTTTTCCTCTCGCAGCTCCATATATTGACGATATACTTCCGCCTTATCTGGATCTTCTTCCTGCTCGAGCCGCTTGTAAAATTGCTCAATGAACACATCACTTTCGCGCACCTTACCCAGCTTGTCGTGAGCCTCCTGAATCTTCTCCAGTAGAGGGTGCTGCTTTTCAACCTGTAAAAAGCCTAAAATCATTTCCATTCTTCTTCCTTTAACACGCGCCTGGTGTACATCCTCCGTATCTTCAAAGGAAAGACATTTCTCACAATACTCCATGTATTCATGGGCGATATCGTCCAGCCCCTTCATCCATTTATGCACAAGGGTGTCGTTACCCGTGTTCAGACAATCCTCGCAGACATATTCCTCTTTCACATGTAACAAATGCTTTTTGGAGCCGCAGACTGTACATCGATCCGGACTCTCCTGAAGAACCGCATATTGATTCTCCATCTCCAATTCCAACTGCTTTCCCTTTGCCCATTCCAGCTCTCTTCGATACTGGGCTGGTATGAGCAGCCTGCCATCTACATCGAGCTTTTTCGTATCTTTCTTGGGCGTGTTAGTGGTAGCTTTGGATATAGACACCCCTCGACGTTTATTCAGTGCTTGGATAGCGAGACCTTGATCTTCAAACCCTAATGCATCACGTAGCTCCTTAGGAATAATAACTCTACCCATTCCATCAATTGTTAATGTTTGTGATTGCTCCATGCATACACCCCGTCTAAGAATTATTTCTCTTCTAAACCCAATTCCCCATACCGGCAGCTTATTAACATAATTTCCTAATATAATTAGACAGGTTTCATCAAAAAACCTGCCTAACCGGAATAAAATATTATTACATTTTTGTTAGTCTTTATTCAGAAATTCAGGTAAGTGTTAACAAATATCCATCCACATTTGCATCCAGCTACTAGCCTTGCTGCTGTCCTACAACAGACAAAAGGGCTCACAATTACTTAAAGGATAGCAATTAGGAAAGAAATACGGAGGCATACGCCTATTTTACTTGGTTTCTTTTGTTATAAAAGGAACATCATCAGCTCGAAAATCGTTCTCTATTGCCTCGGAGAGGTCATAATCCCCTTGTAACCATTGCTTATACTGTTTATCCAGCGTATCAAGCCGCGTTCTGCCCAACACCCTCGTGAGGACATACGTTCCGTCATTTTGTTGGACGGGCATATACCAATAGACATCCACCATATTAATATTCTGGGTAGAAAATATCATTGCCAAACGTTTATACCAAGGCTCTTCTAGGACACCTTTCGTTATTTCAAAAGTAGACTTCGCCATTTCCTCGTAGGCCTTTTGTTTAGACGAATACTGATTCCCTATTAAATGAATATCGACGAGGTATCCCTCTCTTCCTCCCATTGATACCTCTATTTTCTTCAGGGAGGTTAAGTGACCATTTTCACTCTTTCTTTCCGGGAGTATGTCAGCAGGAATATTGGTCTCTTTCCCTACCACCTCTAATGCTGCTTGTTCCATTCTGTCATAGGCCTCCTGCTGATCCATATCTACATTTACGGAAACATAGACAAAAAAGGCAATAATGGGGATAGCGTAAAATATTGTGGAAATTGAGATTCTCATAGAATCCCCTTTCTTAATTCTATTTATGATGGAGGTCTAACCACTCAGATGAAAAACGTCATTTTGTACCGCTAATACACCAAATACACCAATTAGAATCCCAACAAAGATAAATAACATGGAAAAGGAGAGGATCTGCGTTTTTGTCCATACTGTTCCGCTTTTATCCGATGAGGTTCTCCACCCTTTTTCTACGATTCGCTTTAGTTCCTCCAGACTTTCTGCTCCTGCAATTTGCTGGGCAATAGTAGACTCCTCCCATAAAAGCGACTGAGAGCCGTTTGATAAAATGGTTTGGTAAGAATAGCTGGAAAACAAGGAAAGAAAGCATGCTTTTAAAGCAGCAAAGTAATAGTCATCTGTTTCCTCCATTGGAGGCAGAATGCCGCGCAGCCCTCTATGAGCAATCTTTATCGAATAATCCTTACCGAAGAAAATGTTGTTAGGATCGAGATAAGGTATAAATTGAGTTCCATCGTATTGAACTACCTGCAACAGTTGATGCAGGACCGCCAGCTTTTTTCTTAACGGCTGCTTGTGCAGCTGGACTAGTGCTTGACGAGAATTATCTAGATGGTATGACAAATGGATCGTATTTTCTGTAATGTGTATATCCGCCACCTCTAGAAACATCCCATTCGCTCTATGCAGCTCTTCTAACTGCTCATGGTCTACTACATTTGTGTCCTGGGTAGCAACAGTCACCGTTAATGCTTGCGAAGCGCTTGCTTCTTTTATTTGTATATCCATCGTGAACCTCCTTTCCCATCCATAGAAGCCTAATCATGTTATACCTACACTATGTGTTCCCTTAACATCAACTACAGCCTTTTTATACAAAAGGGGCGACCTAATTTATAGCGCCCCTTGGTGTGTATGTTTGCTGTTCTAGGATGATGAGCTACTGAGGTTGATGGAATATAAAACTATGCTTCCCGATGGAGATCTTGTCATGATGCTGCAGTCTATACATCTTATAAGGAATGATAGGCTGCTCATTGACGCAAGTCCCTTTTTGAGATCCTAGGTCCTTTATTCCGTAATCCTCCCCGGTCTTCCTAAGCTCTGCATGAATCTTTGACACTCCTTCTTCTTCCGCAACATGATGTACCATGTCAGACTGAGATCCAATGACAAATGGTTCCTCCTGAACATTAATGGAATGGGTTTGCCCATTTCGCTGTACTGTTAAAAAAGGAACAGCCTGTTCAGGTGTCTCCAAGACATGCCCTCTTGTGGTTTCGTTCTTATCTGTAAGGGTAGCCTCCCTTTCCACATATTCACTGGAAGAAACCTGCTGCATGGCCATATTCTCTGTGGAGGCCAGAGGAGCTTGCATAGAATCATCCTGCTGTTGTTCACGATTTCTTTCATTTGGTAGCTTCTCTTTTTTAGTACCTCTTCTTCTTCGCAAAATATAAAGTGTATCGAATAGCAGAATAACGAGCGTTAACGCAAGGCTGATATCTAGCCACAAGGAGGTGGTAAACATATCATACAATTTCCATACAAGGGCAAGAGCCAATAGAGATCCCGTACCAAGATACACCTTTTCGCGCTGCGTCATCCGCTTTACAGTGGAGAGGGGCTGCTTCTCTTTCTTTTTTTTCTTTTTACTATGTACTTCATTTAAATCCTCAGCTCGTTCCTCTTCTTGCTGCTCAGCTAATTGCTGAGCCATCATTTGCTGGGCTAGCTCCTCTTGCTTTTGCTTGTGTATATACTTGGAGGAAGTGGAAATTAGCAATTCCTTTAACCCAGTAAGATGAAAAGTC
Organism: Pontibacillus salicampi; assembly: GCF_042434395.1. NCBI lineage: Bacteria > Bacillati > Bacillota > Bacilli > Caryophanales > Bacillaceae > Pontibacillus > Pontibacillus salicampi. The sequence continues at coordinate 122,526 of NZ_JBHLTP010000024.1, read as the reverse complement.
GGGTCCTGCAAATACGCTTCCACCTCATCCCATTCTGCACCTTGTAGGGAAGGGTGCTCTCGAACAATCGATTCTAGTAAAGAACGAACATCCTCCTCCACCGTTCCCTCCCGCTCAAATGTTGTAATGGGAAGATAGGTAACATAGACGTCTCCTACCCCATTGCCAACAAATAGAAAGTCAGGATGGATAATAAATTGATCTCGATTGAGCATATATAATGAGCTTACTTCCATTGCTTCTAGTGTATGGATAATGAGATGAGCAAAATCGTCCCAAGTAAGCTTTGCTTCTCGTAAATATGCAGTTAGCAGCCGCTTGGAAGAAAGGTCATAGTGTAAACGAAGCTGAAGGTTCCATTCATCTGAGAATATTGGCAGCAAACGGGGGATGGTGTTCGATTCTATCATTTTCATCTGCAAAGCATTTATATCGTCTTCTTTCAAAGGTACCCCTTCATGATGTGTAAACGTAAGGTGTAAACCATTATCATTATTAAAATCATAAGCATAACCAAATATGGACGTCTCCATTGTTTTTCCCCTCCACTACTGTATTTCAATTGTTACTATCAAATGCTCCATTACCTTTTCTTTTCGTTGTTATCAGGGTTAATGTTAAATATATGGTAAAACCAAAAAATCAAGGTCATAATCATTATGAATGCCAGTAAGGGATGGTGTATTACTATTCCAACCATCCACCCAATGATGCTTTCCATCATGCTTTACAGCCTCCCAGCTCTGTTAACCTAAGAAGAAATAATACGTTGTCAGCACGCCAGGTAATACAGCATACATGAAAGGAAACCTGGTGCTGTACTTTTGCTTGAACTCCTCTAAATCCCTGGCACTGCGCTGTTTAATAGACTGCCAGATTTGAAACAGCCCTGTAAGGATACGTCTTAAAAAAGTTTTAGAGAACAGGAGAATAACCAGTCCAATTAAACCTGCATATATAACAGAGTACATCATCACATATAAGCTGAACTCAATTCCCATAATAGCGCCAATAGCGGCAAATAGCTTCACATCCCCCGCTCCAAGAGCCTTAAAGAGATAGAGCAGCATAAAGATGCCGCCAGCCACTAAAAGACCAAGGCAGGCAAATAAAAACCCATCAACGCCGCCTCTGATAAGGTGGTACACCATTCCTACCATCATTCCAGTCGCTGTAAGCCAGTTTGGCAGCTTTTCATATTTCACATCCCAAACGAATGCAATGATAATAAGTATGATAAATAATATGTCGTTTACTGCCATGATTTACGCACCTCGATTAAATTTGCCTAATAAAGAATGATAGTTTCCTTGGTTTGTGGCTATACAGGTTAGCATGGAGAAGCACATCGAACATTCCTATCTCCTTTTCCTACCTATTTTCTACTCTATTTATGGTAAGTTGTTTGGATCATTTCTCTTGAATTTAAAGATGGAGTCGCCAATTAAAATCAATATAATAAAAGCTATCAGCGATATGATTGGGTGTTGAATAATCATATCTAAGAAAAAATTAACGACCAGATCTCTTATAGATTCAAATAAGCCCACCTAATAAGCACCTGTCCAGACTCGTTCCGCACCTTGATTCTTTATAACAATGTCTTTATTGACAAATGGAACGACTGCTTTCATTTCATAGGTTAACGTTATGCTAATGATAGAATCTTTTCCGCCATTATTATTCGCTGGCAATTCCAGTTCTTCTATTTGTAATTCAGATGCATTAAACATGGAGCTGCCCAAGATTGAATTGAATTTGTCACGTACTACCGGTTCCAGCTTACTCTTGGTGATATCCTCTAAATATTCCATATCACCAGGAATAAAGTCAGATTCTCGTAAAGACAGATTCAAGCGCTTTTCTACCTCCGCAACAGGAACTTGGTTTTCGGTGAAATTTTTGATGCGTTTATCAACAGCCTCTCTTGGACCTTCATTGATAAATGTAGCTACGTAGGCATGAGTAGCAGCAATTTCTGTAGTATGGGACACCGTTTCCTCCATGGCAATTTCTAATACACCTATTCTAATAATGGTAGCTAAAAACACAGCAAATAGAAGGAAAAAGGGAAGAATCATAGCTGCTTCTAATGTTATGCTTCCATTATCATTTTTCAACATATGATTCCCCTCCTTAGTTTAATTAGCCGCTTCGTCCGTTGTAAATTTCCAGACTGCTTCTCCTGAGGCTCCTTCTTTTGTTACATAATTCATCTGTAATTCGTACGCATCCCCATCTTCTTCCATATCAAAGAACAGCTTTCCTTCCACACTTTCACCAGGGCTGATTTCCCCTTCAAATTTAGGCATCTCGCCAATTGCTAACGGAATATCTCTTGTAGATGTTTCAGGATTCATTACATATAGGGAGCTAGTTACATCATTCACTGTAAATGGTTCATCCCCTTTGTTTTCTATAGTAACGCCCGTTACAACAAATACACCTGCCATACTCTCTTCTCCTTCAACATTTTTTTCGAAGGATACCTCATCTAAAGTGAATTTGTATTTTCCAATTGTAGTATCAAAGGTTCCTGAATCACCTATACTCAGTGTTTCTTTATTCTGTTCATTGTCTGTTGATTCGTCTTTTTCATTTTGTTGAGATGATTCTTGACCAGATTCTCCGTTACTAGAAGTGTCGCTATTATTCTCGTCGCTCTGTTCTCCAGAACAAGCAGCAACCGTCAGAAGGAGTAAAATGGTTAGTATAAAAGTGAGACTTTTTCTCATCATATATTCCTCCATTTAGTATGAGTAATTAACTTCATTATTGATTATATATCTGCCGTCCTCTACATCTCCGCTTATAATATCTGCCCTCCCCAACATACTTGTTATACCTGGTAAAAACCATAAATCTATGGAAGATTTCACATTACCTTTCATGTAGGTTGGGAGCTGATCCATCTCTGTTGAAACTACTTTATCTACTGAGGCCTGTACTCTATGAAGTGTATCCCCTTCAGGATGTAGGAATAAATATAACCTTAAGTAAAAGTGATAGTCCGTATCGATAGTGACACCTTTTTCTCTTGCATTCTCTCTGAATTTACCGATATCAACTAAGTTAACATCGTTACCTTGTGTTAAGGCCTTCATATCTTGAAGCGTAAGACCTAACGCTTCTGTTAATGCAATCCAGAATTTCAACCACGGGTGAGGGGCCAATTTCACCTGCTCACTATTTACTAGAACACTAGCCATATTTAACGCTAATCTAGTAAAGAATAGCTCTGTTAATGCATAACCATAATTCATTCCTGGTGTATGGGAACCGTAAATAATGTATTCGATTTCTCTTTGTTCATAAAGATACGCATTCGCGCATTGGTATAGAGGTCCGGAGCAGCCTCCTACCTCGCCTGGGTCCTTTGCACTATTAAAACGAGTCATTATATATTCATTGATATACGCTTCATCCCTAACCCCAGCTAACAAATCACCCATACTATCCATTAAGCTGCCCATCATACTCATGGCCTGGTCTGTACTATCTTCAGGTCCATCACCCAGATCGTCTACTTTGACTGCATTTGCTCCATTGTACTTCTGCAGTAATTCCTGGAGTTTCGTATAATCGTTTTCATCTGTACGAATCCCGTTAAGGGTATTAAAAAAGTCTTGGATCTCAGTGAACTTTTTACTGGCATTGTCCTTTGCCTCACTTAACTTGCTTTTGTCATTAAGCTTATGTTCATAATACTTCTTTGGTACAGATTTATTAAAGGTGTCATATGTCTGAGCAATCTTCTTCTCAGAATCGTTGAATGCTTTACTGATTGGATGAGCATAGCTATTTTTATTTAATGATAGGTCTTGATTTTGTTTGAATATCTTGTCTAAACGCTGTTTAAGGTCGTTAATTTCACTACTTAAAGATTTGCTACTCGTTTCTAATGCATCCAAGCTTTCTTCTATTAAATCCTGGACTTCTCTCAAATCTTCAGGAGGGATGAGGTAATTGGATACACTCTCGTTTGCTTCCTCAAGGCCCTGATGGTTTTCGTTTTTACATTTCTGTTTCACACGATTGTATTTTTCGGCATTTTCCTGTTTAACCTTTTTGATTTGCTTTTCTATCTTCTCATTCTCTTTTATAGCTTTGGTTAGCTGATTATTTGCCTTTTCCAGCTTCTTTTTCGTAGCAGAGGTGGCATTATTCATTTTGTTCACTTTTGCGTATGCATTGTTCTCAAAATCATCTGTCTTGTCTGTTTCTTCATCATCGAGGTCGTTCTGATAGTCTTCGTAATGTTGAATAATGTCGCCAACATTCCTGACATCCGGGTAATCTACTCCACCTTTGGCATTCGGTTTCACATCTCTCTTAATAGAGTTAATTTCACTAGTAGCTCCTCCAGAGCGACGTGTTAAATTGGATTCCACACTTTGAAGATAGGTTGCCCGCTTGTCAAACTCCTCTTCTACTTCACTTGCTATACTCGTAAATTCAGATGATTTTTCCATCGTACAAGCCACTGGCATAAACTTTTCAGAGACCATCTTTCCATATTGAATTGGCCCCCTGTATTTCATTTCCTCCAGTATTTGATGTTTGAATACCTCTTTATTAGCTAATGTCCTATTCTCGTCTGAAGTAAGAGAGGACGTCTCAAGCTTATTGTCCACAAATTGAAAATAACTTCCATCTGCGGAAATATTCTTCTCATATACCTCATCAAATATTTCCTGAGCGCTTCCTACATCTGCATCATAGTAAGCATAAAGCCCCTTTAACTGAAGATCCTTTTCGTAAGCAGAAAACGCAGAACGCATTGCTTTTTGAGCTGCTGCTTCTGCTTGATGCTCAGCTACCATTACCCTTACAAAATCGATTAATACTGCATTAAAAAAGAACAATAGAATAATAACCATAACAGCATAGATGGAGACAGCTCCATTTTCATCTCGTATAAATGTTCTGAATAACCTTTTGCTTATTCGTTTCACTGTCTTTTTTCCCACCTTAGCTATCTATTATTTCTAAATTCCGTAATAAAATCACTGAATTTTTTCAATTCTTCCCCCAAATACAACAAAAAATCTACATTCCTCATAAATTCCACTGGCTCGGTTACCACTTTGGAGGCTGTTACCTCCATACTCCCTTCTAATCCAAATAGGTTCTTCGTATATTCCGGGATGTGGATGGGAGCTGTGAGAGTAACGTTAATTTTATTGGTGAGCATGTCGTTCTCAAATGTAATCTCGGGCTCTGCTCCGAATGGGATTTCTCCAATTCTGCCTGGGTCTATTTTCTCGTTAGCGAGGCTGCTGTTGCCTAGACCAAGATTTCCTGCTCCAAATTGATGAAGGAAATTGTTTCCTGTGATGCGCCAATAAAGTCCATCGCCGCCGTCCTGAGTTGTATAATCATCTGCAGCGAATTCTCCGGTTTCCCAATCTTTCTTGCTGTTGTCCCATGTAAAGGCCAGGCGGTCAGCGATGGTGTTGGCGCTATAGTACATCATCGCTTTTTGATAAATGACCAGGCTAAAGAATATTAAGCAAAGCGTTAAGATTAATAAAACCGGAAAGATAAGTGATGCCTCAATAGTGAAATTTCCTGTTTCTCTTTTAGACAGCTTCTTCCACGTGGATTTGATGTTCATGATTTACGATCCTTTCTTTTTTCAGTTCCTCATGAGATCATCAGCCGCTGTTGCCGCCTTCTTGGAATTTATCAACCTCGGAATCTCCGAAATCTAACAGACTGTTAATCCAACTCATAATACGATCTCTAAATAATAGGGCGATTACCACTATTACGGCAATAATCAGCATCATTTCTAGTGTTTGTAGTCCTTCTTCGTCCTTCCAAAAGCCTTTCCACCAGTTAGCAACAGTTTTCATATGTTTTGCCTCCTAAAATGTTTTTATATAATCACCAGAACATTACAATATTGTAATGGCTGGGTAACCTACAATAATCATGACTGCGATAAATATAAGGATTAGCGGGAACACAAGCTTGGACGATGCTTCCTCTCCTCTTGTCTTCGAAATGTTCTTTCTTTTTTCCCACAGGTCTTGAGAAAGCTCTCGCAGTGCAAGAATTAAATCCTGTCCACCTTTTCGGTAATTTAATAGAATAGTCGTAGTGAAAATGGACACTTCCTGAATACCGACTTTTTTACTTAGGTCATTCATTACTTGGTGAAACGGTTCATTACTCGTCATTTTGTTAACAGTCTCTCTAAGCTCTACATTTAAGGGGGACTGTTGATCCTTCGTGTTCGTTACTACGTGGATAAGCGCTCCCTGCACCGTTTCCCCAGCATTGACGAGCAGGATAATTTTGTTCACTACTTCTGGAAGCTCCAGTAAAATTTTGTTCCGTCTTTCTTTCTCATCATTGCTAAGCTTCTGAATGAGGGCATAAGGAATCATGACAGTAAATATTATCCCTGCCACAAACAATGTCATATCCCCTTCAGAGGCTAAGCCGAATAGAAAGCTGCCTAACAAGCAAACCAACACAACGGAAATCAACTGAGCGATATACATTTTTGTGTACTTTAAAGCCTTTTTATGACCATGTATGCTAATCATCCGCTTTTGAACGAACGCTATCTGCCCATAAAACCGCTCCATAATACGGAAATAATCAATGATAAATAAGGATACCGGCGCCATCATTTTCAATTGAAAATTCTTCCCGAATTGCTGCACAAATTCTTCATAGCGTTTGCCGGCTTTAAAGGAAATAAAAAAGTATAATGCGATAATGCTAAGTGCTCCAATACCAAATAAAATCATGCTCTCACACCCTGATATCCATAATTCGCTGACTGAGCCAATAGGAGAATAACAACAATAATAGGCAGACGGTCATCACAATAGGACCAAGCTTATCCCATTGATACAGGGGAGTCATATAGTCACCTGCGCTATATTTCAGAAGCAGAATCATACCTATAGGAGCTATGCTTAATATCCTTGATTCAAACCGTTTTTGAGCGACCATTACTTGTACTTCCTGCTGGATGTCTATTTTTTCACTAATTATGTCCGACGTACGTCTAATGACCTCAACTAAATTTCCCCCTGTTCGCTTACAGGTAATGAAAATATCAGCAAAATTCCTGATATCCTCCACATCTGATCTTCTACTGAAGTCTTCAATGGCGCGTTCAATAGTTTCACCATTTTCCACACGACGATTGATTACTTCAAATTCGTGGATAATATATGTATTCGGATCAGGGTATAGTAATTTCAGATCATTTACTACTTCTATAAAACTATTTTCAATCGATCTGCCTGCAGCCAACGAGGAGGATAAACTAGCAATAGCCTCCTTAAATTGCACACTTAGCTTATCTTTTCTTTTTTGTAATAGTTTTTTCTTTTGGAGATACGGGTACACTAGCCCTAGAAAGCCAAGTAGAATAGCCATAATCCAGCTTTCATAAAATAGTTGACCAAGTAAGGCAAGGACGATACAAGCGCCGCCACCGTAGAGGATAAATTCTTTCTTGTTTAGCTTATACTTGGAATAATCAATCAGGTGACCGCTATATTCATCTTCCTTTTGTTTAATCTTGTCGATAGAATAATAGATTGCCGCAAATCGTTTTTCCTTCTTGCGTTGCTTTTCTTCTTCTGCCTTCACCTGGTCATCCTGCTGCTGTTGTTCAGAACGTTTTCGCTTGGAAACAAGAAATACATATGCGCCAACAAGGCCTACTAACATAAAGATCAACAGAATATCCGTCATGCTTTCACCTCATTTCTGTCTATTGTGCGAGGGATACGCCTGCTAAGTCTAACTTGGTTTTATTGTGAAGAGGGTTGCCTGTAGGCTTTAATGTTCCAATGATAGTGCCATCCTCCTGCTCCCCTTCTTCTTCGAATTCAAATAGTGGATTCAGCTGTATTTCACCATTTTCTACGCCTATCATCTCACTAATGGCGACTACCTTCCTGGAATGGTCCCTAAGCCTGGCAAGGTGAATCATAATATCAATTGCCGAGCTGATCTGCTTTCGGATTACTTCTACCGGTAAACTCGCACCGCTTAGAACCATTGTTTCCAGACGACTAAGCATATCCTTGGTGGAGTTTGCGTGGCCGGTAGAAATGGACCCATCGTGACCTGTATTCATGGCTTGAAGCATATCTAGCGCCTCAGCTCCACGCACCTCTCCGACAATAATCCGATTGGGACGCATACGGAGCGAGGTCTTGATTAAGTCACGGATGTTTATTTCCCCTTTACCTTCTGTGTTAGCATTTCTAGTTTCCATACTGACCAGGTTCGGAACATTATGTATTTGAAGCTCTGCCGAGTCTTCAATCGTAATAATCCGCTCTTGCTCAGGAACGAAATTCGACAGCACATTAAGGAAGGTCGTTTTCCCAGATCCCGTTCCTCCACCAATAAAGATATTATACTGTGACTGAACAAGGCTTTTTAGAAAGTCAGCAGCTTCTTCGGAAATAGACCCAAAGGATATCATATCCTCAATGGTCAACGGCTTGGCAGGGAACTTACGAATAGTCATGACTGGTCCAGCTAGCGCAATAGGAGGTAAAACGACATTGACACGAGAGCCGTCCTGTAACCGGGCATCCACAATTGGTGAGGATTCATTAACGACCCGGTCCACCTTCGACACGATGGCTTGGATAATGTCCTCTAGCTTCTGTTCACTTTCAAAAGCTGTTGGCATTTTTGTCGTTTCTCCATGACGTTCAATAAAAATTTCTTTATGGTTATTCACCATGATTTCCGTGATGGTTTCATCATCGATGAGAGGCTGGAGGACATCGTATCCTCGAAAAGCATTAAAAATCCTTTCCACCAGCCACTCCATCTGATCAGACCGCAAATAGTTATCCTGAGCGTATTGGAACACAGCTTGCTCTATGTATTCGATAAGCTCCTCATTAGGAATAGAATGCATTAAATCTAATGTTTCACGTAGATCTAAAATTAACTGCTTTACCACATGGTCTTCAACCAAGCTTGACACCATCCCTTACATCATCTTCTACAAGGAGTTGAATAAAGTGTTTAGGAAGTATGCTTTTCGTCGTGACGTCTCGTCCAGAAGTTAGGTATTCCCATTCATCTACCTTTGGGAGCTGAACGTGTACGGGTACATCGAAGCGCTCGTACTCTTTGGGAAGGTTACCAACATACCCATTCATCAAAAAGAAGGTTTTCTCCCTAATATCCAGCTCTGCGTCCATTAGTTTGTCGAAATAGGATAGGAAATAATGCGATTTATGGAATGTTTTTACATCATTAGTTAATACCCATAATACAGAATCGCAAACCTTAATTGCTTCTTTTGTGAAATTTTTTATGGACGTATCTAAATCAAGGACAATAAAATCATAATGTCCAGATTGCAATAAAGCCTGCAACACTACTCTAAATTCTTCCCCAGTCCATGCTTCCATTTCCTCGGGATTAACTGCTAAATCAAAATAATCTACCTGGTTATAAGCATCTTGCTTAATTAAGTGATGTAACTTGGAGGGTAATACGTCGGGCTTAGACTTGGCGTAATAAAATAGCTGCTGAGTGTATTCGTCTTCTGGAGATTGGAAAAACAAAGACGTGCTGTTGAAGAGTTCCAAGTTAAAATAGAACACCTTATACCCTAAAAGAGCCAGATGTCTGCTTGCATTTACCGATAGAGTGGTTTTCCCAACACCGCCCATAGGTGAATATACACTGAGCACCTTTGTTTTATGGTTCCCTTTCGTTATGTGTGTTCCATACTCATCAAAGAAATGAGACAAGACGGCTGATAGTAGCTGATCTGCAGGCTGGAATTTAAATTGCGTTCGATATGCTGGTCTATGTACGACTTTTTCTTGTAGAAGCACCACCATATCACAAACATTCTGTACCCAGTCTAGCTCCCAATCCTCCAACAGCTCCTCTGACATGAGGGTTATATTTACTTCCGGGTGGTTGGTCATGAACCGCTTAAAAGAGGACGGTTCTGTGAACATTTTAAGGTCAATCTTATCTTTCATCTCAGTAGTGCGAATATAGTGGGAGATGAACTCCATGTAGGTTGGGTCTTTTTCCAGTACGACTAAACTAACCTTCTTCATGCACACTCTTTCCTTTCCATCTCATCTGTTCTTCTTGCAATAAGTCAAAATTCTTAAATTGTACTAAATCCGTCATATTTCTTTCTTTACCCTGAAAAACTTAACAAAAACCCATCATTAAGTAAATATTTGGTTTGTAAAACCTAAAAAAGGGAACTTTTTTCCTAATACAATAGTTCCCTACCATATTCAGGGAAACTATAGTACAGTTTTCTTAGAAATGGAGGGGAAAGTGTGAAGTCTAAAAAATTATGGTCTCTTGTTATAGCAGGAGTGTTAGGTATAGTCTTAATCGTTCAGCTTTCTGGGTATGTCAGCTCTGCATCTGCAGCACAATCTCAGGTCGATCAGCTCGAGGATGCCATTCGTAACGAGGATAGTCAGAAGCTTGTTGATTTAGTGGATTCATCTGCTGATAATTGGGATTTCACGAAAAAGGAAGCAGATCGCCTCATTACCTTCTTCCAGGAAAACCCCCGCAAATTAGATTCACTCCTCTCTGTCCTTTCAGAGCGTGCAACCAAATTAGAGGCAGCAGATACGGAAGTCAGTCCTGTGCCTGGCTACAGCTATGGTTTTTTTAATTTACAAGAGGATGGCAACAAGTATGTGTTTTTTAAGGACTATCAATTGCTTATTTCACCAGCGCTGCTAGTCGTTAAAGCAGCGACAGGGGATAGTACCATAACGATTGACGACGAGGAAATAAAGCCAAGTGAGAAGAACGGAGAGAAGCTCACCTATGGGCCTTTAGGACCTGGAACATATGAGGTGAAAAATACTACGCCAAGCAATGTATCTGCCATTAAAGAAAGCAAAGAGGTTACGCTTTACCAAATGGAAATGGAGCAGGAAGTCATAGAATTTGACTTTCCGTTAGAGTCGGTATTTATGGTAGCCCCTTATAAAGAAACATCCCTATACATAAATGAAGAGAAAACAGATGTAGTGTTGAACGATGAAGATTCAACAGAAGTAGGTCCGCTTCGAACAGACGGGAAGATGACCATGCATATAGAAAAGGAATTTCCATGGGGGGTTGTGGCAAGTGAACCTATGCCCATTGAGGAGGATAAGGAAAGCTTTGAAGAGTTTTCTCCTCTAGAAGAAAAAACAAAAGCAGCCATGATGGAAAAGGCCAACACCGTCCTAAAGCAGAGATTGACTGCTTTACAAACCTTTGATTCCTCTGAAGTGAAAGACGATGTGACAGAAAACTATATTACAGAATTAGAAAAGGAAATTTCGGAGCGCAAACAGGAAAAGGATCCATTAGAAGGGGAGCCTGCCTTTGCTTATTATGATATGACCACCATTCAAAAGCCAAGCTGGAATGAAGGTAAGGGTCATTATGAGCTAAAAGTAAATGCGGAATACCATATAAAAAATACTGACGACGCTACTTCACTGTATAGCAACAGGGAGGATGGGCTTGGTATTTTTACAGTCGTCTTGACGTTCGTGTATGATAAAGCTCAGGACAAATGGCAGTTAGACAATCAAAACAACGAGATATTACTAGTACCTAAAAAGAATGAAAAGAAGTATGAACTATAAAAGAGCGGGAATCCCCCGCTCTTTTTTTATGGATCTCCTTAATAAGCGAAGCTCAAGTCTGGTATCCATGTTCTCATATGCTGTTTTATATGTTGGTAGTAGGTGTCATTGATTTCTTTCAACGGTTTAATAGCGTAGTTTCCTGCTCGTTCAGATGTAACATAGGTTGGAACGAAGGAAGGCTTGGCTATTGAAATGGATGACCCCAAGGCTGTCGTTTGTTTTTCCACCTTAATATTCATAATTCCACCGATTCGCCGATAGAGGTTTTCTTGACCAGAAAGAAAATTGCCCAAGGAATAGGCCACAAATGCTTGTCGATTATCACTTGTCTGCACCCATTCTGGCGGCTGGAGTACATGAGGATGGTGCCCGAGGATAATATCCGCTCCCTGCTCAGCTGCAAAGTGAGCCAATTCGCGTTGTTCAGCACTCGGCATTCGTTCGTACTCATTTCCAAAATGAAGGCTGAGTACGACCACATCTGATATTTTTTTGGCTCGGGAGATGTCTGAGGTAATCTTGTCTCTGTCTATTCGATTAACTAGAAAGTCCTGTCCGGTTGGTGTTGGAATTCCGTTTGTTCCGTATGTAAACGAGAGAAAAGAGAAGGTAATATCATGCTTGGTAACCGTGCAGATGTTCTTAGCTTCGTCCTCTGATAAAGCAGCTCCTGCATAAGCAACTCCAAGCCGGTCCCAGTGTTCTATGGCATTTTGAATACCTATTATGCCTTGGTCCAGTGTATGGTTATTTGCCATAGACACCACATCTACCCCCACCTTCTTCATTGCATCGCCTACCTCTGTAGGGCTGTTGAAGGTCGGATAGGAAGAAACCCCAATCTCGGTTCCACCGATAATACTTTCCGAGTTAGCCACAGTAATATCAGCTTGTTCCAGATGGGATTTAACACCCTGGAAAATAGGGGTGAAATTGTAGCCCTGGTCTGTTTTGGCATCATTATAAACTGTATCATGAATAAGTACATCTCCGATGGCAGACAAAGTTGCAGTAGATATTGTAGCATAGTGTATCTGAGATTTTTCCATGGAAGAGGGAGAATGGAGGGTCATTTTCTTACTCTCGGCGTCAGACTGAGGGGTATTCGTACATCCAGCTAAAACAAACACGATAACGATCATAACAAGCCACAGCTTTTCTTTCATATGCTTCACCTCTACAGAAGTCATTATACGATGTAATCCATTGTGCATTATCCCTTCCATGGTACCATTGTCCCGGCTATATGTAAACGCTTCCTAATGATGCAGAAAAACCCTCAAGTTTGAGTTCACCTTGAGGGTAGTGTTGCCATTAAGATGAATTGTGTTTTAACAAAATACTTTCCCCTGGCTCTAGCGTGAGTGTCAGCTTTCCTTTTCTAGTTCGAATGATTTCGCCATTCGTCATATGCTCCCATTCCCCTTTACGAATAGGAAGGGCAACAACACGCTCTTCCTTTAAATGGCGGTTAAACAGGAATAACATATGCTCATTTTCTGCCTTATTACCAAATTCATCTGTACCGTTATGGATAAATCGCTCAAAGCCAAACACTTCTTTGTCCGGGGCATGGGTAATCAGAGAGCCGGTGCGTAGAACAGGGTGAGCCGTTCTCCATTCCCCAATCCTTCTATACCACTCGAGCAAGTCCTCGTCTTCTCTGCCCCATGGGTATGGTTTCCGGTTATCTGGATCATCCTCCCCCGTTACTCCAGCTTCATCACCGTAGTAAAGGGACGGGACTCCAGGAAAGGTATATAACCATAAACTCAGCCCTTTAATTTGCTTTCGAATAATGCGATCTACATTCGGTCCTCCTATATCCTGAGGAAGGAAGGACTGAACCATGGTCCAAGCTCTTGCTACGTCATGGCTTGATAACAAGTTCATTAATCCATAAAAATAAGGCTTCGGATAGTGTTCAGCAAGGGTAAGAACTCTACGCTGCAGAAATAAGGAGTCAATATCCCCTTTTACAAAATCGAGCATGAGTCGTCTTAGAGGATAATTCATCACTGAATCGAGTACTCCTCCAAGGAAATAATCTCTCCTCATGCCATAGGCCGTTTTATTGGAAGCATCTTCCCACACTTCTCCTAGGAGGACGCTATCTTTATTATGCTGCTTTAATTGCGTATAAATTTGCCTTATGAGGTCATCTGTCAGTTCATCTGCGACATCTAAACGCCAATGATTTATCCCTCTACGCTGCCAGTGTTGAATGACACTATCTTCATCATGCACTAAAAAGCGTTGATAGCTTTCATTCTCTTTATTAAGCGTTGGTAAGGTGCCAATCCCCCACCATGCCTCATATTCATTAGGAAAATCATAAAAAGTGTACCAATCATAATACGGTGACTGCTTTGACTGATAAGCACCTAAGGAATCGTACTGGCCTTTCCTATTAAAATAAATACTATTACTACCAGTGTGACTAAATACACCGTCGAGCATCACTTCCATATTGCGTTTCTTCGCTTCGGACACCAGTTTTTCAAAATCCTCTTTTGAACCGAGCAATCGGTCAATTTTATGATAGTCACCTGTATCGTACCGATGATTACTCTCCGCTTCAAAGATCGGGTTTACATACAAGACCGTTACACCCAGAGATTGGATATAATCTAATTTCTCCGTGATACCCTGAAGATTGCCGCCAAAGAAATCCCACCTGACTACATCTCCGCTCTCATTACGAATATAAATAGGATCGTTCTCCCAATGGGAATGCATAAGACTAGTCGGAGGGGCCAGCTTAGGCTCGACTGTCCCTCCAACATGAAAGCGATCGGGGAATATTTGATACATAATCGCATTCTTCCACCATGAAGGGGTGTCGTATTCTGCATCATACACAGTAATTTGCCAGGAAGGTGGGACATGGTCATATAAACGCCCTTCTCCACTCTCTTCTACACCTATTCGCCCATAAAACAAACTGCCTTCCTCTGTTTGAATTTCAAAATAATACCAAATTAGCTGGGGCTCCTCTGGCATCTCAAGCTCTACAACATAACTGTTATACTGGTTGACTTCTTGAGAAAATGTCATCTCTGCCTTTACTTCTTCATTGGTACGATCATAAATGTAATGCAGGAGTACTTGATGGATTTGATGCCGTTGATGAATATCAAGGAGCAGGGCTACATGTGATCCTTTCGGTGCCGCTCCAAAAGGATTACGGTATTTCTTCTCAAAGCTGTTATGATACATGTCTTGCTGCTTCACAGGACCCCTCCTTTATTTAGGTTAACGTTTTAAGGGATGCGAGTCCCCATATATCATCAGCATATTCCTTAATAGTACGATCACTAGAAAACAAGCCTGATTGGGCAATATTGGCTAAACTCTTCTGACTCCACTGTCTTGTTTGTTGATAATCTTCACTTATTTTCTGCTGAGCTCGGATGTAATCAGGCATATCCTTTAACACGAAATACTCATCATTATGGAGCAGAAGTGCATCATAAATATCCCTAAACTCTTTATCACCTTTCGTTATTGGGCTGTAATGCACCAGCTGATCGACCGCCTTACGTACACGTTCCTCTTGCTCGTACACGTCTTTGGATAGGTATCCTCCATCCTGATATATTTTCAATACTTCCTCCGGACGCAGTCCAAAGGTATAAATATTCTCTTCGCCTACCTGCTCATAAATCTCGATGTTCGCTCCATCCATCGTTCCAACCGTGACAGCACCATTCATCATGAGCTTCATGTTGCCCGTACCGGATGCTTCCTTACTAGCAGTAGAGATTTGTTCACTAATATTGGCTGCAGGAATAATCTTCTCCGCCAAGGATACGGAGTAATTCTCGAGGAAAACGACCTTCAGCTTATCCTGAACATCTGGATCATGATTCACTACATCAGCAATCGTATTAATAAGCTTGATTACCTTCTTTGCAAAATAATACCCCGGTGCTGCCTTTGCTCCAAAGAAAAACGTTCTAGGTGTTAAATCAAAATCCCGATTAGATTTAATTTCATTGTATAAATGTAAGATATGCAGAGCATTTAACAATTGCCGTTTATAGCCGTGCAGGCGCTTAATGTGGACATCAAACAGTGATTCAGGATCTACTAGAATACCGCAGTCTTTATATAGCCAATCAGAAAAATGTTCCTTGTTTTGCTGTTTGACGCGATGAATGCTATCAAGCATTACACTGTCATCCCGGAACT
The DNA here is from genome assembly GCF_042434395.1 of Pontibacillus salicampi. NCBI lineage: Bacteria > Bacillati > Bacillota > Bacilli > Caryophanales > Bacillaceae > Pontibacillus > Pontibacillus salicampi. The sequence continues at coordinate 106,690 of NZ_JBHLTP010000024.1, read as the reverse complement.
GCATTAATTGCTTCAGCTCAGCAGGGTTCTCCTTCCATCCACTACCGATGGCCTCCGATATAATATGGGATAATGGCTTATTAGCATGCATTAGCCATCTGCGGTGGGTAATGCCGTTTGTCTTATTGTTAAACTTCTCAGGAAAGGTTTCATAGAAAACCTTCATTTCGCGCTTCTTTAATATTTCTGTGTGAAGGTTAGCAACTCCATTCACACTGTGGCTTCCTACTACAGACAAGTGGGCCATTTTTACCTGTCCATCCGCTACAATAGCTAGATGGGCAATACGCTCAAAGTCCTCAGGATAGGATTTCCACAAGGATTTACAAAAGCGTTCATTGATTTCTTCAATAATCATACATATCCGGGGCATTAAATTACGGACCATATCAACTGGCCACGTTTCCAGTGCTTCACTAAGAGTAGTATGGTTGGTATAAGAGACTGCAGCAGTGGTAATATCCCACGCTTCCTTCCAGCCTAATTGCTTTTCATCTAATAAAATGCGCATTAATTCTGGTATTACAAGGGCAGGATGTGTATCGTTGATGTGGAAGGCAAATTTCTTCGGAAGCTCTTGATAAGGCAGGTCTTGTTGCTCAAATTGTCTAACCGCATGCTGAACTCCTGCGGATACAAGAAAATACTCTTGCTTTAACCGTAGCTGCTTTCCTTCCTCAGTGGAGTCATCAGGATAAAGGAAATCAGAAATAGACTCCAGTTTTCGTTGATGGTGGAGCATATTATGATAGTCATCGTATTTAGCTGCAAGATGAAGGATGTCCTGTTCACTCGGTTCAGCAGACCAAAGCCTCAGTGTATTGATGGTTTCCCCTTCGTACCCGACTACCGGTACGTCGTAAGGGACCGCTCGCAGTGTTTCATAGCCCTGATGAGAGAAATGAAGATTACCATCCTTCCCTTTCTTAGAATTCACATACCCTCCAAAGGTTACTTCAATCGCTTCTTCCGGTCTTCTTACTTCCCATGCGAAGCCATGATTAAGCCATAAATCCGGCACTTCTACTTGATGACCCTTTACAATCCTCTGGTCAAACATACCATACCTATACCGAAGCCCCATACCATGTCCAGCCATCCCAAGGGAAGCGAGAGAATCAAGAAAACAAGCAGCGAGTCGGCCTAATCCACCATTTCCTAACCCTGCATCTGTTTCGTTATCTTCTATTTTAGATAGCGAGAAGCCTAATTCGTTCAGACCTTCCTCTACCATCTCTAGCACCTGCATATTTAATAGGTTATTACCTAGTAGACGTCCCATTAGAAATTCCATTGAAAAATAGTACATTTGTTTAGGAGCTTGAGCATGCTTCTGCTCGTAGTTCTCCTTCCATGACTCCAAGATTTCGTCTTGTACCAGCGACGAAAGGGATCGGTATGCATCCAAATCCGTAGCTACATGGACTTCCTTGCCTAGTTCAGTTCGTAGTTTCCTAGAAAATGCTTGCTTAAATTCCTTCTTATCGCTGAACATTCCATAGCCTCCAATCCACACTCCACTACTTCAGTACAGTCTCTTGTTGAACTGCTTCATACAATTCTTTATATTGTATAGCGGAATGCTCCCATGAGAATTGACTCTGGATTATGTTCTTCACTAACTGCTTCCATGAAGGGGTGTCATGGTACATATCAATTGCTCTTCTTATGGTATATAACATGTCATGCGCATTGTAATGATCAAACGTAAACCCATTGCCCTCTTCTGTTATTTCATCGTAGGGCTTTACGGTATCTACTAAACCGCCAGTTTCCCTTACGATAGGTACAGCTAAATAGCGTAAGGCTAATAGTTGTCCTATTCCACATGGCTCAAATCTGGAGGGCATGAGGAACATGTCACTAGCTGCATAAATCTGTCTGGATAAATCATCAGAGAACGTAATATTAGTAGACATTTTTGTCGGATTTCGATCCTGAGACCAGAGCAGCATTTGCTCATAATGGTATTCTCCCGTACCGAGTACGACTACCTGAACATCATCGTTGTACAATAGATCATCTAGAATTCTACCAATAAGGTCAAACCCTTTTTGCTCCACTAAACGGGAAACAATTCCAATCATCGGTACATCCTTCTGTACAGGCAATCCCAGCCTCTCTTGCAGCCACATTTTATTTTGTGCTTTCTTCGTAAGCGAGCTGCGGTAAGGATAGGCCAAGGCCGCATCTTTTAAAGGGTTATAGTCTTTCACATTAATGCCGTTCACGATTCCAGTCAGATCCTGATCTCTTTTACGCAAAACCCCATCTAAATTCTCTCCATAATACGGTGTTTGAATCTCTTTAGCATATGTCTCACTTACAGTCGTGATGTAATCAGCGTAATTCAAAGCACCCTTCATGAAATTAATGTTGCCGAAGAACTCCAGTCCGTCTTCAGTCATTATACCCTCATCGAGGTCCATTAAGTCATGTAATACGGATTGCGGATAAATTCCTTGGTATTTTAAATTGTGAATGGTGAATATCGTCTTCATATGGGAAAACTTAGGATTGTCTGCATAATGCGTATGCAGAAATACAGGAATCAAACCAGCCTGCCAATCATGACAGTGCAGCACATTTGGAATCCATTCCATTTCATTCACCAAATTCATTACAGCCCGATTAAAAAAGACAAAGCGCTCTGCTTCATCACCGAATCCATACAGATTAGAGCGTTTGAAGTAATACTCGTTATCTACGAAATAAAATGTAATCCCATCATGCTCTATATACTCTATTCCTGCGTACTGATTGCGCCATCCCATCTGCACATTCAGTATATGTAATAGCGTCAATTGGTCTTTCCATTCATCACTCATATTCTCGTATTTTGGCAATACCACTCGTACCTCTACCCCTTGATCTCTTAGCTCAGCAGGCAGCGAACCAAGAACATCTGCTAGACCACCAGTTTTAATAAAGGGCGTACATTCTGAACCTATCATTAGTACTTTCACTTTCTCCACTCCTTTAAAAGAAATGTTATATGAATGAAAAAGGGCTGCCGATATGCTTGGTCTGACAGCCCTTATACAAGTCTTACATTGTTTTTCGTTTAGCCAGCACAAACGGCTTTTCCGGCGCTCCAATTAAGGTACGTCCTTCTGAAATACGACAATCCTTATCAATGATGACGTTGTCGAGCACCGCATGATCGGCTATCTCACAGCGCTGCATAATAATGGAATTTTTAATAACGGCCCCTTTCCCTATCTTCACACCTCGGAAAAGAATGCTATCCTCTACATCACCTTGAATGATACATCCATTAGCAACTAACGTATTTTTTACATTGGAATCTTGTAAATACTTCGACGGAGCTTCGTTTTTCACCTTTGTATAAATCGGAAAATCTTCCTTAAACAAATCATCATGCTTCTCTGGATCCAACAATGCTCTGCTATTACGGAAGTAACTCTCCACAGAGTTCACAAGTGCATGAACTCCTTTATATTCATAAGCATGCATATGCACGTCTGGCAGCTTGGCCTTAATTCCCTCGGCAAAAAGGTGAGAGCAGCCATGAGCAATCCCGTCTTCAATCAATTCCAGTAAATATTGTTTGTGCAGTATATACATATCCATAAAGACGTCTTTACTTTTATGGTCATTGTGTATATCCGACACCCGATTGTCTTCATCAATAGTGAGCTTCTGAGCCAAAGCATGCTCCGGCAGCAGCTCGTTTACCTTTTTATAAATAACCGTTACGTTTGCTCCAGAGGCTTTATGCTCTTCAAGCACCTCCTGGAAGTTAATGTTACATACATGCTGGGACCCGCTTACTAAAATATAATCGGCATAGGCGCGATTAATAAAATCCATATTATTGTGGAAATGCTGTAGGTCTCCTCTTGAAATATCTGTTGGGTCATTCCAATCTGGAGGTAATACAAACAGCCCGCCTCGCTTTCGATCAAGATCCCATGCTTTTCCTTGCTCTAGATGATCGAGCAAGGAGCGATACTTGCGACGAGCGAAAACAGCAATGGATTCTATTCTCGAATTAGTCATATTGGATATCGCGAAATCTATCATCCGATATCTTCCCGCAAATGGAACTGCTGCTCCACAACGAAAATAGGTTAGTTCGTCTAATAAATCCTGTTCATGATCTAAGTTTATAATGCCAGCAATACGATCCATAGTGTCCTCCCTGTTAATTAGATATAGCATAACTCTCCGCCATAAAGCTTCCTTCCTCAGCGTGAAGGGTAATATCACTTTCTGAAGCAGGATTCCCGATGACGGCGTTATCTTCTATTACACTGCCTTCTGCTATGAGCGAACGGTAGATTTGTACGTTCTTACCGATTTTCACATTCGGCATGATGACAGAATCTTTCACTATTGAACCTTCTTCTACCGTAACGCCATAAAAGACGACGGAAGTATCAATGGTTCCGTATATTCTGCACCCTTCATTAATCAACGCATTCCGGACAGATGCTCTTGGGGAAATATATTGAGCTGGCTGATTTGGGTTTTTCGAATAAATTTGCCAGGAGTAGTCATTCAAATTTAACTCTGGGGATTCACTCAATAAGTCCATGTTAGCTTCCCATAAACTATCCACCGTTCCAACATCCTTCCAGTACCCTGCAAATGTATAAGCCATGAGATTTTTCTTATTATTCAAAAATTTCGGGATAATATCTTTCCCAAAATCATGGGAGGATTGAGAATTTTCGTTGTCTTCCAGTAAATATTGCTTCAGTAAGTCCCATTTAAAAATGTAAACTCCCATGGATGCAAGATTGCTAGAAGGATAGGCCGGCTTTTCTTCAAAATCAATAATCTTCCCACTGTCATCTGTATTCATAATACCGAATCGACTCGCTTCATGCCACGGTACTTCAATGACAGAGATAGTTACGTCTGCGTTAGCTTCTTTATGGTAATCAAGCATTTCCTCATAGTCCATTTTGTATATGTGATCTCCGGACAAAACCAGTACATGCTCTGGGTTATACTGATCAAGAAATTGCAGGTTTCGGTATATAGCATTCGCCGTTCCAGAATACCAGTCCCCTCCATCTGACTGCATAAATGGGGGAAGTACCGATACACCGCCATATTTTCTATCCAGATCCCACGGTGACCCTATTCCAATATAATCGTTTAAAATTAACGGTTCATATTGGGTCAGCACCCCTACTGTATCTATTCCTGAATTTGTACAATTACTCAAGGGAAAATCAATAATTCGATACTTCCCGCCAAAATAAACTGCCGGCTTGGCAATTTTCTTGGTCAGAGATTTCAACCTTGTGCCTTGTCCACCCGCTAAAAGCATTGCAACACATTCTTTTTGTAACATCCATTTTCCTCCTTTATGATGATGAAGAAGTTCGTTTTAAGAAACTCACGGCTAAAGGTGGGATGGTCATCTGGATATGTTGATCTCTACCTTGCCAAGGTTCAGGAATGGTAGTCATCGGAGCTCCATTCCTTTGGCCTGAGCCACCAAAATGCTCGGAATCACTCGAGAATATTTCCTCATAGGTTCCATCCATGGGAACACCCACTTTATAGTTGTGATACACCTCCGGGGTGAAATTACAGACAATAACTAATTGGTCTGTAAATGATTTACTATTACGTACAAAGGATACTATGCTCTGCTCGTAATTATGTGGATCGATCCATTCAAATCCCTCATGCTCGTGATCCATCTCCCAAAGGGAAGGCATGTCTCTATAAAACTGATGCAGCTGTCTTACATAATTCAGCGTAGAAGCGTGAGAGTCATACTCCAACAGCTCCCAATCCAAATCCTCCAGGTCCTTCCATTCGTCAAATTGACCAAACTCAGAGCCCATGAACAATAATTTCTTACCGGGGTGAGCGAACATGAATGCAAGGAATGCTCTAAGGTTAGCAAACTTCTGCCAATAATCGCCTGGCATTTTATTAAGTAATGACTTCTTCCCATGTACTACTTCATCATGGGATATCGGCAGAACAAAATTTTCTGAAAAAGCGTAAAACATGGAAAAGGTAATAAGATTGTGGTGATATTTGCGGTGAATTGGATCCATCTCCATGTATTTCAACATGTCATTCATCCAACCCATGTTCCATTTATAGTTAAATCCCAGACCGCCAATATAAGTAGGGGCGCTTACTAGTGGCCAGGAAGTGGACTCTTCAGCCATCATTAATACATTAGGACACTCTTCAAAAATAGCCTCATTCATCTTTTTGATAAAATCTACTGCCTCTAAATTCTCTCGGCCTCCATATTGATTCGGTTCCCAATCGCCGCCTTCTTTCCCGAAGTCGAGGTAAATCATGCTGGCAACGGCATCTACTCGTAAGCCATCTAAGTGATATTCCTTCAACCAATATATAGCGTTAGAAATCAAAAAGCTTTGTACTTCATTCCTGCCAAAATCAAACGTTAAGGTTCCCCACTGTGTTTTCTCTGCTTTGGCTGGATTGTCATATTCGTACAATGGTTCTCCATCGAATCGTCTTAACCCATGCTGATCCTTACAGAAATGACCAGGTACCCAATCTAATATGACACCGATTCCATAATTGTGACATTTGTCTACAAAATAACGGAAATCATCCGGTGTGCCATATCTGGACGTGACACCGTAGTATCCTGTCGCCTGATAGCCCCAGGAGCGATCAAATGGATGCTCTGTTAACGGGAGAAGCTCAATATGGGTATATCCTAAGTCTTTAACATATGGAATAACCATATCTGCATATTCTCTATATGTATAAAACACTTCCTCCTCGATGAATTTCCAAGAACCTAGATGCAATTCATAGATAGACATGGGAGATTCATATACATTAGTAGATTCCCTTTGCTTCATCCATTCGTCGTCACTCCACTCATATTGCTCAAGAGGATACACAACAGAAGCTGTGTTAGGACGCAATTCATTAGAGAAAGCGTAAGGATCTGCTTTCAAAGACAGATGACCATGTTTGGTCAGGATTTCGTACTTATACATCGTACCTTTTTCCAGATTTGGTATGAATGTGTACCAGATACCGTTGTCGTTCAGCTTTGTCATAGGGTGCTCTCTTCCGTCCCATTGATTAAAGTCACCGACAACACTTACCTGCACGGCATTAGGAGCCCAAACTGCAAATCGGACACCCTCTACCCCGTCCTCTGATGCAGGGTGGGCACCTAGCATCTTATAGCTGTAGCGAAGATTTCCTTGATGAAACAAATACACATCATGTTCAAATGCTGTATTAACTACCACATGGACAACTCCTTACTTTGTATCAAATTTTGTACAAAAACTACTAGATACTTTCATTATAAAAAACCTTACAGCAATGAACAATTTATTTTCTTCGCAAATTTCTGAAAAATTATAGGGTATTTTGTCGAATATACTCATATATGAGAATGTTTTGGAGAGGAGTGTTGTTTAAGGGGGTCCTTTCTACCACATTGAGAAGGGTTTTGTTCACCAATTATCCATATTTCTTCTTTACTAGAGTAAGCAATATATGACTTTAATGATAAGATAGTATTTTTCTTGGTATGAAAAAAGCCTGCAGAAAAACAGCAGTTTTCTGCAGGCTGATAGGAGAGCTATGATTCTTTGTTCAATGACAGCAAATACTCTCCTACCGTTTCCATCCCGTTCAAGTAATTATCTAAGTGGAAATGCTCATTCGGTGCGTGCAGGTTCTCTGATGGCAGCCCAAAGCCCATTAATACGACAGGTGATTGTAATACACGCGAGAAGACCTCGACAATGGGAATCGATCCACCTTCCTTTGGATACAGCGGACGAACACCATACACCTTCTCATATGCATCTGCTGCTTTTTGTATCATAGTATTACTGGAATCAAGGGTGACAGGGTTGGCTGTCACCGATTGCTGCAACGAAAGTCGGGCGCCCACAGGTTTGTATGCCTCTATGTGTCGGTTAATGTCTTCAAATATTTTCTGTGGATTTTGCTCTCCAACTAAGCGGCAGCTGATTTTGGCGCTGGCCTTTGAAGGAACAATAGTTTTAATACCCTCTCCCTGAAAGCCACCTGTGACTCCATTTATTTCAAGCGTTGGCCGGATACCAGTCCGTTCCTGGAAGGTAAACCCTTCTTCTCCAAAGTATTCCTCTAATGCAAGGTCTTTCTTCGTTTTCTCCTTACGAAATGGAATGCTGGCGACTTCTTCCTTCAATGCCTCCGTCGGCTCTGGAACGCCTTCATAAAACCCTTCTACTGCTATTTTACCCTGGTCATCATGAAAGGAGTCTAATAGCTTTACAAGACTATGAACCGCATTTGGCACTCCACCACCATATACACCAGAATGCAGATCAGAATTAGCCGTTTCCACCGATAATTCCATGGCCAACGCACCGCGCAAAGAGGTGCATATAGCTGGCTGTCCTTCCTCAATAAAGGATGTATCGGAAATGAGAACTGCGTCTGCTGCTAGTTTCTCTTTATGCTCTTCAATAAATGGTGGAAGATTAGGACTGGCTATCTCCTCCTCCCCCTCCACACAGAATTTAACATTCACTGGAAGCTTGCCGTATTGCTCCATTAACGTCTCCAATGCTTTTATATGCAAAAAGAGCTGTCCCTTGTCATCCGTAGCACCACGAGCATACAGCTTGTGATTGCGAATTACGGGCTCAAAAGCAGGAGTATCCCACAGCTCCACTGGATCTGCCGGCTGCACATCGTAGTGTCCATATACAAGCACAGTCGGTTGACCCTCTGCATGTAACCAATCTGCATAGACAATAGGATGACGCTTCGTTTCCACTATTTCCACGTTTTCCATGCCTATCCCCTCTAATGCGTTTGCGAGCCATTCAGCTGCAGCTCTAACATCGTCTTGATGCTCCCCCATGGCAGAAATACTCGGAATACGTAGGAAATCCTGCAATTCTTGTATGTATCGATCCTTGTTAGCCTGTATAATTTGCTTCAACAATCCTTCCTCCTTCACGTAGATACTACTAATATTCTCTCATACTCCTAGGATTATTTCCTACGCAATAATTGCTAAAAAAATAGAGTTCAAAAAAAACCACCACTTTAGCAACTATACGTTATAATGAACGTACTATGATGGTAAAGGAAAAAGGTGGTAGATACTTTGAAGAACAATAACAAATTTGTGGTCCTTGACCTCATTTTCTATGTCGCATTTCCTCTCGCAATCTGGCATATAATGCGAGATATGATTGGTGATTACTATGCCATGCTCTTATCTTCTGTTCCTGGTATTTTTTATACCATCTATCGATTTAAGGAACTAAAAAAGGTTAATGTGTTTGGCATATTCATGATTTCCAATCTAATCGTCGGAACATTAGTGGACGTGTTATCCGGCTCAGCCATACGGTTACTATGGAATAACGTCTATTATTCTTACGCTGTTGCACTTTTATTTCTTCTTACTATACCGTTCAAAAAACCAATCTCTTTATATTTCGCTCTCGATTTTACGGAATTACAGGGATACGATCGAAGCACCAATAAAAAATTATTTTTCCACAAACGGCTATTTCCTATCTTTAATTGGATTGTTGTCGCATTTGCGTTACAGAATATCATCTTAGCCAGTATTAAGGCCTGGCTCATTTCACAATACGGTGTAGAGGCGTTTGATAAGGGGATCGTATTACGGCAGCTGTTAAACTGGGGATTGACCATACCGGTTATGGCGGGGTATTTATACATTGGTAAAATAATATACGATAATCCAGACTTTGTGAAAGAGGCTACCGGTTCTCAGGAAGAGGATGCTATGTTAACCAACGAACGGCTATAGATTAGCTTCTCTTCGTATCTTTTGATCAACATGATTGCGTAAAGCTTTGATATATTCCTTTTCTATTACTTTATTCCACATAAAATATAACAAAACAATAAAGCTAGTATATGCTAAAGATGCACAAGCCATCATAGTTGTTGTCGTTTGATCAGAGGCTACCCAATTGGATAAAGAAAGAGCACTAAATATGGAAAAAACATCACCATACAATGCTGTTACACATAACAGGAGAGCCAAAGCCGCTATCCACTTACACCATTTCTGTTGTATATAATACATCGCTATAAGCATAACTGGGATACTGATAACGTAAACCATTATCCTTGCACCATATAAATAGGATAAAACGGATTGAATGACCGGAGAAATAACAACGGCCGTCAAGCATAAAGCCGCTAACATGCATAACAGCTCGATACGATTCTTAAGGTAGACTCCAATTCTTACTAAAGGAACCAGCCTTTTTCCCTGCTTCCCTTCCGTTTCAGGTGCAGTAGATTTATCTATCATATGAAACTCACCAATCCTTCACAGGTATTTGTTTGCCTTTTTCACCAGTGTGTGTACCTGATCACTAGATGAATGAGTAGTAGTCATTTCCATAAAATTAATGAGCAGCTGCCCTATCATATCCTCAAACATAATGTGGTTAGGATAAATAGCATCTATTTCAGCAAGCAGCGCTTCACCGTTCCGTACTTCCTTTTTGTTCACTCTTAAATGAATGGTTTTGGTTTCATGAGGCTGGTAATGCTTGTGCGTATCCACCAGCTTCCCATAGTGGTACACCTCAATAAGAGAGGAATCTGCATTGGAAATATATTGGTACAGCTTCCAAATATCCTTACGCTTGTAGTATTGAGACGTGAACTCCTTATACAAAAGCCAGATTAGCTGATTCACTGTGAACGAGAGCTCATACTCCTCCTCAATATACTCACACAGAATATGTGCTCTTACATATACGAAAGAAGGAACCGCAACGGTTACATCAATACTGTTAGACAAAGAAGCCAATATCGTTTGATAGAATGCTTTCCTTTTATGTCTATGCATATGAACACGGGGGATATGAAGCATCTGACCCAAAATATCATGTTTACTATATTCTCTCATTCCTACACCTTCTTTAACCTGGTCTATACTAGACTCTATGAAACAGTTACTAGAAGTATGTATAGGAAATGATATTTTTGTCCACCCTAATAGAAACGTATTTTATGGTAGGCGGTGTATAGGTATGAATACAAAAAAAGAAGCTCGCAAACTTTTAAAGAAAACCCAAAAAAAGAACCCATTTCAACTAAAAAAGACCGATCAGAAATAAGCGCATCGTAAAAAAGGGTCGATAAGGGTTCTACCAGGAATTAGAACCCTTATCGGCAAATATCGAATGATGTAATCGAGGCCTGCCAACCTCAGGTATTCTGTTCGTTTTACCCCCTCCTCTTCTTCTATCATAAAATGCTGTGGTTGAGCTTATACGCATCCCTCCACTGACAATATTTCCGTAATCGTCATTCGGACTACCCGTACTCCCCTTTGGGATAGACTTATTTCTTTTATTTAAATGAGCTATCCACATGCACCTGCACACAGATTCTCTCCTTAGGTAAGCTATCCCTTTCATCCTTGCTCGACATTTCTATTTTTTTCTCTATTTCATATACGTCATGTGCATAGTCTCTAACTCGTATCCCAATACCAGCCAGCCTCAAACACCGCATCTTTCGGAACTACCTCTCTAGCAAACCAGCCCACTTTGTTTTGGAACCGCCATGCATTTTCCGTTTCCGCCGATCCCATCACAATCATTCGTAATCCTTGCCGTTCTTTCCCCCATCGTTCTAAACTTCTAATCTTACTCATCTTCCATCTATTAAGAAATCCAATGAATGGATGAAATGGTTCCATAGAGGCTTGCTCCATGACCGGTTCTACCTCCGGTTCGTGCCATCTATTGATTCCAGTGCCTGTCACCACCGCCGTAGCATCCAGTGCTACTCTATGTATGTTCTCATGAAGTAGGATAACGCTCTTCTTAACATTAGGAACAAATGAAAACAATACCGTTAACATAGAATACCAAACAGATTGAATCTTCATGAAACTTGTCCTCCCTCAGGAAAATGTAATGAATAATTTCGTGTAACTATTAATATACGGGTATTTTCAGAATAATCAATCGTTTCTACAAAACTAGTGAATACTTCTATTAACATGACAAGATGAGGGTGTTTCGCGACATTTCCTTACTGAATCGACAAGCTCCTTTAGCTCTTCTTGTAAAAGAACAACGTATCAGGACAATTGATTGGAAAAGGGTGCTTTAAAACAACCAATTATGTCCTTATTTACCATTTAATTCACCAGAAACCCTTATAATTAAGCATTCTAGAATTGGCATTGTTTTTGCATGACAAAGAGGAAAGTCTCTTTAATTCATATATTACTGAGATTTTCTCATAGAGAAGGCTCTGTTCATGCTAGATATTTTCTGTATAGCGTCCTCGTATGTGGAAGACTTGAAGTCGAGTCTTTTCTAATAAAAATTCTCTCGAATCCAAGTCTCCCACTGTTTCTTTATAATATGGAACCATCTATTATCAGCATTGGTCTTAAACAGAGCTAATAACAAAAAGGAGATGATTCACATGAAACATAGGAAGCTTTCCATGCGCAATATTTTATTGGGATCTGTCAGTTTTGGGGTTATGGTGGTTATGCTCTTTGTGTCGTTGATACCTGATTCTGGAGCGGCTGATTCTTCTTCATCTCAACCAAAAGGACATCTTGTCATCGTTGGCGGAGCATTAAGTCCAGATAACAAAGAAGTATATGAAGCCTTTTTAACCTCGGCTGAGGAGAACAGGGATAAGACTCGAAACAGCTTGCGAATTGGTATTATGCCAACAGCGAGTTCCACTCCAATAGAAAGCGCTTCTTCCTATAAGAATGACTTCCTATCCTATGGAGTACAGGAAGAGAACGTGGAGATTATACCAATTGCCCTTCACGATGACCCATCTACGAAAGAGGATGAATCTAAGTGGAAGGATAACGCCACTAAAAAAGCAGTGAGCAGTACTATTCATTCCTACGATGCCATTTGGTTTGTAGGAGGCAATCAATTGAACTATACTTCCACCTTACGAACGAACGATCAAGAAGATACCCGAGCGCTCAGTGCGATCAGAGATATTCACAGAAACGGAGCCACTTTAGGCGGGTCTAGTGCTGGAGCTGCCATCATGAGTTCTTCTATGATTGGAGCAGGAAGCAGTCTAGGAGCCCTTTCTGATGGCGTTAGCTATAAGGACACGTATGGTAATGCAGAAGACAACAGAGTTTTTATAACCGATGGAATAGGCTTTCTTGAAAAAGGACTGGTAGACCAGCACTTTTTAGAACGAGGTCGTTTCGGCCGTCTTCTGGTTGGAGCGTTAGAAACTGGTGTGGAGGAAGCTTATGGAGTAGACGAAGATACTGCGATGGTAGTCGACTATGGGTCCCGTACAATAGAGGTGAAAGGGACTAGTGGGGTCTCCATTTTCGACCTGCGTCATGCTACAGCATCTAAAGATTTCCCTCTCGCTATGAGAAATGTACGGGTTAGTTATCTAGAAACGGGTGATACCTATCACTATGATGAAAACACTTACGACATACACGAGAAAAAATCATATATTACATCCCCTTACTATCCCGCTTCATCAACTCATACAGATATATTTGCAAGTAATGCCCTTCAAACAGCACTCACCTATGATCTTGTAGATAGCGATTCTAAAGAAGTAACTGGCATAGGATTCAACCTGACTAGTGACAAAAGGGGAAAAGGATTTTCTGTGACCTTTACTGAAACGGAAGAGACGAAAGGCTATTGGGGCAAAATAAACGGAGAGGAAAGCTATGCCGCTATTAACGTCAGAATGGATGTAACACCTATGCGAGTGAAGATGAAGCTTAAGCCTGTAAAGGAGAAACAGTTAGACCCTGTATCTACCCGTAAATAAGTAAGAGGGGAGGCTCTTAGGGAAAAGAGGCCTCCCCCTCTTACTTATGGTTGGGTGTACACCACAGAAGATGAACTGTACCAAGCTTCCTATGCTCTGCATCATCAATAGTCATAGGCGCTGCCTCTACTAGCCCGATAATGTCTCGATTCATGTGGCAGCCCCCTCGTTTTTTCACAAATGTATTCACTCTGTTCTGCAGCCAACGGTACAGGGCATTAGAGCTCATACCATGCTCTAATAACAGAATGCTTCCCTCTTCCTTACACCATTTCGATAATTGGCTAAGCACATGTTCGGGATTAGGGTAGGAGCACAAAGAAAGCGTCGAAACGACACAATCAAATTGATTCCTAGGGAAATCCATTTGTTCCACGTCCCCTAAGTGGAGCTCCACCGGCAGGTCATTCTCTTCCGCTGCCAGCTTCGCATATTCCAGCATGCGTTCACTAAAATCAACTGCCGTGATGGAGTCGGCCTGATGGTAGTACGGAAAATTAGTTCCTGTTCCAACTGATACCTCTAAGATATCCCCTGATATATGCTGAAACAGCTGCTCTCTTAACGTTTTATCAAAGGAATGCTGTGAGTTGCGCTTTGCGTACCGCTTCGCCTGTTTATCAAAAAGCTTTACCTGGTCCTCTTTCTTCATGATTGCTCCTCCTCATCGCTTCCTTCCAATAAACCAAATGAAAGCTGCTCCGTCCCGTCTTTCTCTCGCCTCTCTGTCTTGTGCTGATTTCCTTTGGCTCTTCTTGACCTTCCATCCATCTTATTTAATACTTGTTTCGCGACTTTATTTACATTCTTCACATCTACGACAGGTTCTACATAATGAAGGTGAAAGAAACCATCGTATTTCCAAGGCTCATGCACATATTTATTCGGCACATCCTTTAACACAGGTACGTAACGACGCACAAAGGCACCATCTGGATCATGCTTTTTGCCTTCCTGAATGGGATTATATATTCTCGCTTCTGCTTCCCCAAACGTACCTGCTAGCCGCTGCATCTCGCTATAATGAATAGCAGGCTCGTAATCTAAGAACTGTTGAGCTAGGTAATGGGCAGGCCTCCTCCAATCCATGAGCAGCGTATTGCAAATAAAAGATACTAGCATAGCCCTTGAACGAGCGTTTAACCAGCCCGTTTTAAGGAGAGAGCGCATAGCTGCATCAATCATCGGGATTCCTGTTTCTCCCTTGCACCACCGCTCAAACGTCTCTTCCTCCCACTCTTTACGTACAGCATCCAGTTCTTTTTGAACCGAACTAGTCGGAAGGGATGGATATTCCATGAGCTGTTTCATACATTGCCCATGCCAGTACAAACGAGATCGAAATGCCTTTAGCTGCTTGGTATGATTGCCATCCTCAGTCATGGCAGCATTTGTCCGCTGCACCACGTGTCGCATAGAAATATTCCCCCACGCTAAGTACGCTGACAGCCTGCTACAGGTATTAAACGAAGCTAAAGGATTGGACAGGTCCGTCTCATACCGGCTGCACCGCTCCTCCAAAAAGGTTTGTAAATCATCCAAAGCCAACGACTCCCCACCCTGCTGACCGTATTTGATACGTGTACCGCTAGGGGATAATCGATTGAGCTTGTCCACTTTAGAGGAAAGGATGGATGGGACGTCCTCTTCCTCTACTGTGTGAATTCTCTCTGGAACAGGCAGCTGCTCTTCCTTCATATAAGCGCTCCAATTTTGCCTGAAGGACTTCTTCGTATCTTGCTGTATTCCGAGTGAAGGATATTCAATAAAGGAGAGCCCTTTCTCCTCCATCCACCGAGAAACCCGTACGTTTCGATTCCTCGTTTGCTCTGTTCCATATTCTTCGTGAACATGTATAGTAAAATCTCCGAAAGCATCCTCCAAGATGTTCAGCATGTCCTCCATTTCGCCTATGGCTACAAACAGATTACCTCCTCGCTCATCATAGGAGTGCTGTAAATCAGACAAACTTTCCTTCACAAAATGGAAATGTCGCTCGGATAAGTCACCTCCCTGCCAAATGGAAGGTTCAGCTACATACAAAGGTAAAATGGGCTCCCCATATCGCAATGCTTCTACAAGCGGTTTATGATCATGGAGCCTTAAATCTCGCTTCAACCAAACTACATGTACCACCAAAGCTTCCCCCTTAAGCCGATTGCTTTCTATTACTTTTATTGTAGACGGAAAGAATGCTTGGGAGAAGTAAAAAGGTTATGAACTACCTGGAATGAAAAAAGCCAGAAGGACCATTTCCTTTCTGGCTTTTCCTTTATGGTGTGATTTGTTGTAGCATCGATTCCTGTAGCTCTCCAACAGAGGTGCAGCCTGTTAATGCCAGTGTAATATCAAGATCTGCGAGCATATTTTGTAATATTTCATATACACCTCGTTCTCCTGCAACGGCAAGGCCATACATACACGGTCTTCCAACCAATACTGCATCTGCTCCTAAAGCAAGCGCCTTAATAACATCTGATCCTCTGCGGATGCCGCTATCCATTAGCACAGATATTCTGCCCTGGACAGCTTCACATACACCAGGAAGAGCCTCTATCGCACTAATAGCTCCATCCACCTGTCGACCTCCGTGGTTGGAAACAATAATACCGTCCACTTTATACTCTACAGCTAAAGCCGCATCCTCTGGGTGAAGAATGCCTTTTAATAGAATAGGCAGATTAGTGAATTCTCGTAAAAAGGCAATATCCTCCCACGTCAAACCAGGATTTCCAAACGTTTTACTCCAATGAGCAATAGCCCCTTTTGGATCCTCCTCAGGCGGCACACTCAATGCATTACGAAAAGCGGGATCGGATAAATAGTTAGCGATTCCTTCCCCTTGTAGAAAAGGAAGGTACACATTTTGTAAATCCCTTTCTCTCCAAGCCATCATTGGAGTATCCAGCGTAACTACAATCGCTTCGTACCCAGCTGCTTCCGCCCGCCGTACGAAGCTTTTCGTAACCTCTCTATCCCTATTCCAATATAGCTGAAACCATTTAGGAGAAGCATCGATATTCCCCGCTATCTCCTCCATCGTTTGAGAGGAAGCTGAGCTCGTAATATATGGAATATGAAGGGACGCAGCTGCTTTAGCTGTTCCAACATCACCATCAGGATGAATAATAGATTGGACCCCAATTGGTGCTACTAATAAAGGAGACGCGTATTTCCTACCAAATAACTCTATGGACATGTCCCGCTCTTCCACATTACGAAGCATTCTCGGTACGATCTTCCAATCCTTAAAAGCACAGACATTATCTCGCATCGTCTGTTCTCCGCCAGCTCCACCAGCTACGTAATAATAAGGCCCATCCGCCAATACCTTACGAGCCTGCTCTTCCCATTCCTCATACACCTTCGGAAGCCTTTCTGGATCTGGATTGTGCATCGTGCTATACACATTGAACTGCACCTGATTCCCATAAGTCGACATCTAATACCCCTCTCTTACTCATAGAATAGACCTGCCAGCATGAAATGCTACAAAGATAGATAAGTCTGACTTTTGATGCTGTAAGTTGGAAATAGTTAGAAGATTAGCAGATTTGAGGATATCATAACATAATAATAGATAGCGCTTACATGAAATGATAAAAAAAATAAATTAACATAATTAGCTTTTAATGGTAATATTGTCATGGTAAAAATGGTTCCTGGCATAGGATGCCTTTTTAACTATCAATCTAGGATGTGACAAGATGAAGGTAACTTTGACAAACGATGGCGGTATTACCAAACGTGTGAAGTGTGGCTTTAGCTGGACAACGCTTCTATTTGGCTTTTTTCCAGCATTATTCCGCGGAGATTTGAAATGGGCAGCAATCATGTTTATAACAGCAGCTGTACTTGGCTCCTTTACGTTTGGGATAGGCGGTATTATTGCTGATATTGTTTTTGCATTTATCTATAACAAAATTCATATTAAAGAACTAATTGAAAAAGGCTACCACCCAGCAGACGAAGAATCCAGAAGAATGCTAGTAGAACAAGAAATCATCTCGAACACTGCCCAATCAGTATAAATCAATGTCCCAGTATAACCTAGGCTCTAGTAATAGGAGCGCAGCTTACATTATAGGATGCAAAGGATAAAAATACAGCTGATTCAGGTGGATGAGAAAACAAAAAAGACTACCCTTCCTATCTTGGAAGAGTAGTCTTTTTTCATTTAAACGATTAACCGCCTGCAATCATGCGAGCGAGTTGGCCGCATAGTAATGCAGCATAGGTGCCGACAATATTTCCGAGAATCCCCATTAAGAGACCAACAGGAGCAAGTGCTGGCTGGAATACAGAAGCAACAATTGGCGCAGAGCTTGTTCCGCCAATGTTACCCTGTGATCCTACTGCTACGAAGAACAGCGGTGCTTTCAACAGTCTGGCGGCTGCAAAAATACAAATTATATGGATAGCAAGCCACACCATTCCCATAAGGATAAATTGTGGTGCCTGAACGATATCCATTAGGTTGGCCTGTGAGCCTATAGCTGTTAGGAATAAATAAATGCCTAAGTACCCTATTTTACTGGCGCCATAATACTCTAGATTACGAACCTTTGTGAAGGAAAGAGCGATTCCAACAGCAGTAATGATAATGAACGTCCAGGTGGAGGTGCTCATCACGTCCGTCTTTGGAATAAAGGACTGATCTGCAAATATTCGAATGAGATAAGACCCAGCAAACCCAAGGGCAATGATTGCAAATAACTGCGGAAGCTGAAGAGGCTTCGCATGTTGTTGAATATCTGTAGCAATATCCTCATTTACTCGTTTAATAGTAGAGTTGTCCGCGCCATTCCATTTGTTAAAACGCTCTTGGTAGTTAGCCAGGGCAATCATGACACCCATCCAGCTAATCCCTACTAACGTATCAGTTAGGATAACCGGGCTTAGAATATCCTCTGGTGTATTGAAGGCTTCAATCATCGCGCCCATATTGGCAGACCCACCTATCCAGCTTCCCGCAAGTGCGCCAACACCACGCCAAGCCTCCTCAGGAAGGATACCTTGGAATAACGCAAAGGAAAGCGGACCACCAATGACAACCCCAATGGTACCGGCTAGAAATACGAGCACAGCCTTACCGCCCAATTTGAATGTAGCAGGCACGTTCGTACTAATCATTAAAAGCAGAAGTCCTGCTGGCAGCATATATGTACTTAAGAAACTATATAAATCAGAACTTTGTGGGATAATCCCTATTGTCGTAGATATCATCGGCAGGAAGTACATCCAAATCAACGGGGGTAAATAGCGGAAGAATTTCTGCAGCCCCTTATTATCCACTGTTGATAGCATAAATACTATTCCGACAATAGCGACGAGGTAAGCGAATATCGCCATCGGTTCTTGTATAAGTGCTTGACCGTTGTTCATACTACATCTCCTTACTAGCAAAATCATTCGAATTGTCAAAAAATTTAACTGATATATATTCGCACTAGAGGATTGTAGCACATGAAAAGACTTATTCCTATAAAAATGATAATAAAATTTTTAGGTAAGCGGTGACATTTCTCCTAGTTGTTCGTCCCTCGGCTATTCATTTCTAATATTTACCAACACCACCCTCTTGTATCCATCAGCACCCAATTTACCTAGCTTTATCCACCATTTTCATCAACATATATGATAAATGTCATATAGACTACCTGACGTTTATGTCTTATAACCTTTTCTCTAATCGGATAAGATAAGGGTACGATTTTTTACGAACTGGCTAACTAAAGGAGTACAAGTATGGATAAACAAAAACAAAAAGAACTAAAAAAGAGTGTAGCATCCTTTGCAAAACCAGACACAACAGCAGGAGTACGCCAACTGATTAATACGTTAGTGCCCTTCTTTTTTCTCTGGTTTCTTGCTTATCAAAGCTTAGCTATATCCGTTTGGTTAACAATCCCTTTGGCTATGATTGCTGGAGGATTCGTCGTACGCATCTTCATTATTTTTCACGATTGTACCCACCAATCCTTCTTTAAGAATAAAAAAGCCAATCGAATAACCGGTAATATTACTGGTATTATTACGCACTTCCCCTTCGAAAAGTGGAAGCGTGAGCACTCTATCCACCACGCCACAAGTGGAAACCTCGATAAAAGAGGCACAGGAGACATCTGGGTTATGACAGTAGATGAATATCTAGCATCTTCTTTCTGGCAGCGCCTGGCGTATCGCTTGTATCGTAATCCCTTCGTTATGTTTGGATTAGGTCCTATCCTCTTATTCCTTATTTCGAACCGCTTTAATGACAAGAACATTAAGCGGAAAGAGCGCTGGAATACCTATGGGACTAATATCGCCGTTGTACTCATACACACGATAATCATTTGGACACTAGGCTGGGAAACTCTGTTGTTCATCCAAATTCCAATCCTATACACCTCAGGTATTCTTGGGATATGGTTGTTCTATGTACAGCATCAATTTGAAGATTCCTACTTTGAATATGAAGAGGAATGGGATTTTGTCAAAGCTGCCGTAGAGGGAAGTTCCTATTATAAGCTACCTAAAATCCTACAATGGGTGTCTGGCAGTATCGGCTACCATCACGTCCACCACCTAAGCCCAAGGGTTCCGAATTACAACTTAGAGGAAGCACACGAATCAACACCACCACTACAAAAAGTAACTACCATAACGTTATCCTCTAGCTTGGAATCGATTCGATTTCGACTGTATGACGAAAAGAATAAAACGTTCGTTACCTTTAAAGAGGTAAAGCCACTGTTAAACAACTCAGAAGCAATTGCTCGTGCCAAACGACTCATTCACGGTCACAGTCCGAGCATGCAAGAGAAATAACATTGCAAGCATCCATTCTATGTTCAGGATGGGTGTTTGTTTTGTTATAAAGCCACAAATGCTACTATAAAGAAAAACGATACACAAACCAGAGTGGAGGCTTCCATGAAACATTGGTATCAAATCATCCCTAATAATACAGGTTTAAGCTCTTATATATGGATTATTTTTTGCTTACTGCCTTTCTTTTTTATATTTCGATCCTCATCCGTACTGGAGATCATTTTTGGGATCGTTATGATTCTAATATTTTTCGTAGCCTATCGATTGTCGTTCATTTCTCATAATCGATTAGTATATGTTTGGATAAGTATAAAGATGGCGATTAGTTTATCCATGACGATTCTATTTGGTTACATTTACTTCGCCTTATTTTTAGCCTTTTTTATCGGAACCATTCGAAACAAAGCAGGGTTTCTTTCCCTATATATCGTTCATCTCACTACAACCCTTGCAGCAATTACAGTGATATTCTTTATACAGAATGAATCCCTATTCCCGCAGCTGCCGTTTATTATTATTAGCATTATCGGCGTCATTCTGCTGCCATTCACGATACGATATCGCCAAAAGCAGCAGCGATTAGAAGGAGAATTAGAGGATGCTAACGAAAAGATATCCCAATTAAAGGTCATTGAAGAGCGAGAACGAATTGCTCGTGATTTGCACGATACGCTTGGACAAAAGCTTTCCATGATCAGCCTGAAAAGCGACCTGGCAGGAAAATTAATAGCAGTCAAACCACAATCCGCAATAAAAGAAGTAGAGGATATTAGTCAAACCGCTCGAACAGCCTTAAAGGAAGTACGAGAAATGGTGTCGAATATGAGAGGGGCCAAGCTCGAGGACGAATTAGTTCGGGTCCAGCAAATCATTGAAGCAGCTGAAATGGAATTTCATTTCGACGGAGATGTACAGCTGAACAATACACCTTTATTAGTAGAAAATGTGTTAAGTATGTGCTTAAAGGAAGCTGCCACTAATATAGTGAAGCATAGTAACGCTACCACTTGTCACATCAATCTTCATCAGACCCAGACAGACGTATCAATCGTGGTCACTGATAACGGGAAAGGAATCGGGGAAAACAAAGGCTCTTTTCAGGGACATGGCCTGCAAGGAATGCGAGAACGACTCGAATTCGTAAACGGCAGCCTGGATATCGTCTCTAACAACGGAACCATCCTGACGATTCGTGTACCAAACGTCATTAAACAGGAGCAAAGGGAGGAATAAGTGTGATTCGGATAGTTATTGCAGAAGACCAGCGCATGCTGCTAGGTGCGCTTGGAACCTTACTCGACCTCGAGGAAGACATGGAGGTAGTCGGTCAAGCAACCAATGGCGAAGAAGCTTGTACCTTAGTCCACCAGTATCAGCCAGACGTATGCATTATGGACATTGAAATGCCACTGAAAAGCGGGCTGGACGCTGCCGAAGAACTAAAGGATACTCCTTGCAAAATCATTATTCTCACTACCTTCGCCCGCGCAGGCTACTTCGAACGCGCTCAAAAAGCAGGCGTCAGCGGTTATTTATTAAAGGACAGTCCGATTGAAGACCTGGCCACCTCCATTAAAAAAATCATGGACGGCCAGCGCATCTTCGCACCTGAGCTTATTGATTTAGCCTATGGCCACGAAAACCCATTAACGGATCGAGAAAAACAAGTTATTCAGCTTATGTCCGAAGGGAAAAACACGAAAGACATCTCTAAAGAGCTCTATATCACTCCAGGTACTGTTCGAAACTATATATCCGTTATCTTAGATAAGCTAGAGGTCGGGAATCGTATTGAAGCAATATCTCGGTTTAAGGAAAAGGGCTGGTTTAAGTGAGAGAAAGCTTCCTTTGTGGGGAAGCTTTTTTTTATTTAAGTGATCAACCACTGATATAATGTCTTTTGACCTAATATGAACACAGTTGATGATACCTTATATTGTTGATATGTCATTCATTCTATTTCCCAAGTCCTATTTGAAGGTTTAAACAAATTAATTACCATATTTTATGTTAGAATTCAAATCGAGAAATAAATTTCGATGTCTGAGGTGGAGGTGACTATTTTGTCTAGACAACCAATAGGAATAATACTGACAATTCTAGGAGCAACGATGATGGTAATGAACATGTATCTGTTCGAACTAAGTGAATATTACGATGTAATACGCAGGCTGTCATTCATTTCATTTATTGTAGGGATATTGATGATTCCTACCTACGCTAAACCAAAACGTAACAAATAACCTTTATAATCACCTTTACATTCCAGTCCATTTTAGCGATATGGAAGTACTATTTGACCAATAAAAATGTTTTCGAGACTACCTAGTAATTTCTTATATTAGGTAGACTTTTTATTTTATTCTCCTCCACACCTTACATCCCCCCTATTGACCTTCTACAAAGCCATGTATGCCTTCCCCTCCTCACTGGACGAGGAAGTTATGTACAGACAATCGTTTTGAAATGATATACATATACCTCTATCCCTCACCACTTGTATGTTACTGCCTGGCTGCTTGATTATAAATGGTGAGCATGCATATATTGGTACTTGAGAGTGCTCCCCTTGCACTTTTCACTTGATACTATTAAAGTATATAATAGTGAAATCCAATCTAGTTATGGATCAGAAAGAAGCATGTTAACTTTTAATTTGGGGAACTTGATTTCCCTTAGGAAAGGGTTCAGATATAGTATGAAAGATAATTTTTGGCATGAATTGCCACGGCCGTTTTTTGTTCTTGCACCGATGGAAGCCGTGACAGATGTCGTTTTTCGTCATGTCGTAAGTGAAGCAGCTAGACCTGACGTGTTCTTTACCGAATTTACGAATACGGAAAGCTACTGCCATCCGAAAGGAAAAGACAACCTACGAGGACGTCTGACGTTCACGGAGGACGAACAACCGATTGTCGCCCATATTTGGGGAGATAAACCGGAATACTTCCGACAAATGAGTATCGGAATGGCGGAGATGGGATATCGTGGAGTCGATATTAATATGGGGTGTCCTGCGGCTAATATCGCAACGAAAGGAAAAGGCTGCGGTCTAATCCGTCGTCCCGATGTAGCAGCGGAAATCATTCAAGAAGCCAAAGCAGGCGGCCTGCCTGTAAGTGTGAAAACCCGTCTAGGTTATACCGACGTGGAGGAATGGCACGACTGGCTGAAGCACCTCTTGGAACAAGATATCGTCAACCTTTCCATCCACCTCCGCACGAAAAAGGAAATGAGTGAGGTCGATGCGCACTGGGAGCTGATTCCGGAAATTAAGAAGCTTCGTGACGAAGTGGCTCCTGATACGCTTCTTACCATTAATGGAGACATCCCTGATCGTCAAAAGGGGCTTGAGCTCGTCGAAAAATACGGAGTAGACGGAGTGATGATTGGACGAGGGATTTTCCATAACCCGTTCGCTTTCGAAAAGGAGAAGAAAGAGCATAACAGTGAAGAGCTGCTCGATCTCCTGCGCCTCCAGCTCGACCTTCATGATAAATATTCAGAGGAGCTAGAGCCGCGTCTCTTCAAACCGCTTCGCCGCTTCTTTAAGATTTACGTACGAGGATTCCGAGGAGCGAGTGACTTAAGAAATCGACTAATGAGCACAGAATCTACGAAGGAAGCACGTGCTTTACTTGATGAGTTTACAGAGAACAATGGCGTTAAGGAAGAGGAAGGATTTTCTATTTCTTAAGTAAAGCCTATACTATATTTTCTAGAGAGAAAAGCCGTTAGTGCTTTTCTCTTTTTTTTCTATGCTCTCCCCCAACACCAAAAAGGAAACTAAAATTCAAAATTTGTTCAACATTTCACAATGTATAGTTTACGTATTGGCGTTATAATAAATTCATAATAGCCAACCACTAGAAATTGGTAAGAAGGCGAAAAAAACTTTTGAATCATAGACTGGTAAAGGGGAAATCACACGATGAGAGCAGTTGTTGTTAATCCAAAAGCAAAATCAAACGTTGAGATCGTTGAAAAAGAAGTACGTCCTTTGAAATCCGGAGAAGCTTTAGTAGATGTAGAATACTGTGGCGTATGTCATACGGACCTACACGTAGCAGCCGGCGACTTTGGCCAGGTGGACGGTCGCGTTCTCGGACATGAAGGTATAGGTGTCGTTTCTCAGGTAGCGGATGATGTTACTAGCTTGAAGGTTGGCGATCGAGTCAGTATTGCCTGGATGTTCCAAGCCTGCGGAAGATGCGAGTATTGTACAACAGGCAGAGAAACATATTGCCGAAACGTTCAGAATGCCGGATATAGTGTTGATGGAGGAATGGCAGAACAATGCATCGTAACGGCTGATTATGCAGTGAAAGTACCTGAGGGACTCAATCCAGCACAAGCGAGCAGTATCACATGCGCTGGGGTCACTACCTATAAAGCCATCAAGGTCTCTGACATTAAAGCCGGTCAATGGATTGTCGTATATGGTTGTGGTGGATTAGGGAACCTTGCTATCCAATATGCGAAAAACGTGTTTAATGCCAATGTAATTGCTGTAGACATAAATGACGATAAATTATCATTAGCCAAAGAAATCGGTGCTGATATAACCATCAACCCTCTTACACAAGGGGATGCGGAGGAGGTTATCCAAGAACAGCTCGGGGGAGCTCATGCCGCAGTTGTTACTGCCGTCTCTAAAGCAGCCTTTAACTCAGCCGTCCATGCGGTTCGTGCCTGCGGCAAGGTAGTTGCAGTAGGCTTACCATCCGACACCATGGATTTAAGTATTCCACGACTCGTACTGGATGGAATTGAAGTCCTCGGCTCCTTAGTGGGCACTCGCAGAGATTTAGAAGAAGCCTTCCAATTCGGTGCAGAAGGTAAGGTCGTACCCGTTGTCCAAACTCGCTGCTTACATGACGTACAAGATGTATTTGAAGAGATGGAGCAAGGGAAAATTCAGGGACGGATGGTTATTGATTTTAAACAAGAATAGGGAATAAACATAAAAAGCTGGATCACAGTGGAGTCGTGATCCAGTTTTTTTATGGGGGGAGTGTTTTTCACTTATTTTACAATGTCGTATAGATAGTCAAACGATAAAGTTTGAAATTATCTTTGTATTGTAAGAGCCATTACAAGTATCGCAGCACCAGTGATTATTTATGGTACGGTTCTGCATGTTTTATTAGCTGTTAAACATCTACAGAAGAAAACCAGAAAGTTATCTTCTAACTATCCTTCTGGTTTCCCTTAACATTTATTTTTTTATTAAAGACCTTATTAACAGATTTTATCTCCTAATAGCCACTTTCGGTGTCATGCCTTAGTAGTAAAACCTTATACAATGGTATATATACATTATATCAAGAAGGGACTAATTATATATTGTAATAACTTAAACCATGCTGAATAAAACTCTCTTCCATACGGTTTATAAAAGGATTTAATTTTTCCAGTTGTTCATCTATGAATTCTTCAGACAAATTAATATTCAAATCACGTACTATAACCACAATATTTCTTAAAACGAGATCAATTGTAAAGGAATCAACTACATTATCAATTAAACTATTTTTATAAACAATTGTTTCCTTCAAAATATCACTTTTTGAGATACTCTTAGTAAATGGTAAATTCTTTGAAATGTAATGTAAATCATCAATATCTGAATCAGATAATAATTGTTGAAATACTTCATATAGTCCTTTTAACTCTGATTTACTATAAAATCCCTTATATTGATTCCTTCCATAAAATCTCTGTAATTTATCTATATAGAAATAGAATGTATTATTTTTATCAGTTCTTTTAATATAATCTGGTTTATACTTAATCGCTGAACTTATATCTAGTTCTTTTTGAAACTCTTCAAAAGTAATTGTTTTATTTTTAATAAACAATTTATCTTTTCTCGAATTAATATAATTATCATAAATAACTTTAGGAATTAACTCATCTACTAACCAATTATATGTAAATTCTGGAGACCAAAACCTCTTACACGAGTAGTTTTCTTTCTTATTTTCCCTTGAAAGGAAAAAGTCATCAGTCCAAGTAATCCATACATCATTATTTGAATGAATTATGTAACTTTGCTTTTCTTGTTCAGGGATTAAAAATGCATGATGACCTTCATCGTATAATTTATTATTATCCTTTGAATGTATCTTAATAAATGAAGCCGTCGCATCGAAAATATGGTCTGAAGTATCTCCATTCTCGTAATCATACTTATTTACATAATTCATAATTTGCTGCCATAATTGGATACTAACTTTTAATAATTTGACTTCATTAGAATTCGGAGAGTGAGGAAAAATATCCTTACGAAAAAAGTCCCGATTCTCCCTTAATTTTTTCATATAGATATCAGCAAAGTCGTCAATTATCTCGCATAGTTGCTCTAAAATAGGTTGATCTAATGGCACTCTTGTATTACCTAATTGAACAAAATAACTATTCCTATCCTTAATAATAAAATTTCTTAAATTTAAATCTAATGGTGTTTTATAGCCATCTAGAAGAACTTCTAAAATTTGGTTATGATTTAAAGTAATCATACAATCTCTTAAGCGCAGGCTATTAAATGTAATTAAACAACTCCCTTTATTATTGGGGAAATTAGGTACATGTCCATTCATCTTGACGTTAGGTAATGACCTTTTATATATTAAATTTTCTTGACCGGAATAGACTTGCCGTTCTACATTAAATTCCCCTTCACCTGATAAAGTATTATAAATTATTTCAAGTTGTTTTTCACTTTCAAATTTATCAATATATGTGCTTAAAGATGCTAAATCTTTATCAAACTTATAATTCCTTTTTAATTCACTTATCTTATCACTTATCTTATTTGCTTTTTTAGAGGTCTCGCTATATATGCTATGTACAATCCATGATGTCGGATAAACATCATTATTTTTTTTATAATTGTAACTACCATGTGTAGGGACAAGATTATAAAGACAATTTATATCAAAGTCTTCTGGTAACCCGCTCTCATTTAACTTTCTTTTCAGTTGATCAGGTTTATCCTTATAACTTTCTGGAATAATATGATCAATTGTCATCTCTCTATACCTAATAGGTGTTTTCTCATAAAAACATTTACCTTCATAAATTTCGAATAATGCAGCACGTACATATGGATTATTCTTGTTTTCTGATTTACTATATATTTCTCTATTTAAACCCAACCCTCTATTCCTCCTCCTATTTTTATTTAAATCCGCTCACTTATATATTTTTCCTCACCACTAGCTATTAATCAATTTGCTTATTTGATTATTGTTTATACTTACTTCAATATATTGCTTTACCATCACTTATGATACGGTTCCCCCCGATTAATCCGAAATGCCCGGTACACCTGCTCCAATAGCATCAGCCTCATCATTTGGTGAGGGAATGTCATTTTTGAAAAGCTTAAGGCAAAGTCAGACCGCTTCTGGACATCGTGGCTAATGCCGAGGGAGCCGCCGATGATGAAGGCGATTTTGCTTTTGCCGTAGGTGGCTAGCTGGTCGAGGTGGTCGGCTAGTTTTTCGGAGGTGATGTGTTTTCCTTCGATCTCGAGGGTGATGACGTAGGTGTCTTGTCCGATTTTGCTTAAGATTCGTTCGCCCTCTTTTTGTTTGACCTCCTCCATTTGGGCTTGGCTCAGGTTTTCTGGTGCTTTTTCGTCGGATACCTCCTGAATGTCGATGGTGGCGTAGGGGCCTAGGCGTTTGATGTATTCGTCGATGCCTTGTTTGAGGTATTTTTCCTTTAGTTTTCCTACGGATACGATTGTTATTTTCATGAGGCTGTTCCCCTTTTTCGTTGTGTTATTTCTCCTTCTCGCTTCATAGGTATGTATGGTGTGGATATGGAGCGCGGAAGGGGAGGTTATTTGTGCTATCGTTCTTTGTGCTTGTTCATGTGTTGTCGGGGATTATTGGGATTGGTCCTACGTATTATGCGCATGTGCTCATTCGTCCTCATCAGTCTCCGGAGCAGCTAAGAGCGTCGCTTGCTTTGCTGAAGCGGCTGGAGTATTTTCCGAAAATCGGCGGTACGATTGCGGTCGTGAGCGGTTTGTTGCTCGTGTTGATTGGTGATTATGGTTCATTTATGCAGCTTTGGTTGTTTGGATCGTTAGTGTTATATCTGGCCGTTCAGGTTATTATGGTTACGCTGGTGTCGCCTCGTTCAGCAAAGCTGCACTTTTGGGTGCATCATGCTGATAATCAAGGCGCAGAAGATCTGCCTGCTCCACAGCATCAGCTACTTCTTAGTATGAATGCGTGGATGAATGCTGCTTCTTCACTTGGACTTATTTTGTTTATCCTTATGATACTAAAACCGTAAGCCGCTTGCCTAGCACTCTTTATAGACTTAATAAAAGGAAGCTTCCTGTTGGAATGGCTTCCTTGTTTGTTTACATTTTGGATAAGTCCCCGTTTTGACACCAGCCTCTTGCTTGTAAGGCGAGGACAAGCTGCTTGATGGCGACCATATAGGCAGCCTTTCTCATCCCGCATCCCTTCTCTCTTCCCATCGTAAATACGCGTTGAAAGCCTGCGATCATTCGTTCCTCTAGCTCCTTGTTCACTTTTTCTTCCTTCCAATAATAGTTCATGGTGTTTTGTACCCATTCAAAATACGATACGGTGACACCGCCGGCATTACAGAGTATATCCGGAATGATGAAGGTTCCCTTCTCTTCCAAAATATCATTTCCTTCTGGGGTGGATGGGCCGTTAGCTGCTTCCGCGACTATTTTCGCCTGAATGGTCGGAGCATTTTCGGCTGTAATCTGATTTTCGATAGCTGCTGGAACGAGTATATCAATTGGTAGAGCAAACATTTCTTCATTAGAAATTGGTTGGCAATGGGAATAATCAGCAATTACATTCCCATCCACTACAAATTCAAGCAGCTCTTTGATATTTAACCCTTCTTTGTGATAAATACCTCCTGATGCATCGGTTATCGCTACGATTTTCACGCCACATTCGTGCAAAAAGTGAGCTGTTGCGCTTCCGACATTTCCAAAGCCTTGGATGGCAGCTGTCGCTCTGGATAAATCTAAATCGATGGCATTCGCCGCTTCTCGAATCGTAATCATTACCCCACGACCTGTAGCTTCGAGCCTCCCCTGGGAGCCACCGATAATAATAGGCTTTCCGGTAATGAGACCAGGGATGTTATATCCTTCGAGCTTATCGTATTCATCAATCATCCAGGCCATCATTTCCGGTGTTGTATTCATATCGGGTGCTGGTATATCCTTTTTTGGTCCGATAATAGGCGTGATTTTTCGAATATAGCTCCTGCTTAGTTCTTCTAATTCACGACTGTTCAGCTCCTTCGGGTTGACGATGACTCCGCCCTTTCCTCCTCCGAGCGGCAGCTCTAATATGGCGGATTTCATCGACATCCAGATGCTTAAGGCCTTCACCTCATCCAGGGTAACATCAGGATGGAAGCGGATCCCTCCCTTTGTCGGTCCTAGAATATCTAAATGCTGGGATCTATACCCTGTATAATTTACAATCTCTCCGTTATCCTTACGAATGGGAATGGCCACTTCTAACACTCTCATTGGCTTTTTCAGGATATGATAGATACTCTCTTCTAATCCTAGTGTATCTACAGAGTCCTTGATAAGCGACTGAACTATCTCATAGGGATTTTGATTATGGGTAGCTATATCCGCCTCAACTTTATGCTCTTCAACGGTCATGATCATTCCTCCGTTACGTGTCATTAGTATCCATAATGTGCGTTGAATGGAGGTTTATTATGTAATACAGAAGCAAGTTCTCATAATTCCAATCAGATTGTGGGATTCTAACATCATAATTCTGATTACAAAGGGAGCACTAAGCTATGTCTAAATCAACGATGAGTATTGTATTGCGTCTGGAAATACAGAAGGATCAGGCTACCTTCGGGGAAATTGCTACTATCGTCAGCGATGCTGGAGGCGATATTGTCGCGATTGATGTTATTAAAGAGGGACAAGGGATAACCGTTCGTGATATTTCCATTAATATTAACGATGAAGCTAAGCAGCATCGGATTATCCAATCAGTAGATAATCTTCCTGGTGTCGCTATCAAGCACACCTCTGACCGTACTTTTCTGGTTCACAAGGGAGGGAAGATTGCGATATCCTCTAAGGTACAGATTGATAATAGAGAAGAGCTGTCTCGGGTGTACACGCCTGAAGTAGCCCGGGTGTGTGAAGCCATTGATGAAGACGTGACGTTAGCTTCTCAGTTCACCATTAAGAAAAATACGGTAGCTGTCATATCCGATGGCACGGCGGTGCTCGGTCTCGGTACGATAAAACCAGAGGCTGCCATGCCCGTTATGGAAGGAAAGGCGATGCTGTTCAAACAGTTTGCAGGGGTGGATGCATTCCCCATTTGTATTCATCCGCAGTCCACTCCGGAGGAAACTGTTAAGCTTATCACGTCTCTCAGTCCAACCTTTGGCGGTATTAATCTGGAGGATATCGCTTCACCAGCTTGCTTTGACATTGAACAGAAGCTCAAGGAGCAGCTGGATATTCCTGTTTTCCACGATGATCAACATGGCACTGCCATCGTTGCTTTAGCGGGGTTATTGAATGCCTTAAAGATAGTCGATAAAGAGCTAGCTGCATGTAAAATTGTAGTGTGTGGTATTGGTGCTGCGGGTATCGCCATCACCAATATGCTGTTAACAGCAGGTGCAGCCAATATTATCGGTGTAGATGTGGATGGAGCATTAATTCGCTCCAGTTCTTATGACAATGCTAGCTGGAACGATATCGCCCAACGAACTAACCCTCATCAAGAATCTGGTTCTTTAGCCGATGTGTTGTGTAACGCAGATATATTTATCGGTGTTTCGGCACCAGGCATTGTAAAGCAGGAGCAAGTGAAGAGCATGGCCAAGGACCCTATCTTATTTGCATTAGCAAATCCCCATCCAGAGATTACTCCAGAAGAAGCAGGTCCATATGCCAGGATAATGGCAACGGGCAGAAGCGATTATCCTAATCAGGTGAACAATGTTTTATGCTTTCCTGGAATCTTCCGTGGAGCGTTAGATGCTCGAGCAAGTGATATCAATGAGGAAATGAAGCTAGCTGCGGCAAAGGCTATTGCTTCTGTTATTAAAGAGGAAGAGCTGAATGAGGATTACATTATTCCAAGTGTCTTCAATGAAAATATTGTCCCAGCCATTCGAAAGGCTGTCATGGAAGCAGCGCAGCAGACCGGTGCTGCTAAGAAAGAATGAATGATGGAGGTACCATTTTCTACCTTGTATAGCAAGGGAGAAAGCAATACAATGTAGGTTATAATGCTTCACCCTAGTATGTATTTCAGGAGGGAAAACGATGGATGAACAAGAAAAACAACAGAAACAGGAAGCGTCTGAAGCAGTTGGCCAAAAGGATGTATCACACCTCGATTTTTATGGTGGGCCTTTTGCAGCGACCATTCCCCTTGTATTTTTCATTATTTGGGCGATTACCTTAAGTGTAATGAAATTAGTGACTGAAGAAGCATTAGTGCTTGGGATGGTCATTGGCGTGGCTATTGGATTATTCTTCTGTAAATCGTTATGGAAGGATTATGCACAAGCACTAGTTGCAGGTATGGCACAGCCTATTGGGGTTATTGCCGTAATAGCCTGGTTCTGGGCTGGTATGTTTGCCAAGCTGTTAGCTGCTGGCGGCTTGGTAGACGGACTCATTTGGTTTGGGTTTCAAACCGGACTCGAGGGCGGGCTGATTGTTGGGTTGACCTTCTTACTAGCGGCTGTTTTCTCTACTGCTGTTGGTACAGGCTATGGCACCGTTGCTACCTTTGGTATTCTCATGTATCCAGCCGGGGTTATTTTAGGTGCTGATCCCGTCGTATTACTGGCTGCAATTTTGAGCGGGGCGGTATTTGGAGACAACCTTGCACCGGTATCTGATACTACCATAGTTTCGGCTACGACTCAGGAGGCTGATGTCCCGGGAGTTGTTCGTTCTCGATTTAAATATTCGATTGCAGCAGCAATTCCGGCTCTTATTTTGTTTATTGTTATCGGCGGGGGCGGTGAAGGCGTGGCAAACCCAGAGGCGCTTTCCCAATTACAAAGTCAGGTATCTCCAGCAGGTCTGATTATGCTTATCCCGTTTGCTTTAGTGTTATATTTAGCGCTATCCGGACGTCATCTGCTGACCTCCTTAACCCTTGGTATTGTAGCGTCCATTGGCGTCATTCTCCTAACAGGCACACCTCTTACAAAGGTGATTCGAATTTACCGGGATGATGCTGGAGAGGCAGCAATTGGCGGTGCACTGATGAATGGTATCGGTGGATATTTCAACATGGCCATCCTAATTCTCTTCATCCTTGCTGCAGCTCATTTAATGGAAGTTGCAGGGACAATGGAGGCAATCAAGAACTTCTTCTTGAAACTAATTAAAGGTGTAGTACGAAGAGCTGAGCTTTCCATTTTCGGAATTGTAGCATTTTTAAACGTTTTTATTACTATCAATACTGCTGCTGAAATTACTGCAGGTCCATTTGTTCGCAAGCTAGGGAAGGAATTTAATATTCATCCCTATCGAAGAGCAAACTTTCTTGATACCGTTTCCTCTTCCTTAGGGTATATCTTCCCGTGGAGTGGTGGTGTATTACTAGCCTGGGCAACCATTAAAGGAGCTAAAGAGGATTTTCCATTCCTGCCGATCGCAGGGCCAACTGAAATCTTCCCATATGTATTCCAGGGCTGGTTCCTGTTATTGGTGATGCTGATTTCTGCGCTAACAGGGTGGGGATTAAGATTTACCGGCAAGAACGGGGAAGAACTAAAAACGAATGACGGAAACGAGTAAGTATAATCTGGCTAATATATGTGGCTAAACAAGAAAACCAATTACTATAGAAATATAAAAGGTAGAAGACACCTAACTATATCAGGTGACCTTCTACCTTTTTGTTTGGCCTACATTTATTCCATAGCCCCTTCATTGGCTTATACATACACATGCACAAAAATGAATTATCCACAACTTCTGTACACACTGTTATATTCACAACGAAACCATCCTTGTGAACAGGTTATACACAAAGTTATCCACATATTCACAATCACTTTCCCTTATTTGGTGTTAGAACCTGCGTTCGCCACCATATATGCAGAACGCTCCCCACAGTATTCACAGGTTGTGGATATCTCATTATTCACTTCTTCCATTACCGGAAACGTTTCGTATTCATCCACAACAACGTCTAATGCTTTCTCTATGTGCTCCTGACAAACATATAATTTCATAATCGGCTCCTCCTTTCCATCCCTCGCACAAAAGAGCAGAGGGACATCCCTCTGCTCTCCCTATTCTTATTGCGATGTTAGCTTCAATTCTGTTGCTTGTTGTTCCCCTTCACGATAAAACGTAACACTCATGGTATCGCCTACTTGTGTTTTCTCGTACAGATGCTTACGCAAGTCGACAATGTTTGTTACCGGTTCCCCATCAAGCTTGGTAATAACATCGTACTGCTGAAGACCAGCCTGGGCTGCCGGTGAATTAGGCTCTACACCATTAATAAACACACCTGCTTCTACATCGTTTGGAAGATTTAATGTCCCTCTCCAATCATTGCTTGCAAGCTCGGCGAGAGAGTAAGCCTCGATACCCATGAATGGACGGGTAACTTCTCCATCCTTCTCCAGATCATCGATAATAGGTTTCGCTGCATCAATCGGAATGGCAAATCCGATTCCTTCGACAGAAGACTGAGCGATTTTCATGGAGTTTACTCCAATCAATTGCCCCTTAATATTAATAAGCGCCCCTCCGCTGTTCCCAGGATTTATCGCTGCATCCGTTTGAATAACCTCTGCCTGCCAATCAACGCGACCGTCTCCATTTAAATCCTGTGGTATCGCACGCTGGGTACCGCTAATAATCCCTTTTGTGACCGATCCAGCAAACCGTAATCCTAACGGGTTACCGATAGCAATAGCCGGCTCCCCCACCTTAACATTTTCTGAGCTGCCGAGTTCGATTGCTTTACCGATATCCTTGTCCTTCACTTCTAATACAGCTAAATCCGTATAAGGGTCACTGCCAAGCAAGGACGCTTCCACTCTCGTTTCATCCATCAACACCAGCTCTATTTGTGAGGCATTTTGAATAACGTGGTGGTTTGTCACCACATACGAGCTGTTTCCTTCCTTCTTATAAATAACACCGGAGCCTGTACCGCCTTGCTGTTCCTCATTTGAGAATAATCCAGAGGCTCCGCCCTGCTGAACCTTCACTACGCCTACAACTGCATCCTGAACGTTTTCCACCACTTCCGTTACCTGAGTCGTAACGTCTACATTTACGCTTTGGGATGTTGGCGTATCTTCATCTGCTGCTTCCTCATTCTCTCGGTTGGCTTCCTCATCCGTAATAGCCAAATCATAAGGCAGAATGTCGGATTGTATTAATGCTGGTAGTGCTAAAACAATAAGTACTGCGCCGAGAATCAATCCTACTATCGTTGGCATTACCCAACTAGGTTTCTTATGTTGATTGCGTGATGAAGTATGATCGTCATAATACCCCATATAGCCCTCACCAATCCTTTCTCTTTCCTTCACTAGAATACAATAGCTATGTTTGTTGATTAACTAACTATCTGTTCCTCAATTGGATCAGGCTAAAACGTTTAAGGAGTAAAGATAGGAGTCGCCGAAGCCGGATCCGTATCATATAAGTTTATGGAATCTCCTATAGGAACATCGCGTTCTTTCAACATATTTCCCACAGACATTCTAGCCAGATCTTTCATGTTATTATCTTGACTTAAATGGGCTAAATAAATACGTTTCGTATTATTTCCAATAATATCTGTTAAAGCAAGAGCGCAGTCTTCATTAGAGACGTGACCTTTGTCTCCAAGAATCCTCCTTTTAATGTTCCAAGGATAACGTCCCATCCGAAGCATTTCTACATCATGATTGGATTCAAAAATATACGCATCAGCGTCTTCCACCGTTTTCTTAATCCGTTCCGAAACATAGCCGAGGTCTGTCACAAGTGCTACCTTTTTTCCGTTATTACGGAATACATAGAACATTGGCTCCGCAGCATCATGGGATACGCCAAATGATTCTACATCAAGATCGCCAAAGGTTTGGACGGAAGCCATTGGAAAATCAAATTTCTGCTCGGTCGCTACTTTACCAATATGGCCGTCCATCGCCTTCCACGTCTTTTCATTGGCGTAGATAGGAAGGTTGTACCGTCTTGCCATAATACCAAGCCCTTTAATATGGTCACTATGCTCATGCGTAACCAATATCCCATCAATACTCGTTGGATCAATGTGGACTTCCCCTAATAATCGCTCTAGCTGCTTTGCGCTCAACCCGGCGTCCACTAATAATCGTTGGTTATCTGTGCCTACATAAAAGGCATTCCCCGTACTTCCTGATGCCAGGACACTAAAATGCAAACTCATTCTTTCTCCTCTCCACTAATTGCTTCTAGCTCTATTGATAGATTTTTAATCGCTTGTTCGATAAATTTGCTCTGGTCTGTTGATATTAATTGACCTTCTACCCCATTGACGTAATGATTTCTAGATTCTTCTCCATTTTGAATAGCGAGCTTCCACGTTGGTGAGAAAATCTGCGCACCCTCAAGGGCCCATAATGTATGATAGCCTAGCGACATACCTGTTACGTTATCCCCTTCAAACAGCTCATTTTGATTATACAATTTTTCCACAGCCTGCATAGGATTGATCAGTTCTTTCGGTTCGCCTGTATCCGATACATCATCGACGAGCGTTTGTACATATCCTGTAATATGACCCTCTTCATTAGCCTTTGCCATAATCATTGCGTTTTCATTATAATAAAACGGCTTATCTTGATAGTTCTGAAAGAAAATAAGTACGTCTTCTTCCTCATTGTAGTTCCAAAAGGTATATCGATCCCCAAACATGACATTACTCGTTACGGTACTTTCGATGACATCCTTAGCCGATTCCAGATTTACATCCAGAGGCTTGTCAAAGGTAGAAACCAGCACATGGTCATTTTTGAGTCTTGTAATGTCCTGATTGTTTAATATCGTATCATTTTCATCCAGCTCACTTTGCGTGAACGTGTGCTTTTTAGCAGATATATACGATTCCTTCACGGTTTCCTTCGGTAGTTCTCCGACGGTAATATTAGCTGCTTCTAGACTCTCTTCGAAATTGGGACTGTCCAAAAGGGCGTATTCTGATTCTTGCTGCTTTTGCATAAACTGATGAGCCAAAAATATGTCGAGAATCAAAAAGCACAGAATAAAGAGTGTTTTTATCTGTCCCCATTGCATTATTGTACGCCCCCTTTGTTGACGAGCTCACTTTCCTTCAGCAGCTTCCAGCCACCGCCGACCGTCTTGTAATACCAGGCTGGCTGGAGGGAAAAGACGACCTCATATTCATTCTCTTTCTGAATCATGGTGTAGCCAATCCTAATATCTTCTACCAATAAAGGATACTGTTCTATTTTATTTTCCATCCGTTGCTTCACATCTGCACCGGACATGAGTGTCACCGCAGGGGAATTACTGTCTATTTCCGTATCAAACTGAACGAGAGAACGGTTATAGCTGTACAGCTCTTTATTTCTCCATGATTGTTCCATCACACTCAGACCGGCATCATTAAATACAGGATAGCCGTTTTGATGAATTCGATATTGGACTGTACTTCCCGTGCTGTTCATATGACTGATGACATAGTTATCGGTCCAGCCGTAATGATCGTTGATAAAGCTTTGGCTCTCCTTAATAACATCAGCTCTTGTCATCGTTTCTGACGCCTCTTGTTCAGAGGGGGAATTATACGTGAAGCGCATATACCGATTTGGCTCGCTAATGGCTAATTGACGGTAATCGTCAATATAATAGGACTCCCCGTTCGTAGGGGTCTTCTTCAGTACCTTATTCCGATCATTAAACAGGACGTTTACCATCGGTTCTATAGCAAGCTCATCCCGGAAGAAGGAAAATTTCGGCACCTTCACTTCTCCCGCCGGAATATAGATAGGATTCTCTCGTTTCTCATTAATGGAGAGATGCTCGACGTGACTTCCCGTATCATTAATTAACGGCAAGTACTCTGTATAAGGGTTAATGTTTTCGGTCGTAGCCTGATACATCTGCTCATTTTCATCGGAATAAAAATGAACGTGGTTGTTTGAATTTGCCGAGGATATATCGACAAAAATTCGGTCCACCATGTATTTTGGAACATCCTCGTCCTCGTTCACTGTTAACGTGTTAACTAAGATGGACAGTGGCAACGAGGTAGGGAAGATAATTTCTACAGATGATTCTCTATTCACTTTATTTTTAGACACCGATTGAAAATCAATAAGCCGCCATCCTTGAAAGGTAGTGTACATATCCATGGATGTATTATAGGAGTCCATAGCGTAGGTGCTCCCACCCTCATGAAAAATAACCTGACTTGGCTTTACAAGCGTGTTTAGGGACTTCTGCTCCCCACTAATCCTTGTGTCACCCTTCAGATAGTTATCACCGTCTTCAAGAACATCAAGCTGTGGTTGGTAATTCCAAATGGCAAAGGTTAAGAGCAGACTAGTAGCGACCAGTATGGTTAACACAATAGTCTTAATCGTTTCTGTTCTCACGAGTCATCCCCCCGCTTTTCCTTCATGAGCGGAAGCGTAAAGAGTATAGTAGTCCCTGTACCCTCTTTACTTTCAGCCCATATGTTCCCTTCATGCGCTTCAATCATTTCTCGGGAGATCGCAAGTCCTAAGCCTGTTCCTCCAAGCTTTCTGGAGCGTGCTTTATCAACACGATAAAATCGTTCAAAAATCTTCTCCATATTCTCCTTCGGAACTCCCATTCCCTGGTCGGATATTTTAATAAGCAGCTTTTGCTGTTTTTCCTGTCGAATCGCCTGGAAGGTAATGGTGCCACCCTCTGGAGAATATTTAATGGCATTGGAGATGATGTTGTCTAACACTTGCGTCATTTTATCCTTGTCGATGTGGACGAACATATCATCCTCCGGAATACTCCTTTGGAATTGAATATGATCCTCCTTGTTAAATTCGAACCGATCAATGACATGGTGGAAAAACCTTCGGAATTCGACTTGCTCTCTATACAATTGATAATCCTTGTTGTCCATTTTGGATAACTGCAGTAAATCATTGACGAGGCGAATCATACGCTCCGTTTCATTTTGTGTGACGTCCAGGAAGCGAGGGGCTATGTCTTTATCCTCCCACGCACCATCTGTCAGCGCTTCAAGATAACTGCGCATGGTCGTCAGCGGTGTTCGCAGCTCGTGAGATACGTTCGCAACAAATTCTCGACGCTCGCGCTCAATTTTCTCCTGCTCTGTTACGTCACTAAGCACGGTAATAAAGCCATTCATCTCTTCGTTCTCATATTGGACCATAGAGAAGCTGGCCTTCAGTAATAAGTGCTGACTGTCCTCGCTAAAATCAATGATAATGGAGCCAGTATCCTGGATTTCGGAAATATCCTCCAGCCGGTCATGAATGTGCAGTACATCTAACATGGATTGCCCCTGCACAGATTCAAAGCTTTTTCCAATTAGACGTGAAGCAGGCTCGTTCATTAAAATGATACACCCACGATGGTCCGTTGCAATGACCCCTTCTGTCATATTGGCAAGAACAGAACTCAGCTTGCGCCGCTCTCCTTCTGTCGTAGCCTGGGAGAGCTTGAGCTTATCGTTTAACTCATTAAAGGAGGAGGCAAGTTGCCCAATCTCATCGCGCCCATACACGTTGACCTTCTGAGAGAAATCTCCAGTACCCATCACTTTAGCGTGCCTGCCCATTTCTGTAATCGGCTTAGTGATGGTTCTTGCAATAACGATACCCAAAAGGGCAGAAATAGAAATCCCAAGAATGGTTCCATTCGTGAAGATCTTATTAATATTTTGCAGCTGTCCATATACTCCTTCTAACTGGGCTTTGACATAAATAGCACCTGATGGAGGGACATCCTGGTCAGTCGTGTTGGTGTCGTTTTGAGTATAGATAGGAAACGTCATAATGAGCATACGCTCTCCTTCATCAAGTACTATGGTTTGATCCTTCGTACCTGTCAGAAGGGTACGCTTTACCCTTGTTTCCGTAGATTTCTTGCCGATATTATTCGTTTCGTAAGGGTTATTCGTCCCTATAATACGACTATTGTTATTAATAACCTGCAGATCGGTAATTTCCTCTAAGAAGTTCGTATCCGCCAAAATGGATTGAACGTCCTCCTGCAAGGTGGGACCGCCCTCTTTCCTCTCCTTCGCAAATGCCTGCTCCAATTGATAGTCTAAGTATTGAATATTTTTCTCTACGGATTGTTGAAATTCGCTAAACAATTCACTTTCCAATTGCTGCGAAAAATAAGCCCCTATTACCTGAATAGGAAACAGGAGCAATAATATAATTGTTAAAATTAACTTAAACCGTATCGATTGAAAAAAGCCGACCTTCTTCATATAAAAATTACTCCTGTTCAGGCGTTCTTAAATAATATCCAACACCACGACGGGTTACAATCCACATTGGTGTACTTGGATTCTCCTCAATCTTTTCTCGCAAACGACGAACGGTTACGTCTACAGTACGCACATCACCATAGTAATCATAGCCCCATACTGTTTCTAGTAAATGCTCTCGGGTCATCACTTGGCCAATATTGCGAGCTAAATAATGAAGCAGCTCAAATTCACGATGGGTTAACTCAATCTGTTCCCCATCTCTAGTAACGGTATATGCATCCGGGTGGATGACTAGCTTGCCAATTCGAATATCATTGGTCGCCTTACTGTCCTCTTCCGGCTGCTGTTGATGACGTCTTAAATTCGCTTTCACCCGAGCAATTAGCTCTCTATTGTTAAACGGCTTCGTAACGTAATCATCCGCACCAAGCTCCAGCCCAAGCACCTTATCAATTTCGGAGTCCTTGGCTGTCAGCATAATAATCGGCATACTATGATTTTTTCGAACCTCTCGGCATACTTCCATCCCATCCTTGTTCGGAAGCATAATGTCCAGAAGAACTAAATTCGGGTATTCCTGGTTAGCTAACTGAATGGCTTCGTCCCCGTCATAGGCACAAACCACTTCATAGCCCTCTTTCTCTAAGTTGAATTTCAGTATATCAGCAATTGGTTTTTCATCATCGACAACTAATATTTTTTGGCTCATCTTTATCCCATCCTTTATTAAGGAATTTGCATTCATGGATTGAATCTACTGTGTCTTTAATTCTTTATTTTAACTTATTTTTTACAAAATGTCTTATCATCACACACATTACAGTTTCTCCCTACATTCTACTA
Source organism: Pontibacillus salicampi (assembly GCF_042434395.1). Taxonomy (NCBI): domain Bacteria; kingdom Bacillati; phylum Bacillota; class Bacilli; order Caryophanales; family Bacillaceae; genus Pontibacillus; species Pontibacillus salicampi. The sequence continues at coordinate 65,723 of NZ_JBHLTP010000024.1, read as the reverse complement.
CACCATGTCCCGACAAAAAAGCTGCGTCTTTGTATTGGCACGGGAGTCTCCTTCTATAAAGGGTAAGCAACACACGAATACGGATGAATGCTATAAAAAAACCTCTAGCATTTGCTAGAGGCTGTGTATTATCTTACGTAATCTAAAGGATTTTGCAAGTTACCGTTCTTATATACTTCAAAGTGGAGGTGAACGCCTGTAGAATGCCCAGTTGTTCCCATTACACCGATTTTCTGTCCCTTTTGGACTGTTTGACCAGATTTAACTGTGATGGAGGAAAGATGGGCATAGATAGTCTTATAACCATTATTATGACTAATTTCGACTTTCTTTCCGTATCCGTCGCTTCCATCTCCGGCAGATGTAACAGTACCATTATCTGTGGACTTAATCGTTCTATCACTCACTCCTGCTATATCAATTCCCTTGTGATAGGAGCCCCAGCGCATCCCCTGCTTACTAGTAATCACTCCACCTACTGCAGGCCATGAGAAGTCTCCAGTACCTCTAGAAGGAATCACCTTGGTACCTTTTACAACGATTTTCTTCTTCGGTTCTTTCGTCACTTCTTCTTCTACTACTTCTTCTTTTTGAACGTTCCCATTCTTCTTTGTAATCTTATAATGGGTTTCTGTCTTTCCGTCTTGACCCTCTTGCTTCACTTTCTCTTTCCCTTTATACATATCATCAGATTTCTTCACTTCTGTTTCGTACTCGATCGTAGTTTCTTCTTTCTTCTCCTCTACGACGATAACATCGAGATAGGAAGTGTAATCTGTTACGTTCACTTCTTGTCCGATACTGATAATCCCGTCTTCTTTAAGGTCGCTGTTAAGATCTAGCAGCTCGGCTGTAGACAAATCGTACTTACTAGCGATTTCCCCAAGAACCTCTCCTTCTTCAACGGTATGTACCTTCTCTTCAACTGTTCCCTTTTTAAAGACTTGTACTATCTCTTTTGGAGTAAGTACTTCGTCTGGAGTAACGATTTCATTAGAATATGAAACTTTTTCCGAGAGCTGTACGTCTACTATAGTAGACTCCCCTGTCTCGATGTTCTTTTCCGTATTAGAGTCTTCCTCTAATTGGGAAAGGACATCCTTTGAAACATATTGCTCTTTAAGGTTTTCAATGGCCTGCTTCGCCTCTGCTTCGTTCTCGGCATAGCCAACTACTTGATTACCTACTTGAATTTGAACTGCATCTACTTTAATAGAAAGCATTTCATCCAGCGAGGACATTACTTGTTCATTGTTCGTATTAGGTCTGAATACCTTTTCTGGAACAAAAGTAACTTCTTCACCTAATGTTACTTCAACTTCCTTATGGTTGCTTTGGGCCCTGTTTAGTCGCTCGTCCATATAAGATTGTACTGTCTTCTCGTCATCTACTGTTCCGACACGTTCTCCATCTACATACACGTGATACACCGTTGGTATCTGGTTCTCTATATTTGAAGCGTACACAGAACCAAATGTAATGCCAAACCCTAAACAAGTTGTCAACGCTACCTTCTTCCAGAAAGAGGTACGGTTTGGTGTTGGGGTATCAGCGGATGTGTTTGAGGTCGTCTTCTTCTTCATCCACACGCTAAGATCCTCCTACCATATTCCCTATTTTTTTACTTATTTCTCTCTATTAGTAAATACTCAAAAGTCTGCCTTTTTGTCACTTTAATAATCTATCACACCCTCTTGCCATAAATAAATAGGGTTCGACACGATGTAACAAACTTGTATTATTCCTTCCAATCAACCACTAATAAAATAGAGTATATAGTGTGTAAAAGTGTATTTTTACAATATATTAACGTTATTACTTACATTTTATAGGTGTTTTTGTTTCATGTATGTTACAAATGTGTCTTTACATTACACTGCTTTTTACCTACCATGATCCCACTATATTTCCATACATTACCTATAAAATCAGTATTTCACTCTAATCCCAGTAGCGGTTTGTCTTTTAGGAAGGTGTACTGTCACTATCTTGTAACAAACTTCACAAACTTTGACATAAAGCTCTTTTTTTCGACAAAGAAAAAGGAATTACCATAGTGGTAATTCCTTTAATAGATGGCTCGGGACGGAATCGAACCGCCGACACACGGATTTTCAGTCCGTTGCTCTACCGACTGAGCTACCGAGCCATATGATATAATTTTTAAAGAGTGTATAGGTTGTTCAAGACAACGATATTAATCGTACCATCTTTTCCCCTTAGTGGCAATAGATATTTAATAAAAAACCTATATGTATGCAATTATCTCGTCATCTATTCTATCGATTACAATCCTACATCAACATCGCTCATAGTTAAAAAAAGCCTGCCATTTTTCGATGGCAGGCTTTGTATTACGCTTGGTATATATCTTTCATAATGTTCGTTTGCTCGCGGTCTGGTCCTACTGAAAATACTGCAAGGGGGATACCCGTTAAGTCGGAAATACGATTCACATAATGCTGGGCATTTTCTGGTAAATCCTCGAAGCGACGAACTCCTGTAATATCCTCACTCCAGCCTGGCATTTCTTCGTAAACAGGCTCACACTGAGATAAAATATTGAGATTAGCGGGAAGCTCCTCCAGCACTTTTCCATCGTACTTATATGCCGTACAGATTTTTAGTGTATCAATACCTGTCAACACATCAATGGAGTTAAGGGACAGGGCGGTTAGACCGCTCACACGACGCGCATGAGAAACCACTACACTGTCAAACCAGCCTACACGGCGTGGTCTACCTGTCGTTGTGCCGTATTCACGACCAACCTCTCTAATTTGATCGCCAATTTCGTCGTGTAGTTCCGTAGGGAAAGGCCCATCGCCGACACGAGTCGTGTATGCTTTTGATACTCCTACTACTTGATGGACCTTAGTAGGTCCAACCCCTGCGCCAATCGTAACTCCCCCTGCTGTAGGGTTTGACGATGTTACAAATGGATACGTACCTTGGTCGATATCAAGCATGACGCCTTGAGCTCCCTCAAATAGGACAGACTGATTGGCATCAATAGCATCGTTCAATAGCTTAGAAGCATCACATACATACTTCGCCAATTGCTGGCCATATTCAAAATACTCGTTAAACATGTCTTCTACCGACATTTCTTCCCCATTATAAATATGCTTGAACAATTTATTCTTCTCGGCAACATTCTGCTGAAGCTTGGTACGGAACGTGTCTGCATCCAATAAATCAGCAATCCGGATGCCTACTCGAGCTACCTTGTCCATGTATGCTGGACCGATTCCCTTTTTCGTTGTACCAATTTTCTGGTCGCCCTTTTCTTCTTCCTGATACTCATCTAGTTTAATGTGATACGGTAAAATAACCTGTGCGCGATTACTAATGCGCAGGTTATCCGTACCAACGTTAAGGTCATGTAGATATTGAATTTCTTTTAGCAATGATTTAGGGTTAATCACCATTCCATTCCCTAATACGCAATCTTTATCATCGTAAAAAATGCCTGATGGAATTAAGTGAAGCTTATACGTTTCTCCTTTGAATTGGATCGTATGGCCGGCATTGTCTCCCCCTTGATAACGAGCGACAACATCTGCCTGGCGAGATAGAAAGTCTGTAATTTTCCCTTTTCCTTCATCTCCCCATTGCGTTCCAACAACTACTACTGATGACATACAACGGCACCTCCGCCTAATTTGAAACATTAGCTTTTTATTGACAACATTTGTAGCTTATCAGGACATACAGAAAAAGTCAACGAAAAACACGAACGATATTTTACTATTTTTATTTATTGTTCGATAAATAACGCGACTCTAGTATCGTTTGTTATCGATGTTTCTGTTTAGCCCCTTATATCTCGAATCCAAGTCCTCCACTATCTCTTCATTATAGGAAACAACCTACCATCTACATTGGCCTTAACACAGCTATTTTACTTATACATTTTTATTGTATCCAAATAAAAAACCTACTACACGGAGGCAGTAGGTGGTGTGGGCATATGTTATGCGGGAGGAATATCGCTCTCGTCATATCGATGATCTAAATCTACGAATTTGTTATATTCCTTCACAAATGCCAGCTCAACCGTGCCGACGGGGCCGTTACGCTGCTTGGCGAGGATAATCTCAATGATATTCTGTCGTTCTGACTCTTGGTCATAGTAGTCATCTCTATACAGGAAGCCTACAATATCGGCATCCTGCTCAATACTACCTGATTCACGGATATCGGACATCATTGGTCGCTTATCCTGTCTGCCTTCCACCCCACGGGAAAGCTGAGATAAGGCTATTAATGGAACATTTAGTTCCCGGGCAAGCCCCTTTAAAGCTCGGGAGATTTCCGATACTTCTTGCTGGCGGTTCTCTTTAGAGTTACCGCTTCCCTGAATTAGCTGCAGGTAATCTATTAAAATCATCCCAAGGCCATGCTCTTGTGCTAGCCTGCGGCATTTGGAGCGAATTTCATTTACTCGGATACCTGGTGTATCATCAATAAATACCCCGGCATTGGATAAGCTCCCCATTGCCATCGTTAGCTTTCCCCAGTCCTCTGTTTCCAAATGGCCGGTACGCAGTGCGGACGCATCAATATTCCCTTCTGCGCAAAGCATACGCATGACAAGCTGTTCAGCCCCCATCTCAAGGGAGAAAATCGCAACGTTTTCCCCTGTAGTAGTGGCAACGTTTTGAGCGATGTTTAAAGCAAAAGCTGTTTTACCAACAGATGGTCGGGCAGCAATTATGATAAGGTCGTTCTTTTGGAAGCCTGATGTCATGTTATCGAGGTCTCTGAATCCAGTTGGAACCCCTGTGACATCAGCATCGCGATTATGCAGCTGTTCTATATTATCATAGACTTCAATGAGAACGTCTTTAATATTTTTAAAACGACCGGTGTTTTTCCGCTGGGCTACCTCTAGAATAGACTTCTCCGCATCATTTAAGACCCCTTCTATGTCGTCCTCGCTGGCAAAACCATTCGTCACGATAGTAGTGGCTGTCTTAATGAGCCGTCTAAGAATACTCTTTTCTTCTACAATGCGTGTATAGTACTCAATGTTCGCAGCTGTCGGAACCGAGTTCGCCAAATCACTAAGGTAGGATACGCCACCTATTTCCTCTAGTGTCTGTACGTTCGAGAGCGCTGTCGTAGTCGTAACTAAGTCAATCGGCTCTCCTTTTTCCGACAGGTCGAGCATTGCTTCATATATACGCTGGTGACTGGCCCTGTAGAAATCCTCCGGCATTAGTACCTCTGAAGCTGTTGCAATCGATTGTGGTTCTAAAAATATCGCACCGAGCACCGCCTGTTCTGCTTCTATATTATGAGGCGGTGTACGGTCGTTCATAAAGTCACTCAACGTCGTTTCCTCCTTCTACCTATGCAGAGGATGCTTCTGTTATTTTTCCGTAACGTGTACCTTGATTGTCCCTGTTACCTCAGAGTGGAGCTTAACGGGTACATTTGTATATCCAAGCGTACGAATGGGAGAATCCATTTCGATTTTACGTTTATCAATCTTGATTCCATGTGCCCTCTTGAGTTCCTCTGCAATGTGCTTACTCGTAATAGAACCAAATAGACTTCCTTTATCTCCGGATTTAGCCTGTAATTCCACTGTAAGATTCCCAAGTGTTTCTTTTAAACGCTTTGCTTCGTTTAACTCTTCCTGCTCGATTTCTTCCTGCTTCTTATCCTTTGCTTCTTGAGCCTTTACATTACCCTTTGTAGCTTCAACAGCCAAGTTATTTTTTAGAAGGTAGTTACGAGCATATCCCTCTGATACATTTTTTATTTCGCCTTTTTTCCCTTTTCCTTTTACGTCAGTCGTGAAAATTACTTTCATTATTCACTTCCTCCTTCTAAATACTCATCTATAATCTGCTTCAACTGCTCCTCTGTTTCCTCAATGGTAGTATCGGATAACTGAGTTGCCGCATTGGTAAGATGACCGCCGCCATCCATGCTTTCCATAATAACCTGCACGTTTACATCTCCCAAGGAACGGGCACTAATTCCGACCCTTCCATCAGAGCGTTCAGAAATGACAAATGAAGCGACCACACCGCTCATCGTCAGCAGTGTATCCGCAGCCTGCGCAATAATGACAGGGCCAAATACCTCGCCAGGATCTGCTTTAGCGATTGCAATGCCGTCTCGATATACATTGGCTTTTTCTATTAGTTTACTTCGCCTAATGTACACATCAAGGTCTTCTTTCATGAATTTCTGAACAAGCACGGTGTCTGCCCCTTTGGAGCGTAAATAGCTGGCTGCATCAAAGGTTCTAGATCCCGTTCGGAGCGTGAAGCTTTTCGTATCTACTATAATCCCTGCCAATAAAGCAGTCGATTCTAGCATATTGAGCTTCAATTTCTTTGGTTGATATTCTAACATTTCTGTTACTAGCTCTGCAGTGGAAGAGGCATATGGTTCCATATAGACAAGCGTAGGGTCCTTAATGAACTCTTCTGCTCTTCTATGGTGGTCAATAACCACGACATGCTCCGTACGACTCAGCAGCTTCTCGTCAATGACGAGAGAAGGTTTATGCGTATCTACTACAACGAGCAGCGTATTCTTACTAACGACTTCATGTGCTTCTTCTGGCGATACAAACCAGGAATACAACTGATCGTTGTCCTGTATTTCTTCCATGAGCCGCTGAACTCCAGTATTCATTTCATTTGGGTCATATACCACGAACCCATCCTTGTCATTAGCCTGAGCTACCTTCAGTATCCCAATACATGCTCCTATGGAGTCCATATCCGGATTTTGATGCCCCATTACAAGCACCTTGTCGGCCTCCTGTACTAATTCCTTTAAGGCATGTGAGATGACGCGGGCGCGAACTCTTGTCCGTTTTTCCATCGGATTCGTTTTTCCGCCATAAAAGCGCACCTTTCCAGTGTCATCTTTAATAGCTACCTGGTCTCCGCCTCTTCCAAGCGCCAAGTCCAGGCTGGATTGAGCTAACTCCCCTAATTCTGGTAAGGTGGCTTCTCCCACCCCTATACCAAAGCTTAATGTGAGAGGGACATTTTTATCTGAAATAAGCTCTCTTACCTCATCTAAAATATCGAATTTAGCCTTCTCCAAACGAGATAATATTTGCTGATTCATGACAGCGAAAAATTTATCCTGAGAAGATCGCTTTAAATAGACCCCGTATTCCTGTGACCACTGATTTAGGATGGACGTCACTTGTGAGTTAATATGACTTTTAGCCGTATCATCCATCGCCTGGGTAATTTCTTCATAATTATCTAGAAATATGATGGCAATCACCGTTCGGTCATTGTGGTAAAGGTTTTGGACCTGTGTTTGCTTCGTTCGATCAAACAGATACAATAGCCGCTCTTGTTTCTTAATCACCGTTTGCAGCTCATATCCTTCTACACCAATCCATACTTCCTCTTTATCCTCCTTGATGCTCGGGATGATCTTATCATTTATTTCGTTCAAAGACTCCCCGACCAGCGTATCCTGTTGATAAAAACGATTCATATATGGATTAGCCCACTCAATATTATAGTCTTCACTAAACAGTACGATCCCGATAGGCATTTCCATTAATGCTTCTTCGCCTACCTTCTTAACCCGGTGAGACAGCGTGGATATATATTCCTCTGTCTCATTAATAAGAAATTGTTCAGTTCGAACACTATAATATACCGACGCAGCCAAAAATGCGGTCATAATTAAGCCGAGCTTCCACTCGTAGTAAAAAATAAGCGCTAAAAAGATTAAGGATAACGTATAGATTACCCATAAGTGACTGCTCAATTTTGGTTTTTTAAAGAAATTCGGCATGACCGTCATCTCCTACACTAATTGTCGAACCTTAGTTCTTCTTTATACGCTCCCTTAATGAAAAGCCCAAATCAATTATACCTAAGATCATAATAGGATAAACGAGCAATGTCGCCCCTACAATGACACCTATGATAGAAAATATCTTTGGTAATTTTTTTGCATGCGCATAGGCAAAAATAAACGTAATGCCCTGCAGGGTCATAAAGAAACCAGTCAAGGTATATATATTCTGAGTAGCTTCGTATAACATAGTGCCTGATTCAGCATTAATCCAAGTGGCTATGACTGCAATCAAGTGATACCACAGCAGCACTTTCGGTAAGGTCAATTCCCTAACCGGCGGAAATGCATAGGAAGTCTTATATACTTTATTATGCACCTTAAAGCCAATCCACAATGTTAGAAAAGCTATCACAATAGAGAATATCCCCATAAAGCTTGGGAGCAATAAGGAAAGTTGATTAGCTTGCTCTTCTAATAGTTGCACTCGTTCCTCAGATATAGTTCCGCTTATTGATTCTAACATCTGACGAGAAGTTTCCATAGACTCCGTCATATACTGGTTAAACTGAGTAATCCAGTTTACCTGGAATAACCATAATGACAATACATAAAACAGTAAAATACCCACAACAAAGCCAGCAGCACCCTGGGCCCAGGCTTCGTATGGCGATTTATCTTGTTTCAGCGCTATACCAAGCGCCAATCCGCCCGTTACAGCCACCATTACCATAGGTAACGCCGGGTATAGGACAAGTAGAGATAATGCGATAACGAGAAAGGAAAAAGCAAATGATATCCTGATATCCCATCTCGCCGCAAACAGTAAAAACGGAAGAGGCAGTATGATGGTTCCCAGTATCCCGATTCCTGGTACAAATGCAATCAAGCATAACAAGACGAGATAAATACCCCCATACATAACCCCTTCACGTAATGGATTGGTTTGTTTCATGCTACATTGCTCTCCTCTAACATCTAGCTGCCAGTTTAAGTACTCGTATTAAAGATACCAAATGGAGCCTTCCTGTTCAATTCTACTTCTTTTATACAATATCCTTTTTTTCCTGCTGAATCTATCTTTTCTTTCCCTTTATATGTTACTAAATTGTATGAAAAAAGCACAGCCATGAGTGCTGTGCTTTTCCGTTCAATAGAATGAGCAAATTAATCGTTCACGTAAGGCAATAGAGCCATTTGACGTGCACGTTTGATTGCTCTTGTTAATTTACGCTGGTATTTTGCAGAAGTGCCTGTTACACGGCGAGGAAGAATCTTTCCACGTTCTGATACAAAACGCTTTAAAAGATCAACATCTTTATAATCGATGTGTGTAATTCCGTTCGCTGTGAAAAAGCACACTTTTTTACGCTTCGCGCGACCACGACGAGCCATAGTGTATGACCTCCTTCAATTTAGTTTAGAATGGTAAATCATCGTCCGAAATATCTATAGGTTCCCCATTATCTGCGAATGGGTCATTTTGCGTCTGTTGTTGGTTGTTAGAGTTGCCTTGGTTCTGGTTTGGCTGGAATCCTTGCTGTTGTGGAGCTCCGCCACCGGAAGAGCCTTTTGTTTCTAGGAATTGTACGCTGTCTGCTACAACTTCTGTTACAAAAACTCTCTTGCCTTCCTGGTTATCAAAGCTACGGCTTTGTAAGCGTCCATCAACACCGACCATGTTCCCCTTTTTCATATAGTTCGCAAGGTTCTCGGCAGCTCGACGCCACACTACACAGTTAATGAAGTCTGCATCCTTGCCACCTTGTTGACTAGTAAAAGGGCGATTTACTGCAATAGTAAAGTTCGCAACGGCTACTCCGTTTGGTGTATAGCGCAAATCAGGATCCTTAGTTAATCTGCCGACAAGAACGACACGATTTAACACAGAACCACTCCTTATTGATCGTCTTCGCGTACAGCGATATGACGAATAATGTCATCAGAATATTTAGCAAGACGATCAAATTCATTGATCGCTTCACGATCGCCGTCGAATTTAACAACTACATAGAAACCATCACGAAAATCGTTGATTTCATATGCAAGACGACGTTTGCCAACTTCTTCTGTTTCTTTAATCTCCGCACCATTTTCAGTTAGGACGTTATTGAAACGCTCGATAACTGATTTCTGAGATTCCTCATCAATGTTAGGGCGGATGATGTACATAATTTCATAATTTCTCATCCGTCTTCACCTCCTTTTGGACTTAACGGCCCTTCTCGGGCAAGGAGTAATTCGCTCTGATTACTCACAATGTTGTATTATATCAAAGTTTCTTTCATATTACAATAGGATACCTTAATGCGCTACACATTAAATCGGAAATGAATGACGTCGCCATCTTTTACAAGATACTCTTTACCCTCTAAACGGACGTTGCCTTGTTCTTTTGCTACGGACATTTTACCAGCATTCACTAAATCGTCATACGCTACGGTCTCAGCACGGATAAAGCCTCGTTCGAAGTCACTGTGAATAATGCCAGCAGCCTGAGGAGCTGTCATGCCTTCTTTGAACGTCCACGCTCTTACTTCTTGTTCGCCTGCAGTAAAGTACGTTGCAAGCCCTAATAAATTGTAGGTTGCTTTGATTAGTTGATCTAATCCTGATTCTTCAATACCCAGCTCGTCAAGGAACTCTGCTTTCTCTTCCCCTTCAAGCTCAGCTATTTCAGATTCTATTTTGGCACAAACAACAATCACTTGTGCTCCTTCATTAGCTGCGTATTCCTCAATAGCCTGTACATACTTGTTTTCACTCGGGTCAGCTATCTCATCTTCTCCCACATTAGCTACATAAAGGATAGGTTTAGATGTTAAAAGGTGCAGGCCTTTTACAATCTTTTGCTGCTCCTCTGTAAACTCAACGGCACGGGCTGGTGTTTCATTTTCTAAAGCTTCTTTGATTTTCTCTAGAACTGCATGCTCTGCTAAAGCTTCCTTGTCCTTTTGACGAACGAGCTTTTGTACACGCTCCAGACGCTTTGTAACAGATTCAAGATCCGCTAGTATAAGCTCCAGGTTAATCGTCTCAATGTCCTCAATAGGGTTCACCCCTCCGGATACGTGCGTGATGTTATCGTCATCAAAGCCTCGTACCACATGACATATTGCATCCACCTGGCGAATGTGGGAAAGGAATTGGTTACCTAGTCCCTCTCCTTTACTTGCACCTTTAACAATACCTGCAATATCGGTAAATTCAAAGGCTGTTGGAATCGTTTTTTTCGGATTCACAAGCTCTGTTAGTTTTTGCAAACGAGCATCTGGGACCTCCACGATACCAACGTTTGGATCTATCGTACAAAACGGATAGTTAGCTGATTCCGCTCCAGCTTGTGTTATAGCATTAAATAGTGTTGATTTCCCTACGTTAGGTAAACCTACAATTCCTGCTGTAAGTGACATATTATTACACTCCTTAAGGATTTCCTGTCTATCTCTTCATCTTAACGTATCACAGTCATTCCAATTATAGATACTGTACTATAAAATGACAAGCTATCTAAATAAGAAAAACAAGGGTATGTGTCTCCCTTGTTTTTCTCGTTTCTTTAGTACCAAACAATATTATCGCAGGCTCGCTCTCTGCTGTTACACGTTTTTTTCTTTTCATCCCATTATTTGGTTAAGATTCTTGATCCGCTTTTTCCAACACTTTCTTCATTTTACTATCGAAGCGACGGCGGGGGATTAGAACACTATGACCACAGCCTTCACACTTAATTCTTATGTCCATTCCTAAGCGTATGATTTTCCAGCGATTCTCCCCACAAGGGTGCGCCTTTTTCATTTGTACTACATCGTTTAAGCCATATTCTTTTTCTGTCATGGTTCCTGCTACCTCCCCTAACGTTCTGGAATTTCTATATCCTCTTCCTCATTTCTGCTATACATGACGAGACGCGGGAATGGAATTTCAATTCCACGCTCGTCCAATCTATTTTTCAGCTCTTTTCTAATTATACGAGCTATATACCAATGCATCATCGGCTCGGTCTCGGCAATTACCCTCAATACTACATCAGAGGAGCCAAGATTTTGCACTCCCAGCAGCTCGGGTACACCAGTTATTTCAGCATGATGAGCCGGAAGCTCCTTAAGAAGCTCTTCAATGACTTCCTCAGCCCTGGCGATATCTCCTTCATAGGCAATACTGATATCGACCACAGCAATGCTGTTATGAATAGAATAGTTGGTTACTTCATCAATACTTCCATTAGGTATGATAAATAGCTTCCCTGTCCAGTGCTTAATTTTAGTCGTTCTAAGACCGATTTCCTCTACAAAGCCTTCCTTATCTGAAATAAGAATGTAATCCCCCACAGAAAACTGATCCTCAAAAATGATAAAAAACCCTGTAATTACATCTTTCACAAGGTTTTGAGCCCCAAAGCCTATGGCAAGCCCAGCAATCCCTGCCCCTGCAAGCATTGCTGATACGTCAATTCCGACGTTTTGCAGCACCATGATTGCGGCACCAAAATAAACAGCGTAGGTCAGCGTGTTTTCCAACAGTTTAATCAGAGTATTCTCTCGTCTTGCTGTAATTTGAAACGGTCCCCGCTTCCGTCGGTTAAACATATTCTGAATAACCTTCTTACCGACGCGAATGACCAAAACGGACAGAAATAAAATAAGAAGAATGGTTAACATCTTTTGCCCAATGTTCACCCAAAGCTCCGGTCCAGTAATATATTCATAAAAATCCTCGAATTCTCGCTGTAACCAATCCAAACCTCTATCCCACCTCTCCGTCACCGTTGCTATAATAACCCATTGTAACAGGTTTTAGCTAGGATTTGTATCGATTTGAAAACGGGTAGAGCAAGAGGCAGGACAAGACATATAGATTTAACAAGCCATATAACGGGTAGAGAAAGGTAATTAATGTTGAGAAACCGATACTGGTTAAAGGAATCATGAGCACAACAGTTCCAAAGGCTAATAGCCATAACGGTCCCGTCAACCTGGAGCGAAAGCGTGTAATCAAACCGAGAACCCCAGAGGCAGCAGTCGTGAAGATTGCAATCCATAACAGCATGGAAATGAACAGGAACATCTCGTATGGGTAATGTTTAAGTATGGCGAACAGGGGAATTTCATACAGTAATATATCATCTGCTATTTGAATGAGACTATTGTTATAAATAAACGATATACTGCCTAACAAAACGCCGCTTCCGACACTGGCAATCCATATTTCCCCTTTCGAATTAAGCTTATTGCCAATGGCACCAAGCACCGCTATAAGTGGAAGGATATTTAAGGCGGTGAAGGGAATGGAGGCAGGCCAATTTCGCTGCTCCTCCAAATGAGAGAAAATAGACAGCTCCTGTTGCACTGAAAATAATATCAACACATACAAAAGACCGCCAATTAAGAGCGGCAGAATAACAACATTCAAGGACAGTATCCCTTTTATATCCCACACAAACACGAGTACGAGCGGGATAGCTATCGCCACAATTCCTACCCAATACGAAAAATGGAAGGCTTGCCAGGTTGCTCCGCTTCCAGCAAGCATAATAACAGTCGTCGTAAATAAATATAAAATAATCATCCCATCGTAAAGCAGCGTTAATTTTTTCCCTACAATGGTCTGAAGAACAGGAAGGTAGTGGGTGGATTGCTTGTGGTAGCTAATACTCAAAATGACATGGCAGGATACCGTAAAAAAAATAGTAAACAACAGGATAGCAAGTCCACTTTCATGACCAAAAAACTGCCATAGCTCTCTACCAGAGGCATATCCGGCCCCAATCATCGTCCCAATAATTAAAAACATCCATTTCATTCCAGCACGTATCATCCCTTTTCCTCCTACCTTCTTTCTTCGGCTATGTATAGATCGGCGAAAACAGCTGTATACTAATAACATTATGACTACGGAGGAAAAGCTATGAATCTAAAGAGGAGACTTTTTTCTCAAAAGCAGGAAGAGCGCTATCATTATAAAGATGAAAAGCTACGGTTACATTTAACGGAAACGTTGAAGGAATGGGTACCTGCCAACCGGGAAATTGTTATTGTCTGTATCGGTACCGATCGATCGACGGGTGACTCGCTCGGCCCTCTCATAGGAACTCTATTAGAGGAGCGCAGCCTCAAACACATCTCCGTTTACGGAACGCTTGATGAACCTGTACACGCAGTCAATTTGGTGGATAAACTAGCGGCTATTCAAGAAGCCCATCAAAACCCATATATTATTGGAGTGGACGCTTGCCTTGGAAAAGTTTCCTCTGTCGGAAATATTATTTTAGGAAATGGACCGGTTAAACCTGGATTAGCTGTAAAGAAGCAGCTTCCAGATGTAGGAGATATTCATATTACCGGGGTTGTAAATGTGAGTGGATTTATGGAATATTTTGTATTACAAAACACAAGACTTCACACGGTTATGCAGATGGCCAAACAAGTCGCTGAAACAGTAAAGGCTTTCGACAGACAGCTTGCCTTGTCTGCACAAGCAACGGCTGCTAAAACCGAAAACGATCAGAAAAAATGGAATTGGTTCACACCAGTAAAGGAATAAACACAAAAACAAACTCCCAAGCCTAGACGGTTTGGGAGTTTGTTGTACTACAACCCTATGGACGATGTGAGGTAGAGAACGAGTCCTACTAACAGCAAGGAGGGTAAGAGATTAGCCACCCTTATGTTGGTAATATGTAATACATTCAACCCTATAGCCACAATCAACAGGCCACCAGTTGCGGTCATTTCTACAATAAATGCGTCTAAAAAGGCTTCAGGTATATATCTGTCAATTTGCGTGGCTAATAAAGCAATTCCGCCCTCGTATAAGAGAACAGGGACAATAGAAAACACGACGCCAAACCCTAGTGTCGTGGTCAGCACAAGAGCTACAAATCCATCTATAATCGCCTTAGTTAACAGAATGTCGTGATCCCCTCTAATTCCACTATCCAAAGCCCCCACCACTGCCATTGCTCCTACCACGAAGATGAGCGAGGCGGTAATGAAGCCGCGTGAAATGCTCGTTTGCTGATGAGCACCCATTCTGTTCTCCAGCCACTTTCCTATTTGCTCAAATCTCTCTTCTATTTGACACCTTTCCCCTATAATAGCTCCAAACAACAAGCTCAATAAAAGGACGATAATATTCTCTGATTGAACGGCCATCTGCAAGCCAATCAACAGTATGACAAGTCCAATACCATTCATAATGGTTTCCTTCATCTTCTCCGATACGTTATGAAAGAATAAACCGACACACGTTCCAATTAGGATTCCTGCACCATTCATCAATGCCCCAAATAAGACCATCTCATCCTCCATTCACCCAACCGTTTCACGTGAAACAGAAGGAAAAAGCCTGGCTTCTAACCAGGCTTGTCCTCCGTTTATTCAAATAGGTGCAATATACGTTCTAAATCTTCATCAGAGAAGAATTCAATTTCGATTTTGCCCTTTCGCTTTCCTTTATGAATAGATACTCCCGTGCCTAAGCGTTCCTGTAACACTGTTTCTCTTTCCTGAAGGAATACATCCTTTTGGGGCTTTCGTTTTTTCTTCTTCTGATTCTTTTCATTCATCTGAATGATAAGCTGTTCCGTTTGACGTACATTCAACCCTTCTTTACGCACCTTTTCCACCACGGTCATAATCTGCTCTTTATTTTTTAATCCTAGCAGCGTTCTCCCATGACCCATGGATAATTCCCCATTATTGATAAGAGCAATAACGGCTTCTGGCAAGGCTAGGAGCCGTACTAGATTTGCCACATGGGGACGACTTTTCCCTAGACGTTTAGCTAATTGCTCTTGGGTCATATCCAGCTCTTTCATCAAATTGGAATAGGCCGTAGCCTCTTCTACAGGTGTTAAGTCCTCCCGTTGAAGATTTTCCAACAACGCAAGCTCCATCATGTTCGTCTCATCCAATTCCCGCACGACAACCGGTATGCTCGTTAAACCAGCCTCCTGGGCTGCCCGGAAACGTCTCTCTCCGACTACTATTTCATATCCTTTAATACTCTTTCGTACGATGAGGGGTTGTAAAATGCCATGCTGGAGAATAGATTCTTTTAGTTCTTCGATTGCTTCAGACTGAAATGTCTTTCTTGGCTGATAAGGATTAGGACGACACTCTTTAACGGCTACTTCCTGTATCTTTTCTTCCTGAGCAGCTTCTAATTCGGGAAAAAGCGCATTGATTCCTTTACCCAACCCTCTGACCATTCACCATCACTTCCTTTGCTAATTCTAAGTACACTTCGGCCCCTCTGGACTTTGGATCGTATAGGATGATTGGCTGACCATGACTGGGCGCCTCCCCTAATCGAACATTACGAGGGATAACAGATTGATACACTTTATCCTGGAAGTACTTCTTCACCTCTTCAATGACTTGAATACCAAGATTGGTTCTCGCATCCAGCATCGTAAGAAGAACTCCTTCAATCATTAAGCTCGTATTAAGGTGCTTCTGTACCAGTCTGATAGTATTAAGAAGCTGACTTAATCCTTCCAACGCGTAATACTCGCACTGAACTGGTATTAGTACCGCATCTGACGCCGTTAATGCATTAATAGTCAAGAGCCCCAACGAAGGGGGACAATCTATGATAACAAAGTCGTACTGATCTTTTACAGAATCAATTGCTTTTTTTAATCGAACTTCTCTTGAAATCGTTGGAACCAGTTCAATTTCTGCTCCTGCTAATTGTATCGTAGCAGGAATGGCCTTCAGATTTTCTACCATTGTAGAAACCGTCACATGCTTTGCCTCTATATCCTCGACTAGCACATCATATATACATTGGTCCATGTCTGCTTTGTCGATGCCTACCCCACTTGTTGCATTTCCTTGCGGATCAATATCCACAAGCAAAACTTTATGATTAAAATAAGCTAAGCATGCACTTAAATTCACCGCTGTTGTTGTTTTTCCCACTCCGCCTTTTTGATTTGCCACGGAAATAACTTTGCCCACGATGCCACCTACCTCTATCTGTCAACTTATACCTATTATTCTATCATTTATTTATCAAAATGATGAAAAATTTAGAGAAATCCGTCAAAAGTTTTCCATACAATGTTACCGTTTTCATCCTTCGTTTCACAATAGTTTAAAAAATACCCACCTCGTATGTAATACATAAAGATGGGTAGAGAATGCTAGGATTTGTTTTTCGGAATCTTGATAGTTATTTGATAGTATTCATCATAATCTTCTTCGTCTGTTTCTAAGTCAATGCCTGTATCAGAAACCATGGAAACGGATTGTCGAATCGTATTCATCGCAATTCGCATATCTTTACTAATCCCTTTCATCTTTGGCTTCTTCTTTTTCGTTTCCTTTTCCTGGTTAAGGAGCTTGTCTACACGTTGCTCGGTTTGTTTCACATTTAAGCTTTTTTGGATAATTTCTTCGAGTAATTTCTCCTGAGCTTCTTGTTCCTTTAAGGCAATCAATGCTCGTGCATGTCTTTCGGTGATTTGTTTATCCATAATGGCCTGCCGTACGGATTCCGGTAGTTTTAACAAACGCAATTTATTGGCAATTGTCGATTGGCTCTTCCCTAAACGCTGTGCCAATGCCTCCTGGGTCAATCCATGAATTTCCAATAGCTTAGCATATGCTGCAGCTTCCTCCACAACAGATAGCTCTTCTCTTTGCAAATTCTCAATTAAAGCAACAGAAGCTGTTTGAGTATCGTCCATATCCCGAAGTATGGCAGGGATTTCCTTCCATCCCAGTACATGAACTGCGCGCCATCTTCTCTCCCCAGCAATTAGCTCATACCCTTCATCATCTTCTATTTTTCTGACGACAATTGGTTGTATCATGCCATGAGTATGTATGGTTTGTGCTAATTCCTCTATTTTTTCTTCATTAAAAAAGGTTCGTGGCTGATAACGGTTTGGCTGAATTTGCTCAATCGGTATTTGTACTACTTCATCAGGATGATATTCCTGCTCCTGCTGTTGTTCGTCCTGATCTTCCGCCTTAGCATCGGATTTATCCCCTAGTCCAAATAAACGGCTAAATGGGTGTTTCATACACTGACACCACCTTTTCTGCTTTCACACTCTTGTATCGTTTTTATGTGCCATTGGAAAAGAATGTTTCACGTGAAACAATGTCTAATCAAGAAACCATAAAACGTCACAACTCGTTTTATGTGTTTATATAGTCGACCGAATGGTTATCTCTTAGTTGGCATATTCATATCGAACAAAAGAAAGTTTCGAGGCAGAGTGTGCTCTATTTATCAACTTTCCCCTCCGTTACTTCATACGCCTGCCGTATTTTCTACAGCGAGTATTTTTATCACGTGCAAAAAAGCGCTGCAGCAGAACTGCTACCGCGCCACCGCTTCACTATCGATATATTTCTCTCCTATTCTACCATATCTTCTGGAAAAATAGCAGGGACCACTATAAAATCTTTTCTAGAAGAATGGGCCTATTTGTAAACCTAGATATTACATATTCTCTGTTCAAATAGGAAATTCCTTCTTCTGCATGTGCTGTTTTGAAAGGGCTTTGGAGAAATCTTTATGTATGAAGAAATCCTGCTACACGATGTAACAGGATCTTTCTATACTAGCCGACAATAGGGTCCTTGTTTGGAGTACCGGCTTTCCTAGGATATTTCTTAGGTGTTTTTCGTCGTTTTTCAACGATTGCGATGTTACGTTCACTGTCTTCCTGTGGCAAATGGAATGTATGCAAATTCTGTACTTCTCCGCCAAGAAATTGGATAGCGAAGGCAGCATCCTCCATTTCCTCCTGAAATTTAGCAGCTTTCATGACAAGAAATGTGCCGCCTTTTTTGGTTAATGGAAGACACAGCTCGCTTAACACGCTCATTCTCGCCACAGCTCTGGCTGTTACTACATCATATTGCTCTCTGAATTTCTCATTCTTTCCGAAATTCTCTGCTCTGTCATGATAGAAAGCAACATCCGTGAGCCCTAATTGAGTAGCAAGATGATTGAGGAACGTAATTCGTTTTTTTAGGGAATCTACAATTGTAACCTTTAAGCTAGGAAAAACAATTTTTAATGGGATGCTGGGGAAGCCTGCTCCAGCTCCTACATCACAGATGGTTAATTCCTGGTTGAAATCCTTATAAAAGGCAGCGGTTATCGAATCATAAAAATGCTTAAGATACACTTCCTCTTCCTCGGTTATGGCTGTTAAGTTCATTTTTTCATTCCATTCCACAAGGGTATGGAAGTAGGTATCGAATTGCTCCATTTGCTCGTCGGTTAATTCGATACCTTGTTCTTGTAATGCTTTGCGGAAGGCTTCTTTATTCATCCATACAACCCTTTCTGCTTACGCATCATCTCCAGATACTTTAGCGATTTTCCCCTGTTCAATATACACGAGAAGAATGGATACATCGGCTGGGTTAACTCCAGACACTCTGGATGCCTGACCTACAGACAACGGACGCACTTCTTTTAATCGGTCACGGGCTTCTGATGCCAGTCCGTGAATATCGTCATAATCAATATCTTCTGGGATCTTCTTGTTTTCCATTTTTCTCATGCGTTCAATCTGTTGATTAGATTTCTCTATATAACCAGAGTATTTCATCTGTATTTCTACTTGTTCTTTGACGTCTTCTGCCAGCTCCTCTTCCGGATGCGTCAATTCAGAAACGACGTCATATTTCATTTCAGGACGACGAAGTAAATCAGAAGCACGAATAGCCTCTTTCAATGCAGATCCACCAGATTGTTCAATTGCTGCCTGCACTTCTTCTGTAGGCTTCAGTATAATGCCCTCTAAACGCTTGATTTCTGCTTCTATTTGACGCTTTTTCTCTTCAAAACGAGCGAAGCGTTCATCAGAAATTAATCCTATCTCATGCCCGATGTTCGTTAGACGTAAATCAGCGTTATCATGACGCAGAATCAGGCGATACTCAGCACGGGAGGTTAACAGACGGTACGGTTCATCAGTTCCCTTGGTGACAAGGTCATCGATGAGTACACCAATATAGGCTTGAGATCGATCTAAAATAACCGGCTCTGCTCCAAGGACTTTCGAAGCAGCATTAATACCTGCCATTAAGCCTTGTGCGGATGCTTCTTCATACCCTGATGTGCCATTAATTTGACCAGCTGTAAATAGACCTTCAATGGCCTTTGTTTCAAGGGTTGGCCATAGCTGAGTTGGAACAACAGAATCATACTCGATGGCATAGCCGGCACGCATAATTTCTGCTTTCTCAAGGCCCGGTACGGTTTCCATCATTTCCTTTTGCACATGCTCAGGTAAGGAAGTGGATAACCCTTGTACATAAACCTCTTCTGTATTACGCCCTTCTGGCTCCAGGAACACCTGATGACGTGGCTTATCGTGGAAGCGAACAATTTTATCCTCCACAGAAGGACAATAACGAGGTCCGGTTCCTTTTACCATACCAGAGTACATAGCGGAGGAACTCAAGTTATCATCGATAATTTTATGAGTGAACTCATTCGTGTACGTTAACCAGCATGGTAATTGGTCCATAATATATTCTGTTGTTTCGTACGAGAATGCTCGAGGCACATCGTCCCCTGGTTGAATTTCCGTTTTGGAATAATCAATGGTTTTACTGTTTACACGCATTGGGGTACCGGTCTTAAAACGAACCATTTCCAATCCTAAGCGCTCCAGCTCTTCGGATAAATGCGTGGAAGATCTCTGGTTATTTGGACCACTCTCATAGGCTAGGTCACCAATTAGAACTTTCCCGCGCATAAAGGTACCAGTTGTAACAATAACGTTATCCGCATAATAGGCTGCTTTCGTTTCCGTTACAACCCCTTTGATCTTGTTGTCTTCTACGAGCAATTTATTAACCATACCTTGACGCAGCGTCAGATTCGGTTCATTTTCTAATACTTGCTTCATCTCTTGAACGTATAAATGCTTATCAGCCTGCGCACGAAGAGCACGAACTGCAGGTCCTTTACGAGTATTCAACAAACGCATCTGGATGTACGTCTTATCAATGGTTTTCGCCATTTCTCCACCAAGTGCGTCAATCTCCCGAACAACAATTCCTTTCGCTGGTCCTCCAATGGATGGGTTACATGGCATAAAAGCAATCATATCGAGGTTTAACGTAAGCATTAACGTTTTAGCACCTCGTCTTGCAGCAGCCAGACCTGCTTCTACACCAGCATGGCCGGCACCTATAACAATTACGTCATACCGCCCAGCATCAAATGTTGACATGACAGTCTCTCCTTTACATGTTTATTTCCCTAAGCAGAATTGAGAGAATAATTGGTCGAGTAAGCTATCGCTAACGGAATCTCCGACAATTTCACCGAGTATCTCCCACGTTCTTCTTACATCTATTTGTACAATATCAATTGGCATACCGACTTCCATTCCTTGCATAGCATCCTCTAAAGCTTCTTTAGCCTGATTTAGCAGCTGCACGTGACGTACATTAGAAACATACGTCATATCTCCTGTATCGATATCACCCTCAAAGAAAATATCTGATATAGAGGACTCTAGTTTATCAATACCTTGTTCTTCAATAATTGCCGTATTAACAATGGTATGCTCAGACGCAATGTGATGCAGACGGTCCATATCTAATTTCTGTGGAAGGTCTGTCTTATTCACAATAACGATAACATCCATCCCTTGAACGGCCTCAAACAATTTCTCATCTTCTTCCGTCAATTCGTCTCCATAATTCAGTACAAGAAGAATCAAATCAGCTTCATTCAATACCTGACGAGAACGCTCTACGCCGATTTTCTCCACTAAATCCTCTGTATCTCGTATTCCGGCAGTATCAATTAACCGCAAAGGAACTCCTCGAACGTTAACATATTCCTCAATAACGTCCCTCGTGGTTCCTGGAATTTCGGTAACAATCGCTTTATTTTCATGTACTAATGCGTTCATAAGGGACGATTTCCCAACGTTCGGTCTTCCAACTATGGCTGTGCCAAGTCCCTCTCTTAATATCTTACCCTGTTTAGCCGTTTGTAAAAGCTCACCAATTTGACGATGGACCTTTTGCGTATTTTCAATCATGACCTCGTTCGTCATTTCTTCTACATCGTCGTATTCCGGATAATCAATATTCACTTCCACCTGAGCCAATGCCTCAAGCAATTCCTGACGTAACTCCTGGATTAATTTAGACAGTCGCCCATCCATTTGTTTTAACGCCACATTCATAGCACGATCTGTCTTAGCGCGAATTAAGTCCATAACCGCTTCTGCTTGAGAAAGGTCAATTCGCCCATTTAAGAAAGCACGTTTCGTAAACTCACCAGGCTCCGCTAAGCGAACATGCTGATCCAACACTAATTCTAAGACACGATTCACAGAAACTAACCCTCCGTGACAGTTAATTTCCACTACATCTTCTCGTGTAAATGTCTTGGGAGCACGCATGACAGAAACCATGACTTCTTCTATCAGCTCATCTGTTTTTGGATCCACCAATTTCCCATAATGCATTGTATGGGAATCTACCTGTTCCAAATTCCTTCCGTGAAACAATAGGTTTGCTTTCTCCACTGCTTCTGGTCCACTTAGGCGCACAATAGCAATGGCCCCCTCCCCGACGGGAGTAGAAATGGCCGTAATTGTATCTGTATCCATGCTCTCACCCCTTTCTGATGATGATTGTATAGTTATCCACAACGGTTTAATATGATATAGTCACTAACTTATTAGATTAGCATATCTTGATTTTGTTTGAAAAGCTTTTTACTTAGTATGGGCATGGTTACCATGTTTCAACCTTATCCACATGTGGATAAGGCAATTTTTCCACTCAACCATTCTATCACGTTCTTATCCACAAATCAGCTTTATTCTTTCCACCTTCTCATTAAATATTTTTTGTTCTTTATCTTCAATTCTGTAACAACAATGTTTGATGTTAGGTTGATCCATATAATGGGGAGATAATGGAAGACTCGGTTTAGAGATATTATGTAGGAGAAGGGTCCATTACATTAATTAGAGAATGGTATGGCCTGAAAAACACTCGCTTTTCTACGGATGAATGGCCAAGCCTCCTCAGAATGAAATGGAGTAAACTTTTTCCGTGGGAGTCTCGCATTTTTCAGGCCATACCTTTGCTGTATTGGGAGAAACGGACCCGCCTTTTTTGCTAAAATTCTAATGTTTATGTGGAATCTTACCATATTTCCATTGAACAGAAATGCTTTCATATCACTGATAAGGTTTGATTTTCCATCACTTTCCTTTTATTCAACGTAGGGTCTTCTTTCAAGCATATTGGGTGTATTACTATATAGAGATAGACTATCTCATTTAGCGTTGATTGGGCTGGAATCACGATGACTCCCGTGGAAATACGAATGAGCTGAAACCCCGCAAGGCGGCGTTCTTTGCCGACTGAGGAGACTAAGCTCAATTAAGGAAGTTCACCTAAAGTCGCTACATCCTGTAGCAACGGTGAACGACCTCACGTCGTGTGGGGCCCCAGGAAAGCGGAGTGATTCCAGCCCAGTCAACTCGTCTTACAAAATTTATCTATTAACACGTAATGAAACACCGATATCTCGAATTCAAGTCTCCCACATAAGAGCGCTTATCTAAGATAACCCCTCTTTTATTCGTAACACGTAAAAAAGCCTGAAGACTAGTCGGCTAGTCTTCAGGCTTTTATTTTGGCTTGATTACTACATGACGATGAGGTTCTGTCCCGTCGGAATATGTCGTAATCTGTTTGTTATTTTGAAGAGCATTATGAATGATTTTCCGCTCATAGGACGGCATAGCCTCCAGGGCTACATCGTTCTTCGTACGGATGGCTTTACTGGCAAGGCGATGAGCTAGACTTTTCAAAGTCTCTTCTCTTCTGCCTCGATACCCTTCCGCATCTACTATAGCGGTTAAATACGTTTCACTTTCTCGATTGATGACAATTTGCGACAAATACTGTAAGGCATTCAAGGTTTGTCCCCGCTTCCCTATCAGCATGGCAATTTTATCTCCAACCAGCTCAAAGGTTACTTCTTTCCCATCTGGATGAACACGCACCTCTATTTCGGCGCCCATTCCAGCAGCAACCTCTTTAATATATTGCTGTGTTTCTTCGACAGCATTTTGGATCCGAGTATCCTTTGTAGGTTCAGGCTCAACAGGTTCTTCCACTATTTCAGAAGATACTCGCTCTTCTTGTTTAGGAGCTTGTCCCTTCTCTTCCGTCGGATTGTGGCTTTCCTTTTGAGTAGATGCATTTTCTTCATTAGTATGCAATACACTAACCTTCACAATGGCTGGCTTTGTTCCAAAAATACCCAAAAATCCTTTTTTTCCTTCATCAATAATCTCTACATTCACTTGGTCCCTCGAGGTGTTTAACTGCTCTAAAGCTGATCGGACCGCGTCCTCAACTGTTTGTCCAGTAGCAGTTACTTGTCTCACTTACTCGCTCCCCCTGCATTTGGATCTCGCATCATCGGTTTACGAATGAAAATGGTTTGAGCAACCATAAATAAGTTACCTACCACCCAGTATAGCGCTAAGGCTGCTGGGAAGTTCAATGCAAAGATACCAATCATTATCGGCATGATATAAAGCATCATAGTCATTTGTGGGTTTTGGGCTGCAGCACCAGAACCTGCCATCATCAATTTTTGCTGAGCAAAGGTTGTCACTGCAGCAATTACTGGCATGATGAAAAATGGGTCTGGGGATCCCAATTCGAACCATAGGAAGCTATGGGCTTCTATTTCTTGTGTTCTCACAATAGCATGGTAGAACGCAATAAGAATCGGCATTTGAAATAAGATCGGCAAGCAGCCAGCTAGTGGATTCACACCGTTCTTTTGGAACAGCTGCATGGTTTCTTGCTGTAATTGCTGCTGTGTCTTTTGGTCTTTAGAACTATATTTGCTTCTCAATTCTTGAAGCTGGGGCTGTAAATCCTGCATCGCCTTGGAGCTCTTCAGCTGTTTGACGTTCAATGGAAGTAGTATCAAACGGATGATGAGCGTTACCACAACAATGGATAGTCCATAGCTTTCACTAAAGATTCCAGCAAAATATTTTATAAGCTGAGATAATGGATAAACAAAATATTCATTCCAGATTCCTGTACTCTCAGATGTTATGTTCTCATCAATCTGCATACAACCTGAAAGCACGACGAGAAGTCCTGTCATCATAAATAAGAAAAGGATCTTCCTACGCAACGTCGTTTCCTCCTTACATTACCTAATCCGTACATAGCATACAGTCACTCTGTATTTTACCACTTTTCCCTCACTAGGTTCTATATGAAATCTTCGTGGTTATTTTACATTCGATTTTACCAGAAGATTGGTTTTCGACAATACATGCGTTAAGCTTTTCTTCATTTGAAAAAAGTCCATTTGGTTTGTAGGTTTACGCGCAATAATTACTATATCATATGAAGGGTTCATGGAAGAACCTAGCTCATGAAAAGCTTGGCGTAGATAACGTTTAATTTGATTTCTAGTAACAGCATTTCCAATTCTTTTACTTACAGACAGTCCTATCCGAAATTGCTCTTGATCCTCTTTTTTTAAGTAATAGAGCACCAGCTGTCGATTGGCAAATGATTGGCCGTGTTTAAAAACGTGCTGAAATTCCTCGTTCTTTTTAATTCGATTTTGTTTCTTCATGCTAGATCCTCACTCCATTAAAGGACAAACAATGCCTTCGTTCCTTTTTCCAGTTTCCCTAGACGACCTTCTTCGGTCTACCCCAAAACTAGAAAAAAGACCACTGAGTCTTATTCAGTGGTCTATGCAGATAATACTTTTCTTCCTTTTTGGCGACGACGCTTTAGTACTTGACGACCTTTAGCATTGCTCATACGTGCGCGGAAGCCATGTACCTTTTTGCGCTTACGGTTATTTGGTTGAAATGTACGTTTCATTTATTTACACCTCCCTGAGGAATTTAATAATCGATACTCAAAAGACAGTCCAATTCATTATAAAAAATTACCCCTCGTAATGTCAACTTGTTTTTCAAATGTATTCCCGCCCTTCCTTGAACAGTTCGTCATAAACATACCCTGTGCATAACTTTTTCGTCATTTTTTTATTATCCACACCACATATCGACAAGTTAATCACAAAATATAGTGTTGTGGATAATATTTATCTACAACCGGTAGACAATGTGGATAACTGTCGAATAACCGTTGCGCTATTAGTATTTATTTGGTATTATATTTGTGTTTTAATAATGAATAACTCATCATACAAATCAATATTATCCACACTCTGTGGAAAACCTGTGGATATTTATTAACACCTATGTTTACATAGTTATCAACAACTGTGTGGATATTGGTCATAAGTTATCTGATATACTGTTACTATAACAGTTAACCTTCCACAAATAGAAAACACATTAGACTTCTACAAAAGTTGTACAATCACCTCCGGATCTTTCTTTTCTGGAATGTTTCATTCTTACAAGGAGAGAAAGAACGTGAGGTTTTTTGTTTCCTAGTCCCCTCTATGCGGGCTGTGGCACCTGAAATAAGAGGCAGGAAGCATGTTGCGAAAGCGTAATGAATAGATTGCGTTTTTTCTATAGAAGAAAGGGGTGAGAATGCTTGGAAAATATTAATGAGCTATGGGAGAATACGCTGAGCAAAATAGAAGAAAAAATCAGCAAACCTAGCTTTGAAACCTGGTTAAAGAGTACAAAAGCCGATTCTATTACAGAAGATACTCTCGTTATCGTAGCGCCAAATGAATTCGCTCGGGATTGGCTGGAGAGTCGGTATTCGACATTAATTTCCGATACCTTACATGAAGTAACAGGCGCACAGCTCAGAACGAAATTTATTATTCCTGAGACTAAGGAAGAATCAATAGATGATGTGAAGCCTGCTATTAAAGCTTCCAACAATAAAGATAATGACCAAGAGGAATCACCGCAAAGTATGTTGAATTCGAAGTACACGTTCGACACTTTCGTTATCGGCTCTGGGAACCGTTTTGCCCACGCAGCCTCTCTTGCAGTGGCAGAAGCACCAGCTAAAGCATATAATCCACTATTTATCTATGGTGGAGTTGGTCTTGGAAAGACGCACTTAATGCACGCAATCGGCCATTATGTGTTGGATCATAATCCATCAGCTAAAGTGGTTTATCTTTCCTCTGAAAAATTCACTAACGAATTCATTAATTCTATTCGGGATAACAAAGCAGTGAATTTCCGCAATAAATATCGAAATGTGGACGTGCTATTAATAGATGATATTCAGTTCTTGGCCGGAAAAGAACAAACACAAGAAGAATTCTTCCATACCTTTAACACGTTACATGAAGAAAACAAACAAATCGTCATTTCTAGCGATCGGCCACCAAAGGAAATTCCGACACTGGAAGACAGGCTTCGTTCTCGTTTTGAGTGGGGATTAATAACAGATATTACCCCACCAGATTTAGAGACAAGAATCGCGATATTAAGAAAGAAAGCGAAAGCAGAAGGATTAGACATTCCAAATGAAGTGATGCTGTATATCGCCAATCAAATCGACACCAATATACGAGAGCTTGAAGGTGCCCTTATACGTGTTGTCGCCTATTCTTCCTTGATCAACCGCGATATTGATGCATCTCTGGCTGCTGAGGCTTTAAAGGACATTATCCCAAGCTCTAAACCGAAAATCATTACTATTAAAGGGATACAGGAGATTGTCGCAGAAAAATACAACATTAAGATAGAAGACTTTGCAGCGAAAAAACGCACGAAAACTATCGCATATCCTAGACAGATTGCTATGTATCTATCAAGAGAAATGACTGATTTCTCACTGCCGAAAATTGGCGAGGAATTTGGAGGTAGAGACCATACAACCGTCATTCATGCTCATGAGAAAATTTCTAAAGCATTAGGAGAGGATCATCAACTTCAAAAGGAGATTGATGAGCTGAAAGAGACGTTAAAATCACAATAGGTCCGTTTTTCCCCCTGTGCATAACCCTATCATATGTCCCAAGAGTTACCCACACCCTATCCACATGTGGATAACCTTACAGCATTAGGGTTTAACCCAGTTATACACAAATTCACAGCCTATATTACTACTACGGACCTTTTAAATAATAATAAATAAATATATATCATCCATTTAGGAGGATTTTATCAAATGAAATTTACAATACAACGGGATCAGTTAATGGACAGCGTTCAAGATGTAATGAAGGCTATTTCTTCTCGTACTACGATTCCTATTTTGACTGGGATGAAGGTAGAAGCTACAGAGTATGGAGTAAAGCTTACTGGTAGTGACTCGGATGTGTCCATTGAATCCTTTATCCCTAAAGAAGAGGACGGAATTGTGTATGTAGAAAATATTCGTCCTGGAAGTATCGTGCTTCAAGCTAAGTATTTCCCAGATATCGTTCGGAAATTACCACAGCAAACAGTAGAGCTGGAAGTGGATGATCATTTAAACGTCAGCATTCGTTCTGGTAGTGCTGAATTCCATTTAAATGGCCAGGATGCTGAAGAATATCCACAGCTACCTCAACTAAAAACAGAGCAAAGCTTTGAAGTGCCTATCGATCTATTAAAAGACTTAATTCGACAAACCGTATTCGCGGTGTCCACCTCAGAAACACGCCCCATCTTGACAGGTGTAAACATGATGGTGGAAAACGAGGATTTATATTTTGTAGCTACTGATAGTCACCGTTTAGCGTCTAGAAAAATTCCGATGCAGGATCAAATTCAAAACATGTCGTTCCAGAACGTGGTCATTCCAGGGAAGAGCTTAACAGAGCTTAATAAAATTCTTGATGACTCCCAGGAGACCATTGAGATTAGCGTGACAGAAAATCAGATTCTGTTCCGTACACAGCATCTATATTTCTTGTCTCGCTTATTGGATGGGAATTATCCTGAAACATCCCGATTAATTCCTGATCAAAGTAAAACAATTATGCAAATTGATACAAAGGAATTGCTGCAGTCAATTGATCGTGCTTCTTTACTGGCGAAGGAAAATCGCAATAGTGTCGTTAAGCTAACGACAAAATCAGACAACCACATTGAAATTTCGAGTAACTCACCAGAGGTCGGGAAAGTAGTGGAAGAAGTGACATCAGAATCATTAGAGGGCGAAGAGTTAAAAATCTCCTTTAGTGCAAAATATATGATGGATGCGCTGAAGGTCATTGATACGGAAAAAGTGAATATTCAATTCACCGGAGCGATGCGACCGTTCTTAATTCGTCCGATTGATAACGATCAAATTCTTCAGCTGATTTTACCTGTGCGAACTTATTAATTTAGTAAAAGAAAATACCTGTGTGGCAAGGGTTTTAATGCTCTTGTCACTTTTTTTATGTGGATCTAGAAGAGGACAAGCAGGTGCGCGCTTTTCTTCTTAGCTTTTATTTAGTAAAATAGATAGAAGGCCAATTAATATATGTATAGGGTGAACATAATGCATGAACGTATTGAAATAGAAACGGATATGATCCAGCTGGGTCAATTTTTACAGTTAGCCAATGTCATTGAAACAGGCGGAATGGCAAAGTGGTTTTTGTCTGAGGTTCCAGTATTTGTTAACGGAGAGCCGGAAAATCGTCGTGGTAAAAAGTTATTCATTGGAGATGTCGTTGAAATAGAAGATGTCGGAAGCTATGTAGTCGTGAAAGAAGAGTAATTCCCATCAGGAACTAAAGGGGAATCCCAATGCATATTGAAGAAATAGCACTAAAACAGTATCGGAACTATAAGGATCTCCATTTACAATTCGATGACAAGGTGAATGTAATTATTGGCGAGAACGCCCAAGGTAAAACTAATTTGATGGAAGCTATTTATGTGCTCGCTTTTTCCAAATCTCACCGTACCCCTAGAGATAAAGAACTTATCATGTGGGACGAAGAGTATGGTAAAATAAAAGGGAATGTGTTTAAACGCAAACGAAAATTCCCGCTAGAAATAGTGGTTTCCAATAAAGGCAAAAAGGCAAAATTAAATCATTTAGAACAGAAGCGTTTAAGTGACTATATTGGAGCGCTTAATGTTGTGATGTTTGCGCCTGAAGACTTAAACCTGGTTAAAGGGAGTCCTCAGGTTCGTCGTCGTTTTATCGATATGGAAATCGGTCAAATACAACCAGCATACATTTACCATTTAGGACAGTATCAGAAGATATTGAAGCAAAGGAATCATTTGCTGAAAGAGCATCAGCGAAAGGACAAGAAAGATCGAACCATGCTGCAAGTATTAACAGAGCAGCTGATTGAACATGCTGCAACCATCGTGGAGCGACGCTTTAAATTTCTACATTTACTGAGACAATGGGCTTTGCCGATCCATGATGGAATTAGCAGGCATCTGGAAGAGCTTGAAATTGCTTATGATGCTTCCCTTGATGTATCAGAAGGCATGGATTTGTCCACAATGGTAAAGGTATTTCAAGATAAATTCAGAGATGTAGAACAAAAAGAAATAGAGCGAGGTACCACGTTAGTTGGTCCTCACCGTGATGATTTGATCTTTTATGTGAACGGGAAGGACGTACAAACATACGGATCTCAAGGCCAACAACGTACGACAGCTCTGTCTTTGAAACTAGCTGAAATTGAGCTTATCCATAGCGAAGTAGGAGAATATCCCATTTTGTTGTTAGACGATGTATTGAGTGAGTTGGACGATTATAGACAGTCCCATTTACTGCATACCATTCAAGGAAAAGTGCAAACCTTTGTGTCCACTACGAGTGTGGAAGGGATTGAGCACGAAACCTTGCAGCAAGCGGATATATTTTATGTAACAGAGGGTCAGGTTACCAAGGAGAAATGAGGTGGCAGTTTGTTTATTCATCTAGGGGAAGATCACGTGATAGAATCACATGATGTTATTGCTATTATTGATTATGAATTATTATCTTCTTCCTCGATTGTTGAAGAAATGATTGTGAACCAGCGAAACAACCAAAGAGTGATAGAGTCACCGAATGAAGAGGCGAAAGCGATTGTCATTACGAAGGATTATATATATTTCAGCCCGTTATCAGTACTCACATTGAAGAAACGTGCGAACATAACGACTACCTTAAATAAAATGGAAGATTTCTCTGAAGGTTTTGTTGATTAGATAAAATAAACCTGGTGAAAGAAGTGTAGGTGAGAGCATGACTATGGAAGATAAACTAACGGAAAATCAAGCGTATGACGAAAGTCAAATACAAGTCCTGGAAGGCCTCGAGGCTGTAAGAAAAAGACCTGGTATGTACATTGGCTCTACCAACGAGAAGGGTCTACACCACTTGGTGTGGGAAATTGTAGATAACAGTATTGATGAAGCACTTGCTGGCTATTGTGATCATATCGAGGTAACCATTGAGGCAGATAACAGCATTACGGTTACGGATAATGGCCGTGGAATTCCAGTAGGGATGCATAAGAAAGCCAATCGTCCTGCTGTTGAGGTTATTTTGACGGTGCTGCACGCCGGCGGTAAGTTTGGCGGCGGCGGGTATAAAGTATCCGGCGGCTTGCACGGGGTGGGAGCCTCTGTTGTAAACGCCTTGTCTAGTGAACTAGAGGTGTTCGTTCATTTGGATGGTCAGATTCATTACCAGAAATACCATCGTGGAATTCCGAACGAAGATTTGAAAGTAATTGGTGAAACAGATGTCACTGGGACTCGTATTCACTTCATACCGGATGATGAAATCTTTACAGAGACAAAGGAATTTGAATTTGAAACGTTAGCTAACCGTCTAAGAGAATTGGCATTCCTTAACAAGGGTCTCCAAATTTCTATCAAAGATGAACGCGAGAATGAAAATGAGAAGCGTGATTTTTATTATGAAGGCGGAATTGTTTCTTATGTAGAGCACTTGAACCGTACCCGTGAGCCTCTTCATGAAGCGGTGTATGTTGAAAGTGAAAGCGAAAATATCAGCGTAGAGGTAGCTCTTCAGTATAACGATGGATTTGTTAGTAATATTTACTCTTTCGCTAACAACATTCATACGTATGAGGGTGGTACCCATGAATCAGGCTTTAAGACTGCTTTAACGCGTGTTATTAATGATTATGCTCGCCGTAATCAAATGTTTAAAGAAAACGACCCTAATTTAACTGGGGATGATGTTCGAGAAGGCTTAACAGCTATTATTTCCATCAAGCATCCCGACCCTCAGTTTGAGGGACAGACGAAGACAAAGCTTGGGAATAGTGAAGCAAGAACCGTCACGGACAATATTTTCAATGAGCGTTTTTCCAAATTCATGTTTGAGAATCCGGATACAGCTAGGAAAATAGTAGAAAAAGGGCTGATGGCATCTCGGGCCCGAGCTGCTGCTAAGAAAGCGAGAGAGCTTACTCGTCGTAAAAATGCGCTGGAAGTATCCAATTTGCCAGGTAAGCTTGCTGACTGTGCTACGAAGGATCCGAATATTAGTGAGCTGTATGTAGTAGAGGGTGACTCTGCAGGCGGTTCTGCTAAGCAAGGCCGGGATCGACATTTCCAGGCCATCCTTCCTTTACGAGGTAAAATCATTAATGTGGAGAAGGCTCGTCTCGATAAAATATTATCTAACAATGAAGTGCGAGCAATTATTACGGCACTTGGAACTGGTATTGGAGAGGAATTTGATATCTCCAAAGCTCGTTATCACAAAATTGTTATCATGACGGATGCCGACGTGGACGGTGCCCATATACGAACTCTATTATTAACCTTCTTCTACCGATATATGCGCCCGTTATTGGAATATGGATATGTGTATATTGCGCAGCCACCTTTATATAAAATTCAACAAGGTAAGGCAGAATATTACGCTTTTAACGATAAAGAGATGGAAGCGAAATTAGGGGAATTATCTAATTCTCCAAAGCCTAGCTTACAGCGTTACAAGGGTCTTGGAGAAATGAATCCAGAGCAATTATGGGAAACGACGATGAACCCAGAATCCAGAACGCTTCTACAAGTAGGGTTGCAGGATGCAATGGAAGCGGATGAAATCTTCGAAATTCTTATGGGTGATAAGGTCGAGCCCCGAAGAAACTTTATTCAGGATAACGCTCAGTACGTTAAGAATCTGGACGTTTAAATAAGAGAGGGATAGCACCTTAATTGGTGTTGTCCATCCTTGGATTTAGTGCATACGTTAACAGAAACGAAATTTAATAGAGTAGCTAGATAGGAATATAGTATTCTCTATCAGCAGGCCCTCATTAGAAGTAGGAGGTCGTTATGGTGGATCAACAACGTCCCCAGGTACAAGAAATAAATATAAGCCAGGAAATGAAGACATCGTTCATGGATTATGCCATGAGTGTTATCGTATCTCGTGCTCTCCCGGATGTGCGAGATGGGCTGAAGCCTGTGCACAGAAGAATTTTGTATGCTATGCATGACTTAGGTATGCATTCGGACAAAGCCTATAAAAAATCCGCCCGTATTGTTGGAGAAGTAATTGGTAAGTATCACCCGCACGGTGATTCTGCCGTATATGATTCGATGGTACGTATGGCTCAGGATTTCAACTTCCGCTATATGCTAGTGGATGGACATGGTAACTTCGGTTCTGTCGATGGTGATGCAGCAGCAGCCATGCGTTATACCGAAGCAAGAATGTCTAAAATTTCAATGGAAATTTTACGTGATATCAATAAAGATACGATTGATTATGACGATAACTATGACGGGACAGAAAAAGAGCCTCTCGTTCTACCTGCCCGTTTTCCGAATTTGTTAGTAAATGGAGCTAGTGGTATCGCTGTTGGAATGGCAACTAATATTCCGCCTCACCATTTAGGAGAGGTTATAGATGCTGTCCTTGCTGTTAGTAAAGATGGCGATATTACCATCGACGAGCTCATGACAGACTATATTTACGGGCCCGATTTCCCAACAGGTGGTCAAATACTTGGTAGAAGCGGAATTCGTAAGGCATTTGAAACCGGGAAGGGCTCTTTAACGGTTCGTGCTAAAACGCAAATGGAAGAGCAAGCCAACGGTAAAACGAGAATTATTGTGGATGAGCTTCCTTTCCAGGTAAACAAAGCGAAGCTTATCGAGAAAATTGCCGAGTTGGTTCGAGATAAGAAGATTGATGGAATCACTGACCTTCGTGATGAATCCGACCGTGATGGCATGCGAGTAGTGATCGAATTGCGTCGCGATGTAAATCCGAACGTAGTCCTAAACAATCTCTACAAGCAGACAGCTCTGCAAACGTCCTTTGGTATTAACATGCTTGCGCTAGTGGATGGTCAGCCAAAGGTATTAAATCTGAAGCAGACGCTTGAACACTACCTGGAACACCAGAAGGTCGTTATCCGTAGAAGAACGGAATATGAGCTTCGTAAAGCGGAAGCAAGAGCCCATATACTCGAAGGCTTGCGTATTGCGCTTGATCATATTGATGAAATTATTACCCTTATTCGCGAGTCTCAAACGACAGATGTAGCGAAGGAAGGGCTCATGACTAAATTTGAGCTTTCTGATAAACAAGCTCAAGCTATCCTGGATATGCGTTTACAGCGTTTAACGGGACTAGAGCGTGAGAAAATTGAAAACGAATATCAGGAGCTTGTTAAGCTGATTGCTGAATTAAAGGCTATTCTTGCGGATAATGAAAAAGTATTAGAAATTATCCGGGAAGAATTATTAGAAATTAAGGAACGCTTTAACGATACTCGTCGCACAGAAATTATTACAGGCGGGGTAGATATGATTGAGGATGAAGACCTCATTCCAGAGGAAACCATTGTTGTAACGTTAACCCATCAAGGGTACATTAAACGTTTGCCAGCCTCCACCTATCGCTCTCAGCACCGAGGCGGCCGAGGTGTTCAGGGCATGGGCACGAATGAGGATGATTTCGTGGAGCACCTCTTATCTACTTCGACGCATAATACATTACTGTTCTTTACCAATAAAGGAAAGGTGTATCGTGCTAAAGGATATGAGGTTCCTGAATTCAGCCGGACGGCAAAGGGTATTCCCATCATCAACCTGCTCGAAGTAGAGAAAGGGGAATGGGTTAACGCCGTCATCGCTGTAGAGGACTTTGCTGATGATTGGTACTTGTTCTTTACTACCCAGCAAGGGATATCCAAGCGGACCACCCTATCCCAATTCAGTAATATTCGCCGCGGCGGATTGATTGCTCTTAACCTAAGAGATGATGATGAGTTGATTTCTGTACGTCTGACAGATGGTACGAAGCATATCATGATTGGTACGAAAGGCGGCTATCTAATCCGTTTCCCAGAAGAAGATGTTCGGACAATGGGAAGAACAGCTACTGGGGTGAAGGGAATTTCCCTGCGTGATGACGATGAGGTCGTTTCCATGGAAATCATTGAGGATGGACTTCAAGTATTAAACGTTACGACTAAAGGATACGGCAAGCGTACACCTGCCGAGGAGTACCGTATAACCGGGCGTGGTGGTAAAGGAATTCGCACTTGCCACTTAACCGATAGGAACGGGGAAGTCGTAGCCGTTAAGCCAGTAACAGGGGAAGAGGACGTTATGATTATTACCGTAAGCGGCGTATTAATCAGAATGGCCGTAGAGTCTATTTCTCAAACTGGTCGGAATACGCAAGGAGTACGCCTCATTAAACTTCAGGAGAACGAAGAAGTAGCAACAGTAGCTAAGATCAATAGCGAAGAGGAAGAAGATGTTATGGAAGCAGAGGATATCGCCACAACAGAAACTCAAGAACCAGTAGAAACGGAACAACAAGATATAACAGAAGAAGAGTAAGACGAAAAAGAGGATACACATGTTATTGTGATCCTCTTTTTTTTTGAACGCTATCATAGGGGATACCAAAAGATACGGGGGAAGCGTATATGAAAGTCCATCCTAAGCAATTAGAGGTAGGTTGTATGATCATTCAAGATGTCATGGGGAAAACCAACCAGCCAATCATTCCAAAAAATACAGTCGTAAAACCAATACATATTGAAGTATTACAGAAATTCTTAGTGGAGGAGGTAGAGATTAGCCATAAACGAGCCGATGGGGACTCCTTTCTACCCAATCATGAAATAGAGGAAGAACAAATAAATGAGGAGCGTGCTGCCTCTACCATCAATAGCTATTTCTCTGACCATTACCTAGATGCGGTACAGCACTATAAGGCAATGTTTAAGCATTGGCAGGCTGGATCGCTTGTGGATATAACCAAAGTTCGAGAAGTTATTGTACCCCTCATTGAGGAAGCATTAATAAATAAGAGTGAGGTATTTATGCTGCATCACTTCTCCTCAAAATCCGATTACTTCTACCACCATAGTGTAGCTGTCGCCTTATTGTCTTCCATAGTTGCAGATAAGCTTGGATACAGTCACGGAGAGGTTATACAGATAGGATTAACTGGTTTTCTAAGTGACTGTGGAATGGCAAAGATAGAGAATCATATTCTTACGAAAAAAGGCGCTCTGACCAATGATGAGTTTGAAGAGGTGAAAAAGCACCCTACATACTCCTATCGACTTCTCGAGCATATACCAGTATTGAAAAAGGGTGTTCTGCTTGGCGTGTTGCAGCATCATGAACGAATGGATGGCAGTGGGTATCCGATTGGTTTGCATGATGCTAAGCTGCACCCCTTCGGAAAAATCGTTGCGGCTACCGACATGTACCATGCCATGACATCAGAGCGTCTGTATCGCTCGAAGCAGTCTCCGTTTAAAGTGCTGGAGGAGCTTATGAGTGACCAGTTCGGGAAATTTGATCATACTATCGTACAAGCCTTCATAAACAGTATGGTTACTTTTACAACGGGTACATTGGTACGGTTATCGAACAATGATATCGGAGAAATCATCTTCATGGAAGGAAGTCTTCCTACAAGGCCCATGATCAAGCTGCAAAGTGACAATGCCATTATTCACCTGAAAGAGCATCCCACGCTCTATATTGAAGAAATGGTAACACTGTAGTATATATGAACGCCAAAAACCGCCTGTGGTTTAATCAGGCGGTTTTTATGTTCTCTTTTGATGAAATCCGTGGGCAATGAGAAGTGGTATTTTCTGTTCGGTAATCCGGAGAAATGACTTAATAAAGATTATATCTTCACTGGAAAAGGAATGAAGCTGCTCACCCCACCATTCTGTTTCATAACGACAAATCATGCTTAGATTATACAGCATGAGATAATGACATAGGATCTCAGGAAACGGATGGAAAAGCTGTCGATTTTGAGGAATAGCGTATCCTTCATTATGGTGATCATAATAAAAAAACGGGTGATTCAAATCATCTAAAGGTTTATTTAAATAGATACGGATATGATTTGAGTTTTCTTCTATCCTTTGAATTAAGGAGGATGCTCGCTTCATACCCTTCTCAAAGTAAGATAGTGTCCAATTGTAATCGTCTAGTATCGTATTAGGAATGGACCACTCGGTTGCTGTTACCTTACCAAGAAAATAAGTATTGTTCTTTCCTTTTGAAAGCTGAAACAACGGTTCCATCTCCGGTATCCTATTTAACAAATCGTGCATCGGCAGCTTTTCCATTGGAAATTGTTCCACATGAAACAAATGTTTGGCGACAGAAGGGAATAATCCTTTCTGTTGTATTTTCACTTCATCCTCTAGAAAGGAGTATTGCTGCTTCTTTCGTTTGCGTGTAGATACACCGTGGGCCAGCACGCTGCTGTTCTCGGGATAGTCCGGGCATTCTGTTAACAAATAGGCTTTTAATAATTGCCCCATACCATAAAAATAAAGGACAGGCTGAATCATAAGCGGAGCCTGTCTGGCTTGATCATAATAGGTTTGGCTATGTTCTAAGTAGTACATAAAACGATAGGTATTTTCATAACTCTTTTTTTCTCCTTCCTGTTTAGGTAAATCACGGTAGCAATACGCAAGGAAGGATTGTGCTATTGGAGCGGACTGTAGGTACTCCGAAATGGACTGAAAATTTCGTATATTCATGGTGCCGTTTTCACCCCCTAAAAACAGTTGAAAATACTCTTTTGTTGTCGTATTGTTAGTAAAAATATATAAAATTCAAACAGGTTTGGCTTAGTTTACCCAAATGTAACAAATCCATGATGAAGAAATGAGGAGGGGTTCCATGCGTGAAGATAAGTTTGCAAAGGAAAGCTTGACGTTTGATGATGTACTACTGTTACCTGCTAAATCGGACGTATTGCCAAAGGAAGTACAGGTGAAGACAGAGCTATCCCAACATCTCAAGCTGAATATGCCGTTGATTAGTGCAGGTATGGATACAGTCACAGAGGCGGAAATGGCCATTGCAATGGCTCGTCAAGGCGGTTTAGGGGTTATTCATAAGAACATGTCCATTGAGGAACAAGCAGAGCATGTCGATCGCGTCAAGCGAAGCGAAAGCGGGGTTATTTCCAACCCATTCTTCCTTACACCAGAGCATCAAGTATATGATGCTGAACATTTAATGGGAAAATATCGTATTTCTGGCGTACCTATTGTGGACAACGAAGCAGATCAAAAGCTAGTGGGAATTCTTACGAATCGAGATCTTCGCTTTATACAAGACTATTCCATTCTTATTTCCGAGGTCATGACCTCATCAGACCTTGTCACAGCTCCAGTTGGAACTACCTTAGAAGAAGCAGAAAAATTGTTGCAGGCACATAAGATTGAAAAGCTGCCACTCGTTGACGATTATGGAATGTTAAAGGGTCTTATTACCATCAAGGATATTGAGAAAGTGATTGAATTTCCAAACTCGGCTAAGGATGCTCAGGGACGACTGCTAGCAGGAGCTGCTGTAGGTGTTACGGCTGATGCAGACCTAAGAATTGCCAAGCTTGTCGAAGCAGGGGTAGACGCTATTGTTATAGATACAGCGCACGGCCACTCCCAAGGAGTAATGGATCAAGTAGCAAAGATTCGAGCTCAGTATAAAGAATTAAATATCATAGCTGGTAATGTAGCTACACCTGAAGGTACCCGTGACTTGATTGAAGCAGGCGCTAACGTGGTTAAGGTAGGGATTGGACCAGGATCCATTTGTACGACCCGTGTCATAGCCGGAGTAGGCGTGCCTCAAATATCAGCTGTCTATGAATGTGCAGAGGAAGCGAAGAAGCACAATATCCCTATTATCGCAGATGGTGGTATTAAATACTCTGGGGATGTTGCTAAAGCACTTGCTGCTGGAGCGCATGCTGTTATGCTGGGAAGCCTGTTTGCAGGAGTATCCGAGAGTCCGGGAGAAACGGAAATCTTCCAAGGACGTCGCTTTAAAGTGTATCGAGGCATGGGGTCCGTTGGAGCTATGCAATCAGGCTCAAAGGATCGTTACTTCCAGGAAACAGAGAAAGTGAACAAGCTCGTTCCAGAAGGTATTGAGGGAAGAGTCCCTTACAAAGGTCCACTTTCTGATACGGTACACCAGCTAATCGGTGGACTTCGCGCCAGCATGGGCTATTGCGGAGCACGGAGTTTAGACATGTTCCGAAATGAGTCACAATTTACCCGCATAACCAATGCAGGACTTCGGGAAAATCACCCACATGATGTGCAGGTGACCAAAGAAGCACCAAACTACTCTATATAATGCATAGCACTTATATCAAGAAGGAACCCTGGCTCCCCTAACCGGAGCCAGGTTTTTTTGCTCTGTTAAAGACCGAACTTGATGGTAGATTGATCCAACTGCTACATCGTGTAGCAACACCGAACATCCCTCACGTCGTGTGGGGCAGCAGGAAAGTGAGCGTTTTTCAGACCATACCCTTCCTCACATATAAGTAAAGGGCCAACAGTATCACCAATCCAACTCTTCCACATAAGGGACGCAATACACTTATATCATGAACATATAGGAACAAAGCTTTTCTATAACAAAGGTTCAACCCTGTGCATTTGTTTGCATACAGGTGGAAAGTCTTGTTTCTATTCCATGCTTTCCTGTGATAAAATAACCTCATGTACATAAACAATTTTGGAGGTTGAAGAGGGTTGAAACATAGATTTAAGTCAGCGTTTTTAGTACTCACATTATTGCTTGTTACATTTACTTCCATGGTCGGGAACCCAACAGAAGTTTCCGCAAAATCAGTAGATGTAGAAGCTAAATCTGCCATCTTAGTAGATGCGAAAACAGGCAAGGTTTTATTTGAAAAGGAAGCGGATATCGCCCTTCCACCGGCTAGTATGACCAAGATGATGACCGAATATCTTGTGCTGGAAGCCATTGAAAAAGGAAAAATCAGCTGGGATACCACAACACAAATCTCGGATTATCCTTATAGTATATCTGCCAATACTAGTTTTTCTGGTGTTGGGTTGAAGCAGCAAAAAGACTACACTGTACGTGAACTATATGAAGCTATGGCCATTAATTCTGATAATGCAACAACGATTGCACTAGCGGAATTAGTAGCTGGTTCTGAAGGTGAATTTGTTAAGATGATGAACCAAAAGGCAGAGGAAATGGGCTTGCCTGATTCTAAATTTGTGAATGCAACAGGCCTATCGAATACTGACTTGAACGGTAAGCATCCGGAAGGTACAGAAGCTGATGCAGATAATTTACTTTCTGCGCGTTCTGCAGCCTTATTAGCTTATCACCTCATTAACGATTATCCTCAATCCCTTGAGATATCCAGCATCCCAACGACTAAGTTTGAAGATCAGGAAATTCAAAACTGGAACTGGATGCTGCCAGGAATGCCTGGACAGCTAGCACCGTTTAGCTATGAAGGAATGGACGGATTGAAAACAGGCTGGACGGATCTTGCAGGATTTTGCTTTACCGGAACAGCAGAGCGTAATGGTCAGCGCTTCATCAGCGTTGTTATGAAGACGGATAGTAAAGAAGCTAGGTTTGACGAAACTCGTAAACTATTGGACTACGGATTTAACCAATTTGAAGAAAAAGAGCTTTACCCTGCCAACCATCAAATCAAGGATGAGTCTACGTTAGAGGTTACCAAAGGGAAAGAAGACACCGTTGATATTGCCACAGCTGAACCGTTAACGGCTCTCATTGAGAAAGGGTCAGAGGATCAATACAGCGTTGAATATGAATTAGATGAATCTAAATTCAATAAGAAGGATAAGCTGACGGCACCGATAGAAAAAGGGGAAAAAATCGGTACCATGAAGCTCAAGCATAGCAAAGATGATTTAGGATATATTACTGACAGTAGTGCAGCAGGTAATTCGGTTGATGTTGTTACGCAGTCTAGTGTAGAGAAAGCGAATTGGTTCGTACTATCTTTACGGGCTGTGGGCGGCTTCTTCAGTGATATTTTCTCTAGTGTTGTAGATACTGTAACTGGTTGGTTCTAGAACCGGTGAGAATAAGCAAGAAACCAACTAGTTATACGTACCTATCTATTAGGTTCTTTGCACCAAATTCCCAGTTTTTCTAGAGTAGGCAGATCGAGAAGAATGCGATACAATAGACAAGGAAGAAAAATGTTCTTATTTTCAAAAAATAAAGAGGATAATAGAATGTTTCTATTGAGATAGGGAGGAATTATAGTGTCAAGAACAGGTACAGATCGTGTGAAGCGTGGAATGGCTGAAATGCAAAAGGGTGGCGTTATCATGGACGTTGTGAACGCCGAGCAAGCAAAGATTGCAGAAGAAGCGGGAGCGGTTGCGGTAATGGCATTAGAGCGTGTTCCAGCTGATATCCGTGCAGCTGGCGGGGTTGCTCGTATGGCGGATCCATCTATCGTCGAAGAAGTGATGAATGCCGTTTCTATTCCAGTAATGGCTAAGGCTCGTATTGGACATGTTGTGGAGGCACGTGTGCTAGAATCCATGGGTGTAGATTACATCGATGAGAGTGAAGTACTAACTCCTGCTGATGAAGTGTTCCATATTAAGAAAAATGATTATACAGTTCCGTTTGTTTGTGGATGTCGTGACCTTGGAGAGGCAACTCGCCGTATCGGGGAAGGTGCTTCCATGCTTCGTACAAAAGGGGAGCCTGGTACTGGTAATATCGTAGAAGCGGTTCGCCACATGCGTGAAGTACAATCTCAAATCCGTCAAGTTGTCAGCATGTCGGAGGACGAGCTGATGACCTATGCTAAAAATATTGGCGCACCATACGAACTGCTACTGCAAATTAAAGAAGAGGGTCGTCTACCAGTCGTTAACTTTGCAGCAGGTGGTATTGCAACTCCAGCAGACGCTGCGCTAATGATGCAGCTTGGTGCTGACGGTGTATTTGTTGGCTCTGGTATTTTCAAATCCAATAATCCGAAGCAATTCGCTCGTGCTATCGTAGAAGCAACAACTCACTATGATGATTACAAGCTTATTGGTGAACTGTCTAAAGGCTTAGGCACAGCAATGAAAGGCATGGAAATGTCTACATTAAGTGCAGAAGACCGCATGCAAGATCGCAGCATGTAATGATAAGCACGCATTATTCGACATTAAAGGAGAATGCATCATGACGAAGGTTGGTGTATTAGGATTACAAGGTGCGGTTAGAGAACACGTTCGTTCTTTAGAGGCAAACGGTGTTGAAGGCGTTATTGTGAAACGAGTGGATCAGTTAGAGGAGCTGGATGGTCTCATAATCCCTGGTGGAGAGAGTACCACGATGCGACGATTAATTGATAAATATCACTTCCTAGAACCACTGAAGCAATTTGCAAAGGCGGGTAAACCCGTTTTTGGTACGTGTGCAGGTCTTATTTTACTTGCTGCTAATATCAAGGGGACCAATCAGTCGCACCTTGCTTTAATGAATATGACGGTGGAGCGTAATGCCTTTGGACGTCAACGCGAGAGTTTTGAAGCGAGCCTTGATATAAATGGCGTAGCGGACGGGTATGAAGCTGTGTTTATCCGGGCACCCTATATTGCAGAGGTGGGTGCTGGCGTTGATGTACTTGCTACCTATCAAGGTAAGATTGTAGCAGCACAGGAAGGAACGTTCCTTGTGTGTGCCTTCCATCCGGAGCTGACGGAGGACCATCGTTTAACTGGTCATTTTGTTAAGATGGTGAAGGAAGCGAAGAAATCCCTTGCATCCTAAGTGAAAATTAGCTATATTAAATGAACAAACCTACCAATGAAACGCGATGAAAGGAATTAGTAACAATCCCTCCTTCTTTCCAGAGAGCTGGTGTCTGCTGCAAACCAGTGAAGGACATTGTGAATCCATCCTTGAGCTGATATGCTGAAACGACAGTAAGCATGTCCGGTGTACACACACCGTTATCGAGAATGAAGCCGGGAGAATTAGTATCTCCAATCAGGGTGGCATCGCGGGAATATACAACTCTCGTCCCTACTTTTATAGTAGGGATGGGAGTTTTTTTATTGCATAGAGAAGGAATATCATAAGGAGGAAAAGGAAATGTTGGACTTAAAATACCTACGTAACCATTTTGGAGAAGTAAAAGAAAAGCTACAAAAACGTGGAGAGGATTTATCCGATTTAGATACCTTTGGAGAATTAGATGAACGCCGTAGAGAGCTAATTCGAGAAACAGAGGAGCTGAAAGCGAAACGTAATGAAGTGTCTAAGCAAATCTCCGCAATGAAGAAGGAGAAAAAGGATGCGGACCA
Organism: Pontibacillus salicampi; assembly: GCF_042434395.1. Taxonomy (NCBI): domain Bacteria; kingdom Bacillati; phylum Bacillota; class Bacilli; order Caryophanales; family Bacillaceae; genus Pontibacillus; species Pontibacillus salicampi. The sequence goes on along the minus strand of NZ_JBHLTP010000024.1, from coordinate 22,406 downwards.
TCTGATTACAGAAATGCGTGAGGTTGGAGACCGTGTTAAAGCGTTGGATACGGAGCTGAAAGAGGTAGAAGAGCAATTGGAAACATTGCTTTTATCCATTCCGAACATCCCTCATGAATCTGTACCAGTTGGGGAAGATGAAGAGGATAATGTCCTAGACCGTACATGGGGAGAGGCCCCTGCATTCTCCTTTGAACCAAAGGCCCATTGGGACATTGCTGATCAGCTGGACATTCTGGATTTTGAACGTGCCTCTAAGGTAACAGGCAGCCGTTTTACATTCTATAAGAAGCTTGGTGCTCGTTTAGAAAGAGCATTGATGAGCTTCATGATGGACCTTCATGCAGAAGAGCATGGATATGAGGAAATGATTACGCCTCAAATCGTTAATCGCAGCAGCATGACTGGTACTGGACAGCTTCCGAAATTTGAAGAAGACGCATTTAAAATTGAGGATTGGGATTATTTCCTTGTGCCAACAGCTGAAGTACCAGTAACTAACTATCATCGGGAGGAAATTATCGATGGAGAGGAGCTGCCGAGAAAGTATGTAGCCTTCAGCACGAATTATCGCTCTGAGGCAGGATCTGCTGGAAGAGATACTCGCGGCTTAATTCGTCAGCATCAATTTAACAAAGTCGAACTAGTACAATTTGTGAAGCCAGAGGAATCCTATGATGTATTAGAGCAGTTGACGGGTCATGCTGAAAAGGTATTACAGCTGCTGGAGCTTCCTTACCGAGTAATGAGCATGTGTACTGGCGATCTTGGCTTCACAGCTGCCAAGAAGTATGACATTGAGGTTTGGATCCCAAGCTCCAACACCTATCGTGAGATTTCTTCTTGCTCCAACTTTGAAGACTTCCAAGCACGCCGTGCGGGCATCCGCTTCCGTCGGGATAAGCAAGGTAAGCCAGAATTTGTTCATACATTGAATGGCTCTGGACTTGCAATTGGACGTACGGTAGCAGCTATCTTAGAAAATTATCAGCAGGAAGATGGCTCTGTTGTTATCCCAAATGTACTGCGCCCATACATGGGAGGAAAAGACGTCATTCAATAGTGGATAGAGTTCCCGGACACCTACCAGTAAATGCTGGTAGGTGTTTTGTAAAGTATAAAAGGTACTGCTCTTGATTTTCTTAGGCATGTCCGGTACACTTCCCATTGGTGTGTGTCACGGTAAGGATAATCGACACATAAAAGAAGTATAGAATTTGTCGAACTATGTTGACACTATTCTAGATAACTGATATATTAGTATTTGTCGTTACGGAGGAGTACCCAAGTTCGGCTGAAGGGAGCGGTCTTGAAAACCGCCAGGGGGTTAACGCCCCGCGGGGGTTCGAATCCCTCCTCCTCCGCCATTTTTTATGCGCGTAAAAATTGGAGATTGAAAATCGTTGTTAACGATTTTGTATATGAGCCGAAAAAGCATCCTATCTATTAGGGTGCTTTTTTTATATGCTGGAAGGAGTGGTTACGTTTAAAAATAGTAAGGATAGCCCCTAAAATACAAATCCCCTATAAACACCACAATAAGATTCCAACTCCATAACACAGCCTCCAGCACCCCTACATTGCCCAATGAACATTATTATTAATTTTCCTAAATAAAAAGGACGAAATCACATCTGATTTCGTCCTTTTCCTTCCGTTACGTCAGTTGTCGAGATTTCCATTTACGAGACTGCTGAATAAAGTGGCCGATTTTTTCTAGGATTGGTTCAATTGAGTTTTCCTCGTTTACAATGTCATAATCTGCGATATTCACTCGAAGAACAGGGCAGGAATTGAAGTCATCAATCCAGTTCTCATACCTGTTAAACATTTCTTCCCAATAAGCCATTGGAGTCTGCTGCTCCATCGGGCGACCTCTTTCTTTAATACGTCCATAAATGTCATCGAAGGAGCCTTCTAGATAAATCAACAGGTCCGGATGAGGGAAATATGGGGTCATAACCATGGCGTCGAATAAGCTCTTATACGTGTTATAATCTACTTCGTTCATGGTCCCTTTCTCGTAATGCATCTTGGCGAAAATGCCTGTATCCTCATATATAGAGCGGTCTTGGATGAACCCTCCGCCATATTCGAAGATTTTCTTTTGTTCCTTAAAGCGCTCAGCAAGGAAATAAACCTGTAAATGGAAGCTCCAGCGCTCGAAATCGTAATAGAATTTGTCTAGATATGGGTTTTTATCTACTTTTTCGAGAGATGTACGGAAATTCAATGCATCCGCTAGAGCATTGGTCATTGTAGATTTCCCTACTCCTACTGTTCCAGCGATAGTAATGACCGCATCATTTGGAATCCCATATTCGTTTCGTCGGTTCATGTGATAACTTCCCCTTTTTCGAAGTGATTCTGTATCGTTTGGATCATGTAATCCAAGTCGTCTTGGTGTTTGATGAAGTCTAAATGATCTCCATTAAAGTGGATAACTGGGATATCAGGGTGATCCTGCTGGAATTTATTCATAAAGAGCTCATAGTCCTGAGAGAGCTGTTCCAGATAGCTCTCTTGAATATTTTGTTCGACTTCCCTGCCCCGTTTGCGAATTCTCTCTAATAAAGTATCGAGACTTGCATGTAGATAAACAATCATATTAGGCCTTGGCATATCCTGTGTCAAAATATCATAAATCTGGACGTACTTTTCGTACTCTTTTTCCTGTAGAGTACGCTCAGCAAAAATTAAATTTTTGGAGATGTGGTAATCCGATACAACGGCTTGGTCGTTAGCAAGATATTTCTGATCTATATCTTGTAACTGTTTATAGCGATTGCATAGGAAGAACATTTCCGTTTGAAAACTCCACTCTTCAATATCATCATAAAACTTACCGAGAAAAGGATTCTCTTCTACAATTTCTTTTAACAACGTATATTGAAACTGGGAGGCTAATTTTTTTGCGAGGGATGTTTTTCCTACGCCGATTGGTCCTTCTACTGCAATAAAAGGCGTTCGTCCCATCTCTCCTCCTCCTTCATGATAAACAGTCCTATTGTGCTACGTTCTGACAGACAAATTATATTCTATCATAATCGACCGATCCAAGTAACTGGGAGAAATCCTGAAAATTATTTCAACGTCTCCGTAAATAATTCCAGTTTTGGACAATTATTTTAATCTCTATACTTTGCAAAAGGAGAAAGCTTTATTATAATATATATCGCAAGTGAAAAAATGTGGCCCCGTAGCTCAGGGGATAGAGCATAGGTTTCCTAAACCTTGTGTCGCAGGTTCGAATCCTGCCGGGGTCGTTATTTGTCGCAACATCTGGAAAGCTCATGACGAGAAAAGTCGTCATGAGCTTTTTTTATTCCCTTCTCTAACAGGTATATCTGTTTTTGGCATCGGAGATAATGGTAGGAACTACAGGGCCGGAGGGGACGATTATGGTAGAGAAGGAAACATTCAGTAGAAGAGAGTTTCTTAGAAAGAGTGGCTATGCTGCAGGTGGCGTAGTTGGTGGCAGCTTGGTAGCAAGTCTCATTACCATGCAGATTTTAGAGGAGCCAAAGAGGGGGAAGAAAGGCACTCTACTGGATGGCAGCTATCACGATGCTTTTATGTTCTTTACGAATCGAGATGATTTTCGGGTGCTTGCTGCGGGAACGGAGCGTATTTTTCCTGAGGATGAGCATGGTCCAGGTGCTATTAAGCTAGGCGTTCCGTTCTTTATCGATCATCAGCTTGCCGGGGCGTGGGGGAACAATGCCAGGGAGTATCGTCAGGGTCCTTTTTATAAAGGAGAGCAAACCCAAGGGGCTCAATCCCGATTGACGCGAGGAGAGATTTTTCGTCAGGGTATTCGAATAATGAAAGAAATAAGTCAGCAAGATTATAACGGTAGCTTTCAAGATTTGACGGCAGACCAGCAGGACGACCTATTACTTGCCTTAGAGAGAAATAAGGTGACGATGAAGGGTGCTTCCTCTGCGGAGTTCTTTGAGCTGCTTCGGGCTGCAACATTGGAGGGTGCCTATGCTGACCCGTTATATGGAGGTAATCGGGATATGGAAGGCTGGCGGATGAAGCAATACCCTGGTGCGCAAATGGCGTATAGGAAGCATATTGATAAGCGAGCCTTTGTCGAAATGGAGCCGCAGAGTCTGCATAATATGTTAAACAAGTAAATAGGGAGGGAGATAGATGGTAACAACATTGCCGAAAGTAGATGTCGTGACAGTTGGTGTCGGCTGGACGGGTGGTATTTTAGCTGCTGAACTGGCGCGGGCTGGAATGAAGGTTGTCGGATTAGAGCGAGGGAAGGACCGTTCGACAGCAGATTACTTGCATGGACATGATGAATTACGCTACGCCTTTCGTTATGAATTAATGCAGGATGTGTCGAAGGAGACGATTACGTTTCGTAATACGCGGAAGCAGCGCGCCCTTCCTATGCGTCAGTTAGGTTCGTTCTTATTAGGAGAGAATGTAGGTGGTGCGGGTGTCCATTGGAATGGGCAGACGTATCGCTTCTTTCCGTATGATTTTGAAATATATACCCAAACCGTAAACAAATACGGCAGGAAAAAAATTAAGCCAGGCTATTTTATCCAAGATTGGGGCCTGACGTATGAGGAGATAGAGCCTTATTACGATCAATTTGAAAAGACCTGTGGTATATCCGGGGAGGAGAATCCTCTCGCTGGGAAAAGAAGCAATCCTTATCCAACTCCTCCAATGAAAAGTACGAAAGCGTTAGACACGTTTTCTAGGGCAACTAAAGAGCTTGGATATAAGCCGTATCGTATTCCTTCAGCTAATTTATCAGAGCCTTATAAGAATCCGTATGGTTTGCAAATTAATGGATGTCAGTATTGTGCTTATTGTGAACGGTTTGGCTGTGAGTATGGAGCAAAGGCAGATCCTGTAGTGGCCGTTCTACCAGCTGCCCAAGAAACAGAAAGGTACACTATTCGATTCCACGCTAATGTCACCGAGGTATTGTATGACGGAGAAAGCGTAAAGGGTGTGAAATACGTCGATGTGCTGAGCAGGGAGGAATATGTGCAGCCGGCTGAAGTAGTCGCTTTAACCTCCTATGTTATGAACAATGTGAAGTTTTTGCTGATGAGTCAAATTGGGGAGGCTTATAATCCGAACACTGGAAAAGGTGTCGTCGGCCGCAGCTATTGCTATCAAATCCTCCCTGGATCGACAGGCTTCTACGAAGAGGAACAATTTAATACTTATATGGGAGCAGGTGCGCTAGGCACCTCGATTAATGATTATTATGGTGATAATTTTGACCATTCTAATGTCGATTTTCTCCATGGAGGAGTTATTTCGATGACCCAAACAGGGAAGCGTCCCATTGCAAATAATCTGGTGCCGCCTGACTCTCCGAGATGGGGGAAGGAATTCAAGAGGAATTCCCTGCGCTATTTTAATCGGACGTTGACTGTAGTCTCCCAAGGTGCTTCTCTGCCCCATCGGGAAAATTTCCTCGATTTAGATCCTACTTATAAAGATGCTTATGGATTACCACTTTTACGGATGACTTACAATTTTACAGATCAAGACAGAAAGCTTCATCAATTCATGACAAAGAAAACAGCAGAAATATCGGAGAAAATGGGGGCTTCCAAGACAGTGCCAACCCCAACACTTGGCGATTACAGCATCGTTCCCTACCAAACGACTCATAATACGGGTGGCGCCATTATGGGGAAGGACCCAGAGGATTCTGTCGTAAACAATTATCTACAGCATTGGCAGGCAGAAAATCTCTTTGTAGTGGGAGCTTCAGCCTTTGCTCATAACGGCGGTGTTAACCCTACTGATACAGTCGGAGCATTAGCATATCGGGCAGCAGAGGGAATAAAGAAATATCGTGAAAAGGGAGGGTCCCTTGTATAGCAAAAAGCGAAGGCCAGATAAGTGGCGCTTCGCTTTTCTATTATCTATTATCGATTTTTTCAGGATATAAATCGTGGTTCATCAGGCGATGGTCTGCCATTTGTTCATATTTCGTATCAGGCTTACCGTAGTTACACCACGGGTCAATGGAAATGCCGCCTCTTGGAGTGAATTTCCCCCATACTTCGATATAACGTGGATCCATTAATTCAATGAGGTCATTCATGATTACGTTCACGGCGTCCTCGTGGAAGCCTCCGTGGTTACGAAAGCTGAATAGGTATAATTTAAGGGATTTACTCTCGACCATTTTCACGTCTGGGATGTAGCTAATGTAAATGGTCGCAAAATCTGGTTGTCCCGTCTTAGGGCATAATGTCGTAAATTCTGGGCAATTGAATTTAACGAAATAATCGCGATTTGGATGCTGATTGTCGAATGTCTCTAACACGTCTGGGTCATAGTCAAAGCTATAGGATGTCCCTTGGTTTCCTAGCAATGTGACATCCTTTAAGTCTTCCTCGTTACGGCCTGCCATCTATCGTCATCCTTTCTTGTTGTACAGATACGTTCAACGCTAATATTTCATTTCATAGTATAGTCCTGCCGACATAATGTGTCAATTTACGTAAGGTGTAGCCTATTCGTACGTTTCACTATTTGTCGAATGAGGAACAGATGTAACCGTAAGCAAGAGATCCATTCAAAGGAGGAAGAACGTATGGAAACTCATAAGCTATACATTAATGGTGAATATGTAGAATCAACAGGTAATGAATATATTGATATAGTGAACCCATCTACAGAACAGGTCATTTCCCGCACTCCAAAGGGAACAGAGCAGGATGTGAACAAAGCGGTTGAGGCTGCCTTTGAAGCACAGAAGGAGTGGGAGCAGGTACCGAATATTCAACGTGGGCAAGCTGTACGCGCTATGGGAGATAAAATAGAGGAAAAAAGGGACACCTTCATACAGCTGCTTCAAGAAGAGCAAGGGAAGGATTATGAGCTGGCAAGCGGGGAGGTAGATCTAGCAATAGATTATTTCCGTTACATGTCAGAGTGGGCACGTAGAATAGAGGGCGAAATTGTGCCGAGTGATCGCCCAAATGAGAACATTTTTATTTATAAGAAGCCGATTGGGGTAGTCGCTGGTATTGTGCCATGGAACTTCCCGGTCTTTATACTAGCTAGAAAAGTTGCTACAGCACTTGTAACAGGATGCTCTATCGTATTGAAGCCAAGTCAGCAGACTCCAAATACTGCTGCAGAGTTTACGAAGATTATAGATAGTTTGGATATCCCGAACGGAGTCTATAACTTTATTACAGGTACGGGTGGTACGATAGGAAACGCACTGGCTTCTCATGAGAAGGTTCATATGGTTACCATGACAGGCAGTGTAGGTGCTGGTACGAAAGTAATGGAAGCAGCTGCGCAGAACATTACCAAGGTTAATCTAGAGCTTGGTGGTAAAGCACCTGCCATTGTAACAAAGAATGCCGATTTAGCGACGGCGGTAGAAAACATAAAACTATCTCGACTCGCCAACAATGGACAGGCATGTACGAATGCGGAGCGGGTGTATGTGCATGAAGACTTAGAAGAGGAGCTCATTAATCGACTTAAGCAGGAATTTGAAGGTCTAACAATCGATAATCCGCTGGAAAATCAGCAGGCAGATGTCGGTCCGCTTATTAGCCAAGACCGTCTCGAGGAAGTAGAACAGATGGTAGAGGAAGCAGTCCAGCAAGGAGCTAACATTGTTACAGGTGGGAAACGAGTAGAGAAGGAAAATGGTTATTTCTATCAGCCTACTATTCTATCTAGCGTTACCCATGACATGAAGGTCATTAAGGAAGAAATATTCGGCCCTGTTATCCCTATTACTACTTTTAAAACTCTGGATGAAGCTATTGAGAAAGGAAACGACACAGAGTATGGACTTTCAAGCTCTGTTTATACGGAAGATATGAATGAGGCCATGCGTATCGTCAATGAACTCAAATTTGGAGAAACATTTATCAACCGAGAAAACTTTGAAGCAGTTCAGGGCTATCACCAAGGAATGCGTAAGTCTGGACTAGGTGGTGCAGATGGTAAGCATGGGATGGAGGATTTCCTTGTTACGCAAGTAGTGTATATGGAATACAAGAAAGATAAGCAATAAACAAAAGCGGCGCTCCTGCCTATAGGAGCGCCTTTTCTTTATGTGATATATAGGGATTTGAACCGAAACTCTATACTTATCACTTTAAAAATGTATAAATCTACCTTACAATAGTAATTAACCAAATTTTTTAAATATTTTAATAAGAAAAAGGAAGCTGACAAGCTGCTACCTAAAGTCAAAGTCAGCAAGCTCCATGTGTAGAAAAATAGGAGCTTTTCTTTTCGGCAATGGTGTAATCGTTTACAAATTAGGGATGAGGTGATCAAATGAACATGCAGAAAATTGAAGTCAGAGAAGGAAATTTTAATTTACAGGACTACCAGAAAGCTTATCAACAGTTTGACTGGGAGGAAGCGAAGCAGGCATTCAGTTGGTCTGAAACAGGTAAAGTTAATATTGCGTATGAGGCTATTGATCGCCACGCAGAGAATCCGGACAAAGCTGATCAAACTGCACTATTATTCACATCTCCAGATCGAGAAGAACGAATTACATTTACGGATTTGAAGCAATCCAGTAATCAGTTTGCTAATGTGTTAAAGGATAAAGGTATTGAGAAAGGGGACCGCGTTTTCTTGTTTATGCCGCGCAGTCCTGAATTTTATGCCGCGTTTTTTGGTATTTTAAAGGTTGGTGCCATTGCTGGTCCATTGTTTGAAGCGTTTATGGAGCAAGCAGTACGCGACCGTCTGGAGGATAGTGAAGCAACGATGCTTGTGACAACTCCAGAGCTTTTAGAAAGAGTACCATATAAGGAGTTACCACAATTAAAGCAAATTGTCCTGGTAGGCGATGCGGATGTACAAGAGGAAGGCTTTATCCATTTTCATAATGAGATGACTCAAGCCTCCCAAAGCTTTGATTTGGAATGGGTAGACTTAGAGGATGGCATGCTTCTCCACTACACCTCCGGATCAACTGGTAAGCCGAAAGGGGTTTATCATGTTCATAACGCTATGCTTCAGCACTATCAGACATCTAAATGGGTGCTGGACTTACAACAGGATGATGTGTATTGGTGCACGGCAGATCCAGGCTGGGTAACAGGCACTAGCTATGGTATCTTTGGGCCCTGGCTCAATGGGGTGACGAACGTCATAGTTGGCGGTCGTTTTAGCCCGGAGAATTGGTATAAAGCATTGCAGGATTATGGAGTGACTGTTTGGTATTCCGCTCCAACCGCCTTCCGGAAGCTAATGAGTGCTGGGGAGGAAGCGGTAGAGCCGTTTGATATTTCCAAGCTGCGTCATATTGCAAGTGTTGGAGAACCGCTTAATCCAGAAGTAATCGCCTGGGGCTTAGACGCTTTTAAACTGCGTATTCATGATACGTGGTGGATGACAGAGACAGGTGCCCAGCTTATCTGTAACTATCCAGCAATGGAGATGAAGCCAGGCTCCATGGGGAAACCGTTCCCTGGTATTGTCGCTTCCATTATTGATAATGAAGGAAATGAACTGCCGCCTAACCAGATGGGGAATCTAGCTATTAAGTCTCCATGGCCTTCTATGATGCGTGCTATTTGGAACCGTCCAGAGAAATTTGAAAGCTATTTCTTGAATGGCTGGTATATTTCTGGAGACAGTGCGTACTACGATGAAGAAGGGTATTTCTGGTTCCAGGGTCGACTCGATGATGTAATTAACACATCAGGGGAACGAGTAGGACCGTTCGAAGTAGAGAGTAAGCTAATCGAACATGCTGCTGTTGCAGAAGCGGGAGTAATCGGGAAACCAGATCCAGAGCGTGGAGAAATTATTAAAGCTTTCATCACACTAAATGAAGGCTATGAGGAATCTGAAGAATTACTAGAGGATATTCGTCAGTTCGTGAAAAAAGGATTGAGCGCACATGCAGCCCCACGTGAACTAGAAGTAAAAGATAAAATCCCAAAAACGCGTAGCGGTAAAATCATGAGACGTCTCTTAAAATCCTGGGAGCTAGGCCTTCCGACTGGTGATGTTTCTACGCTAGAAGAATAAGATAATATACTAAAGCTGTTGAGTGCTGCTCAGCAGCTTTTTTTGTTAGTTCAGGTAATGATAGAGGGAAGGTGATTTGTATAGTGAATTTCGGGAGTGACATCCTCTCCTGTGTTTGGAATGTGAGGGGTCTGTATAGTGTACCAATCGTATCTGAAACCTAATTTATTGCCGCGCCTTTTTCCATTCAAACTGCAAACATTGGGTGATGTGCAGGTTTTATATGTAAACTTCGAGGTTTATGGTCTATTTTTCTCATAACAGGGTATATGATTTCTAGGTGCTCCATATGCTGTGCAGCTGCATAAACAGTAGATTAATGGATTCAGAACATGAGGTCATCCCAACAAGTCTATGCATAGATAAAAGCGAGTATAGCAGCTCGGACGACAGGATTTCGTCTGTTCGTCATTGTATTAGGAAGCTACTAAAAGGTAGCAATATTATATTTTAAAACATGTATGCGTATTACACCTTAATGATATGTAGTTTATACAGGTGCTTCAGCAACATATGTAATGAATGTGTGCCGATTTAGTTAACAATTTAAATTCGTATGCTATACTATTTTTTGTTATGATTATAAAGTATTTGTACAGGTGACGTCTTGAAGGAGCGTGAGAAAAATGCGTTTAAAAAAGTATACAGACTATGCACTGAGAGTTCTCATATACACAGGGTCATTGAACAAAGGGGAACTGGCATCCATTAAGGAAATTTCGACTGTGTTTAATATATCTCAAAACCATTTGAGTAAGATCGTCTATCAGCTTGGCAAACTAGGCATCATTGAAACAGTACGCGGTAGGAACGGAGGTATTCGTCTTCGCAAAGCGCCAGAGTCTATTAATATAGGGGAAGTTATCCGGGATATGGAGGAGGATTTTACTTTAATTGATGACTTTGATGAAAATACGAGTGAACATGTCATCATGCCATCCTACCAATTACGCAACGCATTAGATCAAGCGCTGCTTTCATTCTTTACTGAATTAGACCGATATACCTTGGAGGATTTATTAGCAGAAGAACTGGCAAAGCTGCAAGGGCAAGATCTCAATGAGATGGCATAGACGTACGTGGCCAACTTGAAGCCGCGTACGCGTACACGGTGTTTTTTTCTAAAACGGATTGTTAGCGGATTTATGTAAGAAGGATGGGGATGGATGTTCTCCTTTGAAGGAACTGATTTGGGAGGGTAACGAAAGGCTGCTGCTTGTAGAGTGCCTCGTTCATGATTAGAAATTCCGCTTACCTTCAGGAGTAGAACAAGTCTTAATGGTGGTCACTTCGGAAGACATCACTCCCTCATTTGCTTTCTATAGTTAAGTCTTCCTTTTACCGCCGTTAGTGCAGTTCGTGTCCCAAATCCTGGTTGCAGTGACGATAGCGGCATAAACATTATCAACAGAATACGCCCTTGCTAGTATAGGCAAGATGGCAGAAAGAGCAGCTTACAATGCTGCACTTCAGAGTGTCGAGAAAGTCCCGTCGGTTCTTCTATGTGTATCGAGGCGGTGTTGGCGAAACGACTCGCTTTCCATGGGCGTCCGCTGAGTCTCCTCGCTCCCTTCGGTCGCTGTAGGGTCTCATCAGTCCTTTGGTCCCATAGGAGTCTCGCCGTTTCGCCAACACCTTTCGAATAATGAGTTTGAACCTCTTCTGCTGCCATGAGCAAAAAAAGCGGACTTTGTTTGCATGGAATAGAATCAGGGACTTTTATTGTCGTTAGGTCTGTTCGCGGCGAGTTCCCATAGGAAGCTTGGCGTCTATCGCGAAAAGCGAGCTAATAAACGCACCGCTGATTATTATATTTGTAACAGAACCGCCTTCCATACTTTTTGGACAGCCTGAAGAGCAGCTTACAATGCTGCTCTTTTTTTAGTTCTTCCGTTTTGGTGGTAATGGTTCTGTCTTGCTGTTTCATGCAGGCTCCTGTCCTCCTTTGAACTAGTAACCCTTTACCCTTCAGCGCTTAACGATTAAGTAGGCGCTGATGGCGTCTATACGTTTTATTCCACCTTTCTAAAGGGAAGGATAGTAAGAGCTAATAAAGAAGGAAGTGCTTAGGATGGCGAAAGAGATATATGACTTTATCGGAATTGGAATCGGACCATTTAATTTAGGGTTAGCAGCGCTAGCAGATCAGCAGCAACAAGTGGACGGCATTTTCTTTGATCAGACGAAGGAGCTGGAATGGCATCCCGGGATGTTAATAGAAGGGACAGATTTACAGGTGCCCTTTCTTGCTGATTTAGTATCCTTCGCTGATCCGACGAATCCCTATACATTCATGAATTATTTGCATAAAACAAATCGGATGTATCCGTTCTTCTTTTTTCAAAAACTAGAGGTGCCACGCCCGGAGTATAATGATTATTTAAAATGGGTAGCCAACCACCTGGACACGCTCTATTTTGAACGCCGCGTAGTGGATGTGGAAGAAGTAGATACGAATGGAATGAACTATTATCGGGTATCTGTAGAAGATGTGCAGACAGAAGAGACGAAGGAGTATTACGCTCGTCATATTGTCATGAGTACGGGCAGTGTCCCGACTGTATTCCCTGGAACAGAAGAGCTTTCTTCTCGGGATATTGTCCATACTAGTAGATACTTATATGAAAAGCATCGTATTGTGGAATCCAACCATGTGACGGTTATTGGCTCTGGCCAGAGTGCTGCAGAAATTGTGGCGGACCTGTTAGCAGAACAGGAGAAGGATCGAGATTTTCATATTAGTTGGTTTACACGCTCAGCTGGCATTTTTCAGCTGGATACTGCCAAGCTGCCGCAGGAGTATTTTTCCCCTGATTATGTGGACTATTTTCATTCTTTAACGTATGAGCAGCGGATGAACACGCTACCTAAATTAGATAAACTCCAGAATGGGGTCGATCCCTCTACATTAAGTACTATTTATGATTGGCTGTACCATAAATCTGTAGCCGGAAAAGAAGCAAATATAACCATTCAGCCATTGACGGAGCTTAAAGCTATTAAAGAACATAGGGAGCAGTATGAGCTCACCTTGCACCAGTGGCAAGCGGATGACACGTTTACCTATCCAACAGAAAAAGTAATTCTCGCTACTGGATACAAGCCTAATATTCCAGATTGGTTCTTCCGCCGCTTCAGCAATGAGGTTATATGGGAAGGGAATGAGCATTACAGGATTGGGAAAGATTGCGCAATAGGCTTTCATGATAACCGTCATCACCGTATTTTTACCACTACCGATATTGAACATGCTCACGCAACTGGGGCGAATAATCTTGGACTTTCCGTAAACCGAAACGTGAAGATTCTTAATACGATTGCTGGAGAAAGGCTGTACCCAGAAGGGGATAATACTATTTTTCAGCAGTTTCGAATGTCCTGACTGCCGGTAGACAATGTTTAATAGAATATAGAACGGGAATGACAGTAACTGTAAATCATCAACAAAGGAGAGTTGGACACAATGAGTAAAATCGCTTGCGTTTTAACAGATCTATTTGAAGATGTAGAATATACAAAGCCTCATAAAGAATTTACCGAGGCAGGCCACGAGGTTGTTACCATTGAGAAGGAAGCCGGTAAGACAGTTGTTGGCAAGCAAGGAGAAGATAAAGTAACGATTGACCGCAGCATTGATGATGTAAAGCCGAAGGAATTTGACGCACTGTTTATTCCTGGAGGGTTCTCCCCTGATCAACTGCGCGGTGATCAGCGTTTTGTAGATTTAGCAAGACACTTCATGGATGAGAATAAGCCAGTGTTTGCTATTTGTCATGGTCCTCAATTGCTTCTTACTGCTCACCGCCTGGAGGGTAGAACGGCAACAGGCTATCATTCTATCGCTGAAGATATGAAATATGCGAAAGCAGATTTCCGTGATGAGGAAGTCGTGGTCTGTGGCGACCAGCTAGTAACTAGCCGTCAGCCAGATGACATCCCAGCCTTCATTGATAAATCACTACAATTACTTTCAAACTAGACAAATGGTAAACCCAGCTCCTTTGAGAGTTGGGTTTTACATATGTAGAGGAATTATCGGGATCAAACGAGAACTACTAAAGAGAGAGGAGGTACACGTATGATTGTTGTGAAGGAAGAGGACCGTTTGCTTTTATTTGATCAGCACTTACATGCTCTCGCATCAGGTGTGATCGGGAAAAACTGGGGAGAGGCTTCCTTGCCATTGCCTCAACAAAAGGAATCCGTTGAGTATGCTGTTGCTAATCATGATCGAGGCTGGATTCCACTTGATCAGCATCCAGTATGGAATGAGGAAAAAGGACAGCCTTTTTCGTTTATGGATTATCCGATGGAAGAGAAGGTCAAGCGATATCAGGAGGGAGTAGATGCAGTAGAGGAGAAGGATGACTACAGCGCGTTATTGTGCAGTATGCACTATTGTTCCTTCTTTCCTAACTCTCCAAGTGATACTGCCAGCAAAACGTTTCTAAAAAACGAATCAGAGCGTCAGGCTCGTTTGCGTGCGAAGCTTGATGTTGGAATTACAAACGAAGCGATAGACTATCATTTTCAAATGCTTCAGTTTTGTGATGATTTGTCTCTATACTGTTGCATGAACCAACCGGGAGTGACAAAAGATAGGGAGTTATCGTGGTTTAAAAATGGGTTTCGTCAAGCTTTTCCAGAAGCGCCAGAAGGATTAATAGCTCATTATATACAGGAGGAGAAGGTGAGTATATCCCCATTTCCGCTACAGCAGTCCGTCACACTACACATACCGTATCGTTTGGTAATGCTATCAACTATAAATGAGATAGGGTGGGAGGAAGCGTGGAAGGGAGCTCCCTCACATATTCGTACAGTATCTCTTGTACCCGCCTAGCTATTTTAAAGTAGAGGAAGGGTTGGAATCTATTTCGTTTATTTCTCGAAAGAGGTTCTCGTCCTTCTCTGAAGGTGTAGGATCTGGAACCTGCTTGACTACAGATGGGTGCAGGATACGTTTTAGATCCCTAAGCGTGAGTGGCTTTGCATCGTCTACTAATTCATAGCCTAATTGTCCGTTCGGCTCGATTGTGGCAGTTTTAATATCAGCAAAGGAAGTAATTCCCTGCTGCCGTAGAAACATTTCTAATTGATCTACAGATAAGCGCAATTTAGCCAGCTCCTTTTGATTGACGACACCATTTTCCACTACAATTCGAGCCTTGCCCGTGATAAACGCCTCGATCGCATTGAATTTCAACTGTAGTCCCTCTATTATAACCAGAACCAGGATGAATACAGATGCTGCTGTCATGGTTTTCCATAGGCTTGATTCGATGATTGGCTGGATGATGATGGAGCCGATTGATATCATAATAACGGTTTGCGCGAGAGACATTTGGGAAATGGATTTTCGGCCAGCAACTCTCAATAAGAAAACGCCAGTTAACACCATCACCACTGATTCCCAAACTACATTCATGTCACGTAACCTCCTACTTCCTTTTCCCCTATCGTTCTCCTTCTTAGCTGAAAACATGTATAGCCATGGAAAAACCCACTATCTGAGATGTGGATAGTGGGCGAGCATCATTACACCAGCTTATTCACATTGAATTGACTTTCTAACAACTCCCAGTTTTGCGGGAAGTTTAATCCAAGCTTCCAATAACTGATTCCTTTTAGCCCAAGCTCCTTCACTAGATCGAATTTGGCTTGTATGGAGCGGGCATCTTCAAACCATACCTCATGCTTCTTCCCCTTTTCATCTGTATAAGTATAAAACGGAGCTTCCGCTTCTTCGTCATATTGAATAGCTACATTATATTTTCGGGCACGCTTTATAGCTGTCTGCGGACTAATGGCTTCTGCAGGGTCTCCCCCTTTCTTATATGGCAGTGTCCAATCATAGCCATATAAGTTCTGTCCTAAGAAGATTTTATCGGCAGGCATGACACTCAAGGCGTAATTGACCACGTCCCGAACCGGTCCGATTGGAGATACTGGCATTGGCGGGCCACCACTATATCCCCATTCATAGGTCATCAGTACAACGAAATCAGCTGTCTCGCCATGGGTTTTGTAATCGTGTGCAGTGTACCAGGCTCCCTTTTGTTGAGCGCTTTTCTTTGGCGCTAATGCAGTAGACATCTGAAACCCGGCAGCCGATAATTGCTTCTTTGCCTTCTTAAGGAATCGGTTGTAGTTCTGTCTCGTTTCCTGTGGGAGAAATTCAAAATCAAAATGAACATCCGTATAGCCTTTATCTTTGGCGGTCTGGATAATGTTCTTTAGTAGGGTGTTCTGGAATTTTTCATCTGTCACTACTTTCCTGCCTAGTTCTTTGTCGAAACTTCCCCCTTTAATGTTTGTCACAACGAGCATCATGGCTACATTGTTCTCTTTAGCAATGGTGAAATAATTATTAAGGGGTGGAGGCTTTAAGGATCCGTCATTATTTATTTGGTAACTAAATGGTCCAAGGTACGTAAGGGAAGGGGCATGCTCTGTCACATACTCCTCTAAATCTTTGGATACTTCTCCTCCATAGGACTCTGCATATCCATTAAATGCAGCTTCGGTTTTAGGTTTTGGTGGAATATAGATTCGTAATCCTATTGGGAGCATTTGCTGCATCGAAATTTGGTTAATGTTCGCTAGTTCCTGAGTAGAGATATTAAATGAACCAGCGATGGAATAAAGACTGTCCCCTTGCTGAACGAAGTAGTATTGTCCGTCAATAGGGATAACGAGTGCCTGACCAACCACTAGGTTATTAGGGGCGTCCAGTTCATTTGCTCTTATTAGCTGGTCCATAGGGACACTATACTGATTGGCGATACTATATAGGCTTTCTCCGGACTGTACAACATGAATTTGCAAGACAAACCCTCCTCTCAAAAATGCCTGACTACTACAGACATATGAGGAGAAGGAGGAAAGTATGTTTTAAAACGACTGGATAGGGGTGATATCTGCTTTAAGTACGTTGTTCATCATCCTCAATGCATACGCATTATCCTGCTCGTTATTAGAGGCAATACCGTCTTCTGGAACAGAGATGGTGTATTCCCGCATGTATGCATCGTTTGCGGTAAATAGCACGCAAATATTACCAGCAATACCTGTGATAATGACATGCTCGATCTGCAGGTGTGCTAATAAAGCCTGGAGTGCTGTTTGGTGAAATCCGGAATGCTTCGGTTTAATGAGAAAATAATCATTTGCTTCTACGTCTGGCATCATTGGCTTTAATAGCTCTTCGTTGGAAGGACTGCAGCATTTGTGATAAATTCGTTGTAAATCGGCTTGCCACAGCTCATAATGGTCGTTGACGTAAATGATAGGGAAATGATGAATCCTCGCATATTGCTTCAACTGAAGGATATTTGGGAGGATGCGCTGTGTGTGCTGTTTGAGCATCTCTCCGTGAGGAAAGTTGAAATCATTTATAATATCAACGATAATAATGGCAGTGTGTTTAGGATGTAGCATGGAAGGACCTCCTTTCTTCGTTTAGTTTTTCTAAACATGTTCATTCCATTCGAAAAAGGGTTGTTGGCGTATGAATCATGAATATTACATGAGTCTTGCTATAGAAGAAGCAAAGAAAGCAGAGTCCATTGGAGAGGTTCCTATTGGGGCTGTAATCGTAAAAGAAGACAAGGTTATAGCGAGAGGGTATAATGAAAGAGAGCACACCCAAAAGGCGTCCTCTCATGCAGAGTTTATTGCTATTGAGCGTGCCAATGAAGCCGTTGGCAGCTGGCGTTTGGAGGATTGTGTCTTGTATGTAACGTTAGAGCCATGTCCCATGTGTGCCGGTGCTATATTGCAATCCCGTATTCCAACGGTTGTATTCGGAGCCTACGATCCAAAGGCTGGCTGCACAGGAACGTTGATGAATCTGCTTACGGATTCTCGTTTTAATCATCGCGCGGAGGTAATCCCTGAAGTGCTGCACGAACGCTGTTCTACGATGCTCACGAGCTTTTTCCAGCAGTTGAGGGAAAAGAAGAAACGAAACAAATAATAGTTGTAATATATTTACAGTCATTTGCCATTGCATTTTAGCGATATAATCGCTATACTAGAGTATGTCACATTAAAAAAGCAGTACAAGCTTATGTGATAACAATTTGATAACAAATTTGCCGTGCTAAGCGGGGAGGTAGCGGTGCCCTGTACTCGCAATCCGCTATAGCGAGGCCGAATCCCCGGCCAAGGTGAAGTGGTTTCAAGGTCTGCCCCAAAGGATTGGTGTTGACACCCGGGTCCCGCACAATGAGGACCCGCGAACCCTGTCAGGTCCGGAAGGAAGCAGCAGTAAGCGGTCATCCCCATGTGTTGCGGGATAGCCTGGGTCGAGCCATGAAATTGGGTAACGCTTGGGGCCATTTCATCGAAGTCGGGTGCACGGCGTACTACATAAACACAAACTCATCTATTATAAGGTGAGTTTTTTTATATGCGAATCCATTTCATAATGCATGTGCTAATATAGAAGCTATCCGTTTGCTTTTTACATTGAAAACCCTATCTTTGTTTAGGTATAATGAGGAAGAAACCAAAAAGGAGAACGAGGACAATGAGCTATCAGGCATTGTATAGAGTATGGCGTCCAAGGAATTTCACGGATGTTGTTGGACAATCACATATCACCCGTACATTACAGAATGCGATTGTTCAAGATAAATTTTCGCATGCCTATTTGTTCTCGGGTCCAAGAGGTACAGGGAAAACCAGTGCGGCCAAGATATTTGCCAAGGCTGTTAACTGCGAAAGAAGACCTGTGAAAGAACCGTGTAATGAGTGTGATGCTTGTCTCGGCATTCAGGATGGGTCGATCTCTGACGTGATTGAAATTGATGCAGCATCGAACAACGGTGTAGAGCAAATACGTGATATTCGAGACAAGGTGAAGTACGCACCAAGTGCTGTATCGTATAAAGTATATATAGTCGATGAAGTACACATGCTGTCTATTGGTGCCTTTAATGCGCTGTTAAAGACGTTGGAGGAACCGCCGCAACATGTCATCTTTATATTAGCGACAACAGAACCACACAAGATACCATTAACCATCATTTCCCGTTGTCAGCGCTTCGACTTCAAGCGAATTAATCAAAGCTCTTTAGTGGAAAGAATGCAATATATAATAGAAAGAGAAGAGCTGTCCGTGACAACCGAAGCGTTAGAAGCAGTAGCGCTAGCAGCAGAGGGTGGAATGCGTGATGCCTTAAGCCTGCTGGATCAAGCCATCTCCTACAGCGAAGAGGAAGTAACGATTGAGGATGTGCTGGCTGTGACAGGCTCTGTCTCTCAACAAAAGCTAGCAGATGTTATTCAAGCACTGCGCGACAATGAAGTCAAGCAAGCCCTTCGTTTTGTTGATGAGCTCATACAAGAAGGTAAAGACCCAGGTAGATTTATATTTGACTTGATTTATTACTTACGGGATTTACTACTGTATCAAAGTGCTCCAGGTCTTGAAGATATCCTGGAGCGGGCTATTCCCGATGATACCTTTAAAGCGTTGAGCCAGGAGTTGACTGCCGACTGGATTCAGCAGACTATTGCCACTCTGAATCAATGTCAGCAGGAAATGAAGTGGACCAACAGCCCGAAGGTGTTCATTGAAATAGCTATGCTTAACATTTGTGATATACAGGCAACGGCAGCACCCTCCAGCGTCCAAATAGAACCGGAAGCGGTGCGGGAATTAAAGAATAAAGTAGAGGAATTGGAGAAGAAGCTGACCCAACTTCAGCAAGCTCCGGCAGCTCAACCCAGTTCCTCCTCTACTGAACAGAAAAAGCCGCAACGTTCAGGGCGGCGGAATCAATACAAAATTCCATATGAACGTATCAGAAGGGTAATGGACGAAGCGTCCAAGCAGGATTTGAAGCAAATTCAGTCCCAATGGGCGAATTTTATGGATTCCTTGCGACAATCCAGCCCGCCGGCTCATGCCAGACTAATGAATAGTAAGCCGAGAGCTGCCTCTCAAAACTCAATCGTCCTTTCGTTTAAATACGAAATCCATTGTTCGCTTGCTCTAGAAAATCAACATATTATCCAACAGCTATTAGCGGAATTTATGGGCAGGGATATTACCATCATTCCAATCCCTGAAGATAAGTGGCAAGAATTACGTGAAGAGTTTGTGAAGCAGCGGCAGCAGGATGAAGAGGGGGAAAAAGGGGAGGAAGCTCCCCAGGAAGACCCTTTAATAGCGGAAGCACGTAAATTAGTAGGCGACGACCTATTAGAAATACAAGAAGATTAAAGGAGGAGTTTTATCATGAAAGGTAATATGAATAATATGATGAAGCAAATGCAGAAAATGCAAAAGAAGATGGCGAAAGCACAAGAAGAATTACATGAAATGTCATTTGAAGCTACAGCTGGCGGAGGCATGGTCAAGGTTGTGGCGAATGGAAAAAAAGAAATTACGGATGTAGAAATACAAGAGGATGTAGTAGACCCTGATGATGTGGATATGCTGCAAGATTTAATTATCGCGGCTACCAACGATGTGTTGAAGCAAATTGATGACAAGACAAACGATACGATGGGTGAATTCACGAAAGGGCTAAACATGCCTGGAATGTTTTAAATAAAACAATTGCAATGCTTCTCCCTCATGCGGAGAAGCTATGACTTATGATAAAAGGTGGCTTACAAGCGTGAATGACGATTCTTGTAAGCCACCTTGATTATAGGCTGCTTTTCTTTTAGGAGGAGACAACATGTATTACCCGGAACCAATATCCAAATTGATTGACAGTTTTACTAAACTGCCAGGGATTGGCCCGAAAACGGCGGCCCGCCTGGCGTTTTTTGTATTAGAAATGCAAGAAGATGATGTTCTTGATTTTGCGAAATCGCTAGTGAATGCTAAGCGTGAATTAACCCATTGCTCGGTGTGCGGTCATATTACCGACCAGGATCCATGTGCTATTTGTCAGGATGATCAGCGGGACAGCACCTTGATTTGTGTGGTACAGGATCCGAAAGACGTGATCGCTATGGAGAAAATGAAAGAATTCAGTGGAAAATATCATGTCCTGCATGGTGCCATATCCCCAATGGATGGAATTGGACCTGAGGATATCAACATATCCAGCCTGATAAATAGATTGAAGGATGAAGGGGTAGAGGAATTGATCGTAGCGACTAACCCAAACATTGAAGGGGAAGCAACAGCTATGTATATTTCACGCCTTGTGAAGCCTGCTGGGATTAAAGTTTCTAGAATTGCTCACGGATTACCGGTTGGAGGAGATCTAGAGTATGCCGATGAAGTAACCTTGTCCAAGGCTTTAGAAGGAAGAAGAGACTTGTAAAAGAAGGAGCCTCTTATGTTTAGGAATAAAAAAAAGAAGAAAAAACATTTCTACCATGACCAAGAGCTAATCGATCACATCTATCAATTAAAAAGAGATTGGATGTCCCTGCAGAAAATCATGGACCACAGTGTTGAAACGACTGAGACAGGTCAGAGGGATTTAGCCATTGCAAAGGCGAAATATTTCTACCTATTAAAGGAAGCTAGAGCGAGAAACATTAAAGTTCAATATTAAGCCATTAAAAAGGTATGCCCCCGTTTGTTTGTTCATATAAATGAAGTAGAAGGACAAGCAAATGAAAGGGGGTTTTTCTGTGGTCTCTATTGCAGTCATAATTGGTATTACAATCTTGATCAGCTTTTTGTTAATTGCGGGTGCACCAATGAAACCGATGCGATTTGTAGCCAACGGTGCCATTAAAGTGGTGATCGGAGTCTTATTCTTATTTTTCTTCAATGTATTTGGTGCTTCCCTAGGGCTGCATATTCCTATAAACGCTTATACAGCTATCGTATCCGGGATATTAGGGATACCAGGACTAGCTGCGCTAGTAGCGATTCAATTGTTTGTGGTTTCATAATGATAAAGCAAAGCCTGGCTGACAAATAGCCTGGCTTTTTGTTTGCTGGTCAGCACCATTCCTTAGTCATATACATAGGTTGTAGAGGTGAATTTGCGTACCATATTTAATTTTTCTCGACAAATTTCAATAAAAGTATTGCATAAGATTTCCGCACATGGTAAATTATTAATTGTCGCTTTAAGAGACGCGACACACTAAATAACACTCAGCCAAAAAGATAACAAAAAGTTATTGACGATACACGGCAGGGATGATATATTAGTATTTGTCGCTTCAAAAGACGACATCATTTCCGAGCCGAAATGAACAAGAAAAAATCATTGACGCTAACAAAAAGAAATGATAAGATAATTAAGTCGCTAATTTAAGCGGCAAAAGCTGAAACGCTTTTGATCTTTGAAAACTGAACAAAACAACTTGTAAACAACCTGTTAATTTTTTAACATTAGCCAGTAATCATGTTCACATGATGTTAGGCGAACTCTTATGGAGAGTTTGAT
>NZ_JBHLTP010000023.1:0-105125 GCF_042434395.1 Pontibacillus salicampi | reverse complement strand
TCGGGCTTCGTAGCTTAGCTGAACGATACGAAATGCTTCGTCAAACTTGAAGGAACCGCCAAGTACGGTCCCGTACGCTTGGTGGTGTGAGAGGACGGGAGTTAGTCACTCCCTCCTACTCGATTTTGCCAAATTGACCTTGAATAAGAATTGAAAGGGGGGGATTCATGTAGAATAAATCATTTTTTTAGTAGATATAATCAATCATATCGAGTTAATTGACCGGAATTAAAAATTAAGGAACACAAAAAAATAAAACTAACAAGTATGGATGATGACTTGTATTAACCTACATACGTGAATTCGGAGATAAAAGTAATGGCTAATAAAGTAATAGTTGAAACTGGAAAGCAAGAAAGGTATTCAATGATTTTTGATGTGAGAAGAGACTCTCAAACTGGCAAGCTTCATATTAAGCAGAAGATGTTTAACTCTAGTGAAGAAGCTGATGCATTTCTCAAAGAACTTAGAAGTTCTATAGAAGATGTCTTTATGCATCTTAAATATCCAAGATAAGTAATTTAAGTAGTTTTTTATAATACAGAATAAGGCAGGATTGGACTGGAATTAATATTCATAAAATTTAGATTGCGAATGTAGTAAGCGTGTAAGTATTTTGGTAAAATCAGGTTATGTTGTATTATTTTGAGGGGATTGGAGTATTAAAAGTGAAAAATTCAGGATTTATTTCAGAAGCATATTTAAAGAAAGTTATAAAAAAAACTAGTGTAAAAGAACTGGAAGTATTATTAGAAACTATAAAATCTTGGTTCAATGACATAAAAGAAGAAGTACTAAACAATGTTAGTGAAGATGATATGTCATTTGGTGAGTACTTATATGACTTTATTGCTCCTATATTATCTTCACTTAACTTTACATATCAAAAATTGGACGATATTCATGAATTATTATTATTTTGTGATTCCAATAAGTCGCAAAAAGTTGCTACCCTTTATGCAATACGATTTGATAAAAATTTAAATACAGAAACAAAAGGATTGAATTACTCATTTAATGCCGTGCAATTAGCTAAGAGAAATAATATTAGGTGGGCATTCTTAACTAATGGGTTTAAATGGCGTATTTATGATACACATTCTAATTCACCTTATGAAAATTTTTTAGAAGTTAATCTTGAGCAAGTTTTATACAATAAGTTAGATAAAAAAGACATTAACGCACTACTGTTAACTAATTTTTTTCAAGGAAAAGTATTTTTTAAGGAAAAAGATCAAAGTTCTATAATAGAAAATCACTTTATCTCAAGTGAAAAAGAAGTAGAAAAGCAAGAAAAAACATTAAAGAATAAGATGGAGGAAGTTGTCAAGCATATCTGTTATGGATTTAAGGAATCAATAGGTAAGGATAATTTTACGAGTCAGGAAAAGAAAGATATTTTTGAAGATGCAATTGTTCTGTTATATAGGATTTTATTTATACATTATGCAGAATCAAGAGAGTTATTACCTTTTGACAATCCAATTTATAAAGATCAAAGTCTTACAACTTTAACTAATAATACTAGGGATTTTTTTAATAATGGCGAAATAACGAGTATTGCTCATGAAAGTACTTTGTGGAGAAAGTTTGACCGCTTGAGAAATTATGTAGATGAAGGATGGGAAGATATAAATATGTCCGCATATAATGGTGGACTTTTTGATAATTCTGAACGTCCAATCCTTAGAAATTATTCAATTAAAAATTCATATTTTAGCACTGTTTTATGTGAACTTTCTTATTTTAAAAAATCTGATAAATATACAGACAGAATAGAGTACAAAGATCTTTCAGTCAGAAACTTAGGTAGTTTATATGAAGGATTACTTGAATTTAACCTTTTTATTGCAAATGAGCAACTGGTACGAAGAAAAGATTCAAAAGGGAAAATTAATTTTATTGAAGTCTCTGAAACACAACTAAAAAGAAATGAACAATTAAATTTAATTGAACCAGGCGATATTTATTTAGCAAACGATGCGACTGAAAGAAAAAGTACAGGCAGTTATTATACCCCGGAAGATGTAGTGAATTATATTATTAAGAATACTATTGGAGAAAAACTTGAATCAATAGTAAGTGAATTTAATGACAATCTTAATAAATTTAATGAAAAATTGCTTATTACAGTTACAGAATCTGAAAAGAATGCTGTTCAGAAAGAAATTGATGTTTTTACTTTAAGTTTTATCAAAAAAAATATACTTTCATTATCTATTATTGATAGTTCAATGGGAAGTGGACATTTCTTAGTCAATTCAACCTACTATATTACAAATTGTATTATGGAATTAATTAATAGCACTACATGGGTGAATAGCGATATACCTGCGAATTACTCTTATTGGAAATCTATGGTGGTGAGTAACTGTATTTATGGAATTGATATTAATCCACTTGCAGTGCATCTAGGCAAGTTATCTTTATGGTTAATTTCAGCAGAGAAAAATAAACCTCTTTCGTTTATGGACCACCACTTAAAAACTGGTAACAGCCTAATGGGAATAAGTAAAAAACAAATAGAAAATAAAATAGAAGAATGGACAAATGATGAATATAACTTATTTACATCCTTGTATAACAATTCACTTAACTCAGCAATTGATAAGTATGAGCAACTACAAAGTTTACCTGAAGAGACAAAAGATGATGTGCATTATAAGAAGGAACTATATGAGAATATTTCATCAGAACTTGAAATAATGAAGAAAAAGTACGACTTGTTCTTATCGTACTTAATCAAGGATGGTGAAATTAATGAAGAAATCTATTTGGAAAAATTATCGCTAAATGATATTAAGTCCATATTTGAAGGTATTAATCAAGAAGATAACTTGAAAAAGTTATCAGATAAAAATAAATTTTTTCATTGGGAATTAGAGTATCCGCAAATAATGTCAAAAGGCGGATTCGACATAGTAATTGGTAATCCACCATATGTAGTCACGCAAGAAAAGAATTATAGATATTGTAATTATGAATCGGTATCTACCAGAAATTTATTTGCATACATGATGGAAAGGGGTATTAAACAATTAAGGCCGAATGGTAGTTTGGGTATGATTATTCCAATTTCATCTATTTCGGGTGAAACAATGATTCCATTACAAAATTACCTTCTCAATAAAATGAATAATTTGTTTATCAGTAGTTATTCAACCAGACCTTCGAAGCTTTTCCCAAAAGTCGAACAAAGATTATCCATTATTTTTGGAAATAAAAAAGAAAATGATAATAATCCTTGCACAGTTAATACTACTTCATATATGAAGTGGTTTTCGAACGAGAGGGATATTTTATTTTCAAAATTAGTAAATTACACACCTTGTTTTAAAGAGAATATCAAGAGTGGAATTATACCTAAAATTGGTAATGCGGCTGAGAATAGTATATTAGGGAAAGTACGAGCCAAAAAAACAACATTAGAAACATTGACCAATAGCAATGGTGAATATGAGTTGTTTTATCATGGGACACCGAGATACTGGATTAAGTCCATGAATTATTTACCGAGATTTTATAGTGAAAACTTAGGCGAAAAGAAATCGTCTGAATATAAAATAGTTAAATTTTCTAACGAATCTAAGATGAAAATATTCTCATGTGTATTAAATAGTGGATTATATTATTGGATGTGGAATGTTGTATCAGATTGTAGGCATTTAACTAAAAGGGATGTTTTGGATTTTTACTTTGATTGGAATTGTTTGTCAAACGGAGTGAGAGTTAATTTAGAACATTTATTTAATCAGTTGATGCTAAATTATAAAGCAAATAAAGAAGAACTAACTATGAATTTAGGTGGAAAAAATGGACAAGTAACAATTGAGACGGTTAATCATAAAGCATCGAAACCCATTATAGACATGATAGACAAAGAGTTAGCTGCTTATTATGGTTTTAGTGATAAAGAATTGACCTTCATTCAAAATTTTGATTTCCGATTCAGAATGAAAGATAAAGGAGAATTAGATGGATAGACCAAGATTAATTATATCTGAAGGGTATAATCTACACCTAGAAATTGTTTCTGAAATCCTTGAATTTACTATTAAAAATGAAAAGAAATCATATACAAGAAAAGAGATTTCAGAAGAAATTGGCTACGGAGAAAGAATGGTTAAGTCAGTTATGAACTTTGGAATTGCAATGGGGATAATAAAGAAAAGAACATATACACCTACAAAGTTAGGTGAAATTATCCATAGATACGATCCATTTATAACAGACCCAGGTACTCTCTGGGTTCTGCATTATGTATCATCTTCCAACCCGCAATTATTAATTTGGAATAAGCTTTTCAATTCAATACTTTACAAGTCACAAGATGGTGAATTATCAACTTTAATAAATCAATTCGATGAAATTTCTGAGTTTGTTTCAGAAAACACTTTGAAGAAAAATTTACGCGGTGAATTGAGTAGTGTTTTAAATGCATATTGTGAACAGGAATTCCGGAAAGTAGGAATTATATCTAAAGATGATAATGAGTATTTTTGGTATAAGAATCAGCCAATAAATGAAATGATTTTTCTTTCATTGATTTATTGGTATAAGGAAATGTTTCATGCAAATATTTCGACAATAGATATTGATTTTCTATTAAAAGAGAAGAATAGTCCAGGAAGAATTTGTTTATTCGAATTATCCTATATGAGAAAAATACTAGAAAAGTTAGGTAATAATAAACTGATTACTTTAGAAACTAGAGCAGATCTAGACCAGGTTCGATTTAGAGACAATTTTAATTTTTATAATGTACTAGAATTGTACTATGGAGGTCAACATGCATAATAGGATTGATCTTGGAAAATTTATTGAAGATCAGAGCAATGAGCGTTACAAATCATTTATTGTTTTAGCTAACATTTTAACTTTTACTGAAGACATAAAAGAGAAAATAATAGATTCTGTAGAAGGGAACCACCTTGATTTAATTCAAATTTTTAAATCAAATAGAGAGTTGTCAAAAAATATTGATGTATTTGACGTAGATAATCTTAAAAGCTTATTAAATCAATCTGACAATAATTCTGAAATAATATTTGTTACAGGTCTAGATATGATTTGGAATATCTGGACTGATTTTGAAAAGAATCGATTTGTAAAAATGATAGAAAAAGATACAATTTCTAGTCCATTTTCAAATAAGTTATATTGTTTCTTTATGATAAAGGATCAATATATTTCTCAGATAGAGCTATTAAATACATATGGAAAGTCTAGAGTGGTACCAATTGATAAGTTTATTATTAGGGGGACTATTTAATGACAAATAAAATAGCTGAACTTATAGAAATAAAAAGTGCTTATTCAACTCAAGTGAATTTACGTGAAGAATACTCTGATGATTCTGTAAACATAGAAAGAATGGAACGTTATATGCCAATTAGATCTCATAGGGATGCATTTGAGAAAATTGCTAATGGATTGATTCAAAAAGATAATAAAAGGTTTTACTTACTAACAGGTAGTTACGGAACTGGTAAATCACATTTATGCCTAATGGCAGCAAATTACTTATCAACACCTTCAAACACACCAGAAATAGAAGCATTCTTTAACAACTTCAAATCAATGGCTGAAGAAGATAAAGAAAATACAAGCAATTTAGAAAGGCTTAAAAGTGTAAGAAAGAACAAAAAATTCCTAGTTTGTATTTGTGATTATGATAGCAATGATTCTTTTATGGAAATTATTCTTAAATCAATCTTATCTGCATTAACAAGAGAAGGTATTGATTCAAGAAAAGTTGAAAGCCCATATAAGGAAGCAATTCGTAAAATAAAAGAATGGTCTGATTATTCTGATCAGAGCTTTTTTAATCGCTTTAAAGACCAATTATCATCAAAATTACCAGGAACTACAGTTAACCAATTTATCATGAGTATAGAAAAAAATCTAGATACTGGAATGTTAGAAGTCTTTAAAGAAATACATAAAAATATTACTACGGTTGACTTTGTTTTTGATAAAAATAATTTAGTTGATATAGTTAAAGAAATAACTAGTAGTAACTATTTTAATGAGAACTTCAGTGGTATAGCAATCATTTTTGATGAGTTTGATTATGTACTAAAGAGTAAAAGGTTTGATTTACATATTTTCCAATCTTTTGGTGAGTACTGCGCAAAATCTTTCCTAAATAATGCTCCTGTAATAATGTTAGCTACAGGCCATAGATCATTTGTAAGTTATAAGAATCACTATAATGATGAAGATTTTAGTGTGGTTAGTAATAGGGTAGAGGAAATATCTTTGTTAACTGAAGGATTCGAGGATATAATAGCAGCAATTGTCCTTCCTAAGAAAGACTCGCTATTATGGAATGAATATATTACTCCAAATAGACAAATTTTTGATACATTAACACATTCTTGTATTGAATATGGTATTTTTGAGCATCTCAAAGGTTCACCAAGAAAACTAAGGAAAAAAATTGTTGAAAATATTTATCCTATGCATCCTATGGCGACATATGTATTATTAGAGATTTCTAAGCAGATTGGATCAAATAACAGATCTGTTTTTACATTTTTCACACAACATAGACAAAAAGGGTCATATAATTGGTTTATTGACAATTTTGATATTGTTAATGAGAACAACAATTTGAATTTTTATACAGTTGATTTTGTACTTGATTACTTTGGAGATTTGATAAGTTCGGATAATAAAGAATTAACCGATACCGTTAAAAATTTTATTAGGAATTATGAGTCTTCTTTAAGAGAATGGAAAAAAGTAAATCTAAAAAATAAAGATTTAAAAGATGATCTATTTAATGAAAACGAAAAATTGGTTGAAAAAATATTAAAGACCTTAGTTTTATTTAATATCTCTAATATTGTTACCAATGAAGAAAATATCCTTTTCGGCTTAAATGCAAATGCATTTGAAGATCAAAAAAGAAAGATAAAATCATTGTTAAATTACTTAGTTAAAAACCAGGTCCTATATTACAATCGACAAACTACAACTTACGAATTTCGTAAAAGCGATATTATCGATGTAAATTCAATAATTGAGGATTATGTAAGTAAAGAAGAGAATTTTAATATCAATGTCACTGAGGAACTTTATTCACTTGGCAAGGTTAGAGAATATCAAGAGCTTTACAAGGCTTTTAAGGAGGAGTTTCTTGAGGGGAAATCCTACAATCGTCAATGGAATGAAGACAAACGATTTCTAAGAAAGTTCGTTACTATAAATGATATTGAGAGCTCTAAGTTTTATCATAATTTAGCAGATAATTTTAATAAGGAAACTTATGAAGGTTTAGCAATTATTTGCATATGTGAAACAAAGGATGAATGTGAAAGAGCAAAAGAAATAGCGAAAACAAATAAGAACCTTAGGATTATAGTTGGAGTTCCGTCCCATCCTCTTCCGATAAAAGAGAATATGGTAAGGTATCTTGGTACAAAAACTAGCTTCGATTATGATCAATTATCAGAACAAGAAAAAACATATGTAAAGGATAAAAGAAATTCTATTGTGGAAGATATTACTTCTACAATTAAACAATATTCTAGTGATTCAAATCTGAATTGGTTTGGTAGTGAAGGTCTAATATTAGGCACTGATACAAGGTATGAAAATCAACCTGTGAGCTTAACTTTAGAGAGAATCTACGATGGTAAGAGAACTCGAATAAAACAATCGGATATAAACAAGGTGCACTCTAATGAAAAAACAGCATTAAAAAGTGTTAAAGATGCAGTAAATCGATTGCTAAATATGGATGCCCAAATATCTTGGGATACACAAAAATCCGAAGATACTGCGGATATTAGATATTTTAAAAAAGTATTGCATGCCGGGAATGTATTAAATGTTATTGAAAGCAATGAAACTATTAATATTGGGAAAATAAATAAAGATAAGCAAAAGTTTGAAGAAAACATCCCGGTTCTAAGTAGGCTATTTGAGGAAATTGATGATAACCATAGAGGTGTTTCAGTTAAAGAACTTATAGATATTTGTGATGAGTATGGAGCAGGAGAAGTGGCAAAGAGCCTTTATATATCAATCATTATCAGGTATTTTTCAGGCTCATTATTTGTGAAAAAGTCTTCAAATGGTGATTTTTTAAGTTTAAAAAACTATGAGGATTTTCACGATGTTTTTATTACTAAAAATTATAGTAATGCAATTGTTGAAATAATTGAATTTACAGATGACGAAATAAATCTAATCAACAACATATACGGAGTTTTTGAAAATATTACATTAAACGAGAACATAACTGTTGAAAAATGTTTTAATGTATTAAGAAATTGGTATGAAAGTTTGCCAGCAGTTTGCAAGGTTAAAAATTACTATGATAATGAACAAGAACAAAAATTAATTGATGTCTTTTCAACAATGAATTCTGTACCTCCGCAAACATTTATACTAGTAAAGTTACAAACAATAATTGGCTCGGACGAGAGTAATATGATAGATAGTCCTATCTCAGAGGAGATAGTGAACATTCTTCAATTGGCAAAGTTAACTATGCCAAAAACAATTTTAAAAGTAAAAGAAATAATTTACCAAAATGTATTAATTCTTTTTGAAAACACTGATGTCCCAACTTTTAAGGACAAAGATTTAGAGGAAGCTTTAGTAAATTGGTTTGAATCCCTAACTGAAGTTCAGAAAGATATTTCAAATCCAAAGCATAATAGTGAATCTAGAGAGTTAGTATCAATATTAAGCAATGTTATTAGTGTTCAAAAAACTTTACTCGAAGATATTCCTACTGCATTTGATTTACAATGTGTTCATGAATGGAAAGTTGATAAATTACAAGATCTAATTGTAAAACTTAGATATGCTAAAAAACATACTGAAGAAAATGTTGTTGATGTAGAAGACCCAGATATAACATTTGATAGTAGTTGGTTGGAATCAATAGAAAATAATGAAAAGGTATATTACTTTAAAGAAGGAAGTTATCTAACTATTTCTGTTCCTAAATCTCATATCGTATTACAATGTACATTTGATGGATCAAATCCAAAGAATGTAACAGGTGCTATGAAAATTAAAGATTCTTTAGATTATTTTCCCGATTTTGATCAAGTAACGCTTAAAGTTGTGAGTAAAGATCATGAAAACAGATATGGGAATGTAAGAATATATAAACTTAGAGCAAGCAAATTGAAATTTGCAGCTCAAAAGAAAGTAAAAGAACAGCAATTAGGTTATAGTTTTGATAATGAATTAACAAGTGATTTACAAGTACAAGAAGATTATATATATATACCTGGTATTCCTCATGACGATGCTTCATTAGAATTATGCATTGGAAGTGTAATTGATATTGCAAAGAAAGAACATGGAGTAGATGATCGGGAAATCTTTAAAGTTCTAAATAGAATAATTAAAAGGATGCAAGATAGTAGTGAATAAAATTAAAATATGGTTTGATCCATCACTAATTTCTGATGAAAAAGCAGTAAAAATCTATAGAAGCATTGAAGAGTATCCAGAATTATATGAAAGGGTAAAGAATTCTGTTTTGGATAACGAAGAAAGCGAGTTTATTATCCAAAATGTTCAAATGTTAAATTGGGTCAAAGGTCTTAATAGCTTTGACCCGGGTGATTTTATTACTGTTGAGGAAATATCACTAAGGGGATTATTGGAACAAAACTGGGGAAATATAAAAATTCCTGAATATATGTCTGAAAAAGATTTAAAGTTTGTATTAGAGGAAGTACCACAACCTAAAGTAGTGTGTGACTTTGAAAATATTATTATCAGCCATTACTTAGGAGTATATTTTGATGAAAATGTATTTATTGATGACATTAAAGTATGGATAAATCAATTTCCCTACAATGAATTTGAACAAATAGTTAAGAAAAGTCTTTTTTATAAGGTATGGATTCGAAAAAAGAGTGAGCTTTTAGCTAATAGTAATAAAGGTATTCACAATTTGATTAGTTTATTTTTTGACAACCCTAAAAAGTTTAGAACCTTGATTATCTCTTATCAGTTATTAAAATCTTACTCACTTCAATTAAAAAAGAGATTCTGCGGAGATTATATAGAGTCATTAAATTCCTTAGTAGAGTCAGAAATAATAAAAATAGATATTAACAGTGATGAATTACTTGAAATTAAAAATGCAATTGCAATTGAATTAAATTCAATGCTAACTAATTGTGAAGAAAAATTAGATATCCTAAGTGTTATTAGTTGTACCAGCGGAAGATTAGAGAAAGAATTTTATATAATTATAAATTTCTTGAAAGTAAATAGTTTATTGAATGTAGAGGAAGTAAGAGAACAAGTTTACGTAAAGTATAGAGAACTATTAAGTAAGAATTTAGTACTAATGAATAATTTTGAACAATTAAAAAGACCGAAATATCCAATAAATCCAGAGAAAATAGATGACTTTTCAACGTTAATAAAATGGGCTAAGGATGAATATCTCCCATATAGAACTTGGCTTAATAAACAAAATATAATTGATAAAGATATAGAACAATACTCTATTCAATATTCAGATTACTTTTACAAAAATTATATAGACATTATGTTTTCATACCCTTATGTAATGTGGAAGATGATTCCTAATATAAAAGTTGAAATAGATAAACAAAACTTTACAATTCTATTAGTAATTGACAACCTTAACCACAACTATTTTGATTACTTGATTTCTTTATTTAATGAAGAAGACATTTCAATAATAGAATCAAAAGATTATGTTGCAATGGCACCCACTGAGACAAAATTTTCTAAAACTGCGCTGTTCTCTTCAAACTATGAGTATGAAAACAAGGAACAAAATTACAGAAACATATTTAATAAGAAAATGAAAAGTTATTTCCTTACAAAGAAGTTTCATTATACAACCGAGATAAGTACTATAGATAACTTAGATGATACAGTCAATTTTTTAGTAATAAATTTTGGGGAAATTGACGAATACCTTCATAAAGATCAGGGTAGGATGGCAAGGAGCAGAGATGAAAAAATAAAAGATGAATTAAGGGCTTTCTTCATGAGAGTATGGAGAGTTATTGAAAATAAACCTGATGCTGACATATATATTACCTCTGATCATGGTTCGTTAAAGGTTTCTCAAGAACATGAGTTGCTGGTTGACCAAGACTTGTTAGAGGGTAAGTACATTGAAAAGTCAGAAAGAGTAATGACTGTTACAGAACGTGAACTGCAAAAATCAAGAGAATTGTTTGAGAAAGAAGGATATATATTAAGAAAGGATTTCTTTAGTTTAGATACTCACTACGTAGTTGCTAAAGGGGATAGTAGTTTTAAGCCAATTAAAGGTGAGTATTATGTTCATGGAGGACTTTCCCCAGAAGAAACAATTGTTCCATTTATTCATCTTAAAAAATCCAATTTAAAATTGATAAAACCAACAATTCTAATAGAAGAAAATCAATATAGATATAATGTGAAGACTAAACTAATCTTATCAATAGAAAATCCCAACGATGTTCCCTTAATTAATTTATCTATAAATCTTGATAGTGATATTGTAGCTGTTACGGATATGAAAAAACAAGTAAATCTATTAAAAGAATTAAGTAAAGTAACAATAGAATTTGATGAAGTTAGAATTCTGAATAAGAATAGGCAAAATAATGAGTTAATAGTGCATCTTGAATATTCTGTTTATGGAAAACATTTTAATTATGAATACCGTATCCCAATAAAAGTAAATTCAATTCAAGAAAATACATTTGATTTTGATGATTTTGATTTTTAAGGGGGGAATAATACTCTAATGGAGTTTGAAAAGAAGGCTTTAGATATGTACGGGGAAGTAATTATTAACAAAAGTTTAGTACAAAAAGCTGGTTTTTCTGCCCGGTCAATCCCAACATATGTCGGAGAGTGGATTCTATTTAATTTTATTGAAGATGGCATATTAACAAACGAATCAAGAGTGAAAGTTTCTAACTTTATAGATAGATTTTTACCACAAAAGGGGGAAAAAGAAGAAGTTAAAAATCGTCTAATTAATATGGAACCTGTAAAATTACTAGATGATTATAGTGTTTCAATTAATTTACAAAGTGGGACAAGGTATTTAAGAATTCCTTTCTTAGATATAAATGATGCAATTGTTTCACAGAAAATTATTGAAGATAATAATCTTCTTCTTGGCAGTGGAGTATGGGGAGTAGGCGAATTATTTTATGTTCCTCCTGAAAATGAAAAAGATAAAGGTTCAGTCTTAATGAGAAATTTTAAGCCATTTCAAATTGGTGCCGTTGATATCGATTATTTTATCGAATGTCGAAAGCATTTTGGCTTAGATGAATGGTTGGATTTAATAATATCAAGTATGGGATTTAATCCTACAATTTATAGTTTAGAACAAAAGTTTGTATTAATAACAAGGATAGTCGCTTTTGTAGAACCCAGAATTAATCTAATTGAATTAGCACCTAAAGGAACTGGGAAATCGTTTGTATACGATAATTTTTCCAGATATGCAAGGGTGGTCCGTGGTGGGAAAATTACTCCTGCTGTCATGTTCTTTCATCATGTTAGAAATACCCCTGGTTTAATATCAAAATATGATACAGTAGTTCTTGATGAAATTCAAAGCATTCAAACTGATTCGGAATTATCAGCAGGATTAAAGACATATTTAGAAAGTGGTAAATTTAGTAGAGGAGATACCGAAGCTACCTCAGAAGCAGGTTTTGTAATGTTAGGTAATATACCTTTAGATAAAAATCGAAACCCTTTAAACTTAGATAAAGGGTTGTTGAAAGATTTCCCTAATTTTTTACAAGAGACAGCGTTTTTAGATAGATTACATGGTATAATCCCTGGATGGTATATGCCAAGGGTTACTAGTGAAACTCCTTCTCAAATGATGGGGTTTAAAGGGGATTTTCTCTCAGAAGTTTTACATGTTTTACGAGGAAGATCTGACTTTTCGGATTACGTAGCTGGTAATATGAAATTGAAAAATTGTAAAGATTTAAGAGATACTAAAGCAATTCAAAGGTTAGCTACTGGATTCTTAAAAATCTTATTTCCAGATATATCACTTACTAAAAAGGAATTTTTAGAATATTGTTTGAAGCCAGCAATTGAGCTACGGCAACGAGTTAGGGATGAATTACATAAGATGGATCCAGAATATAAGAAAATTAAGATAGGTTATGAGGAAGATTATTATAATAATGATTAAACTGAAAGAAACTTTTATAAACTGTTTTGTATTTTGTAATAGTAGAATTACAAGCTTAAAAAGATGGTGAGACACATACATAAATGGATAAATTTCACTTATGCCATGGCGTTAACATAACCATAAAAGCAGTATTAAAATTATTGGAACAATAAATTTGAAGTGATGTTGGATAAACAATATCATGTTTCAATCGTAAAGTGAGGATTTGTTAAAGAAATGAAGTTTTTCATATTGGTATTAGGTTTGCTAAATTTTCTTTACTCTGTTTCAAAATCTTATAAAATAAGAAAAAGCCTAAAAAACCGGAGTAAAATAGGACTCCACGGAACCCGAACCCTAAAAAACAGTTGGATTATTGGACAGGCAATACTTATATTACTCCCAACAATAATTCAAGTATTGTTGCAAGGAGATCTAATGGAGTTTATTTGGATACTATGTTTTACATTTTTTATACCATTTAGTTTATATAGGTTTACTGAAGCTAGACACTTATCGGATGGTCAAAGTATTTCTAGATTTTCATATAATTTTTTTAAAATATATGCATGGTCAGGATTTTGGCCAACTATTACAGGATTATTATTAGTTTTATTAGTACAAATCCCTCTGATGTGGAAAATATTACTTTTTGGTTGGATAGCGATTACTGTTGTAGCAGGCTTGGGAGATCTTGCACAGACTAGTGGTATTAATAAAAGCATGAGGGAAGGAAAGTATATAAGAAAACGGTGGTATCGCCCCATTATTGATTGGCCTGCAAATATATTTGGCCTATTAACTAAAAAAAAGAGGAAATATTTTTGGAAAGAAGTTACTATTACTCTTAAAAATGTGAGTAAGGGTGTAATTATACTATTTAAAAACAAAAAATTCACTCTATATGATAAAGAATTCATTGAATCTCTTCCAAATCTAGATGGTAATTGGAAAGCTCCATATGTTGTATATGTAGCAAACGGTGTAACAGAAAAACATAAATCAATGAAAGCTTTTATAGAAGACTTCTACGATAGTATCCCTGAAGATAGAAAGCTAGATTATTATAGAAGGTTGAGGAGTCAGAACGATAAAGAGTTTCTTGCCCAGATAAATGAATTTCTTGTTGCAAAATTCTGTTCTGAAAATGGAGAGATTGAATTCAACCCAAAATTAGAAAATGGTTTAACACCAGAATTGTTGTGGGAAATAAATGGACAAAAAGTACTATTGGATGTAGTAACTTTATTTGAATCAGAGGATATTGGCAAGGAGCAAGAAACAATAGATCATCTTTTAAATTACCTTTCAGATGTTGAACATTTTTTTGATGTTGGAATATGGTATGAAATTGTGGATCAAAAAAATTATAAACCTAGTGGAATAAAAAGAAAATTGATTAAGTATCTTGATGCTCTAGATCCAACAGATGTTGATCCAGAGGAAGAACTAGTAATTAATTCTGATGGTATATCAGGGGGATTTTTTATTTCACCTAAGGGAAACATCGAAACAAAATCAAAAATTGATTTTGCTTTGTTAGGTCCACCTAGAAAAATTGAGCCATTAAAGGCGATTGAAAGAAGAATTAATTCAAAGCTAAAAAAATATAAATGGGAAGGTCCAATTATTGTTGCAATATGTAAAGCTGCTGATAACGGAGCGGATTGGGAAGAAGTTGCAGAAGTGTTATATGGTCCTACCATCGTCAGGTATGATAAAAAAGAGGGTGAGTATTCTGAGTGTTTAGGTTCAGGAGGGATACTAATGCCAAGAGGTGACAGTCCTCCACTAAATACTTCTCTTACAGGTATCCTATACTGTGAACAGAACTGGAATGAAGAACTACCGACATTAAAAATTAAGTACTTAATAAATCCTTTTGCCAAACACCAAATAAATTTAAAGATACCCAGTTATCCAACTGTTGAAAATGAAAGGATTAAATTTGATTGGATAAATACCCAGGGGGAAAAACTGGAACATCATTAATAATATTTGTGAAAAAATGAGGACTAATCTATAACTAAATTTAATAAACAAAAAGTCTAATTACGAGTAAAATGCTAACATTTTGCTAACGCAATCCAATGAAAAACGGTGAAACCAAGTTAAAGATGTTACAGACAGCATTCAGCAAAACCTTAATATAGCGCACTATTTGCATACAACGTGTAAGATATTACACACTCTCACCATAGGGGCGGCATGATGTAATAACGGGTTAATAATTAAAGGACTACTTCCTAAATAAAGGAGGTAGTCCTTTTTTGCTTTTAAAATTAGCATTCAGGTTTTTTTAGAAGACCGTACATTCTAGCCATGTAAAAATATTGCTAAGAGAGTGGCAAAACTATGATAATAATGCTGGAGCAATAAATACAAAATTACAACGAGTCAGGTCATTTTTATTTGACAATGTCAATAACGGTTTAAATTTCCCTAATTTCAACGGAATAAAATTCCCTAATATCGTCATAATTGAGCGGGCTGTATGCCTGCTTTTTTCTTTTCACGAAGCCTGTAAGAGTCACCTCTTATATTAAAGGTTGAAGAATGATGAACAATCCTATCTAGAATTGCAGTTACTAATACTTCATCCCCAAAAATCTTACCCCACTCTACATAAGACTTATTGGAAGTTAGGATCATTGCTCCGGTTTCATACCTTTTTGAGATGATCTGAAAGAATGTATGTGAACTTAATTCGTCAAAACCAAAATAACCTATTTCGTCTACAACCAAGATATCTGGTCTACAATACCTCTTAATAATCCGTTGGATTAACCCTTGTTTATTAGCTTTTTGGCATTCTGCTATAAAGTCATTTGCCGTGATATAAAGGGCTGTATGACCTTGTGTGAGGGCCTCTACTGTCATAGATATGGCTAAGTGCGTTTTCCCTACACCAGGAGGCCCTAGAAGGATAATATTCTCTCCATGATGTATGTATCGTCCGGTGAGAACTTCTTTAATACGTTTCTCGTCTATACTTGGTTGAAAGGCAAAATCAAAATCGTGAATGGTTTTTATATAGGGAAGTTTGGACTTTTTAATCCTTTTGTTTAACTCTGTTTCTTCCCTGTGTTCAATTTCCTTAGATAAAAGCGTGTATAGGAAGGTAGAATATGATACATTATCTTTAGATGAATCTTCCAAGATTCCGTCTAGTTGGTCAGCTGTGTAGGACCAACCTAATTGCTTGAGTCGTTCAACTAAGACTGTGGTGTTCATGTTAGATCACCATCCTCTAGTTGATCATAAATTTGAAGAGAGCGTTGCTCTACTTCAAGATTTGAGGGCTGTAAACGACTGTGGGTCGCCAAACCAACAGAGGTCGTTTTCAGTCCTTTATAATGTTCAAAATGAATATGTTCTTTTGCTTTTCCATCTAAGATTGGGTGGCTTGCAATACGTTCGTTTGAGTCGAATATCTCCAGATGATGATCTAAAGTTTCTTTAATTTTTACTTCTTGGCCCACGTACCTGAAAGGTACGGAGTAACGGTTACCTTTATACGAGACAAAGCAGTCTTTACTAACAGTTCTAAGCTCCCAGTGATTAATAGGGAATAAAGGTTTAGTGTTTGATTTAGCTAAGTAACGTTGTTCTTGTTGAAAGCGTATCTCCGGTGCTTCTTGTGTAGTTTGATTAATCTTTCGATTAGCTGTTCGATCTAACCATCTTCTTACCTCATTATTTAATCCTTCAAGACTTTTAGGCAATCTTCGCTGCATAAAATTCTTCTTCAAGTAGCCCACTACGTTTTCTACTTTCCCCTTAGTTTGAGGCCTATAAGGCTTACAGGCTTTAGGAGCCACTCCATAATAATCTAAAAACTCTTCAAACTTTCTATTGAAACGGATCTCTACTGGACTATGTTTAATAACAGCTGTTTTCATATTGTCATAGAGTATCTGTTCGGGAACACCATTAAAGTAAGCAAATGCATTCATATGACATTTCATCAATGTTTCTAGGTTCATATTATCCGTAAACTCTATATACTTCATTCGTGAATAACTTAATACCATTGTGAATGCACTAATGTCTTTCATCTCTCCATCAACTTCAAATTTCCCTACGTGACCCCAATCCATTTGAGCTTGTTTCCCTGGAGACGTTTCAAATCTTATCGTTGCTTGTTTTTTAGGCTGAGACCTAAATGGTCTCACAAAGTCTCTGAGAATCGTCATCTTGCCGGTATAACCTAAGGATTGAATCTCTTCAAATAACACCAAACAATTCGTTGTTCCTTCTTTAATTCTTTCTCTTAAGTAATCTTTGTAAGGATCTAGCTTACTGATCTTTTTAGCTGATCTATCCTTTCGTTCGGGAAGACTATCGGCTTTTATGTACTTTCTAATCGTTTTTGGATCAAATCCAGTCTCCTCAGAAATTGCTGTAATTGACCAACCTTTTTGATAAAGTTCCCTAATCATAAAAAACTCCCCAATCTGGACCATCACTCTACACTCCATCTCTATGTTATATAGAATGATTATCCGTTATTAGTGGGGAATTTGAAACCGTTGTTATTAGGGATTTTATCACCGTTGCTAACAGACAATTCTACAGCCCTTAATGATGTGGTATTGTACTTGTATGGAGACAAACATTTTACGACGAATTTTCTTTGATGAACATCAACATTGGGAAGCCTTTAAGAACAAATATGGAGGTAAGACTCAGCCAGTCGTGAAAAAGGAAGTGGAGAAGCTTCAGATTGTGGAAATTTTAAAAAGTGTTTTAAGCTTTTAGTATATGAATAGATACACTAAACATACTGTAATACGAATTGAGGTGGCGAGTGGAGCGTACAGAGGACTTAATTGAGTTGTGTTTATTAATGGGGAAGATGATGCTACAAAATGGAGCGGAAACCTATCGTGTGGAAGATACAATGACGCGGATTGCCCAATCTTTTGGACGGGATGAAGCACAAAGTTATGTAACACCTACTGGGATTGTGTTTACCATTAGCCCTAGTGCCCCTGCAAAATTAGTAAGGGTTTCAGCACGAGAGACAAATCTCGAAAAAGTAAAGCTCGCGAATAATGTCTCTAGAAACATTACCAGTGGAGACATGTCTACTCAGGAAGCGTATAAAGAGCTTAGAAAAATTGAAACCAGTCCTACAGATTATTCCATGCAAATGCAAATCATCGCTGCCACGTTAGCGAGTGGTTTCTTTAGTATCATGTTTCAGGGGAGTTGGTACGATTTTCTACCAGCCTGCATTGCAGGAGGGCTAGGATTTATTGCATTAATTAACTTTATTCATTATTTGAATCTAAATTTGTTGCTGAATTCATTGCTTCGTTGTTGATTGGTTTTACGGCCTTTTCCCTTTTTTCATTAGGTATTGGGAAGGAAGTTGATAAGGTAGTTGTTGGTTCTGTCATGCCGTTGGTCCCTGGCCTGCTCATCACCAACGCTGTAAGGGATTTGATGGCAGGTCATCTTATCTCAGGACTCGCCAAGGGGGCGGAGGCCTTTTTAACGGCTTTTGCAATTGGGGCAGGTATTGCTGTTATGTTTGCACTATTTTAGAGATCGTGAGGAATAATTATGTTGATTGAACATGCCATTGCAAGCTTTTTTGCATCAGCTGCCTTTGGAATCATCTTTCAGGCGCCAAGAAATACGCTCATCAAATGTGGTCTCGTCGGCATGATTGGTTGGGTCATTTACATATCCTTAGTATGGGAAGAAGTCGACAGTGTCCCAGCTACACTTTTTGCCTCCTTTGTTATTGCCATGGTCAGCCAGAT
This sequence comes from Pontibacillus salicampi, assembly GCF_042434395.1. Classification (NCBI taxonomy): domain Bacteria; kingdom Bacillati; phylum Bacillota; class Bacilli; order Caryophanales; family Bacillaceae; genus Pontibacillus; species Pontibacillus salicampi. The sequence continues at coordinate 86,186 of NZ_JBHLTP010000023.1, read as the reverse complement.
GCTGGCAAGGATATATAAAACACCTATGATTATATTTAGCGTAGCAGGGATTATTCCTCTTGTACCAGGAAGTCTTGCGTATGACGCCATGCGAAGCTTTGTGCAAAATGACTACAGCGTCGCTATCTCCATTGCAGCGAAAGCTTTTATGATATCTGGTGCGATTGCATTTGGGCTCGTGTTCTCGGAAGTGCTTAACCAGATTATAAAAAAGATGAGAAAAACAAAAGCGCAAGTGGGGTAATGGGAGAGCCTCCCTTGCGCTTTTGTTCGTCGTCCATGAAACTATAAACGGAACAACTTTATTACCAATTGTACGAGCAGAAAAGTATTATTTGTGGAGTCGAGGTTGAGAGCAGCACTGATTGACCGTGTAATACACCATCCGCATATGTTTACTTTCACAGGTAATAGTTATTGAATTAGCCATGCGTTATTCAGGCAAAACTACTAAATGAAATCGGCTGGCAAGCTTATGTACTTATCTTTGCACATTTATGTACTTTTCTAGCGTAAAACACAGGATAAAGATAAAGTAGAAGAACTGACCTACGTTCACCTTAAGGGATTTCCTAATATGAAGTAGTTGTTCATGAGGATATACAAGAAAATAATCATGTGAAAGATTCAGTATCATGTTGGTTTTGTCCATACTGGCATTCTAGTAGTGGTACAAGTGGTTCAGGGGGAGGTGTCTTGAGGTTTGCTTATGAATTGCCAGAAAGTCATCCATGGTTATCCACATCTATCCACATTACAGATTTTATATAAACCTTGGCTCATTTTTAATTTCCCCCTCATAATCAATAGGTAGTTTGATGTAGTGAAATGTAAAAACCATACATATTCTAGTGTAATCCTATCCACAGATGGGTATAGTCACAGAAGTAAAAAGACCTCTCAAGAGTCTAAAAACTTTTGAGAGGTTTTTTTAATTTTCTAATTAGCTTGACGAAATAACATCATGTGGGTATATTATAGATAATCATTTAGTAAGCGTTTACGTAAAAATGAAAGTAAGGTGTACTAATCATGAATCCAACAATCCAAGATGTAGCAAAAGCAGCGAATGTTTCGATTGCGACGGTCTCCAGAGTCTTGAACAATCAACCTGGCTTTTCCCAAAAAACAAAGCAACGGGTCTTGCAGACGATTGAAGAGCTTGGCTATCAGCCAAATGCAATTGCCAGAGGTCTTGTCAATCGAAATTCAGGGACAATTGGAGTGCTTTTCCCTAGTGTATCCGGTCTTCTCTCATCAGAAGTCCTACATGGAATTGAAGCCCGAGCTAATGAGGAAGGTTACAGTGTGATTGTGTGTAATACAGCCGCAGATCACGAAAAGACCTTGAGATATATCCAGTTATTAAGTGAGAAGCGGGTTGATGGGCTTGTATTTGTTAGTGAAGAGGTCGATGAGGAATATTATAAGGCATTTCAGCGAATGGGCGTCCCAGTGGTGCTCGTGTTGACGCAGTCTTACAAATATCCATTGCCTTATGTAAAGGTGGATGACTCTCATGCCGCTTATACGGCTACAAGTTATCTCATTGATTCTGGTCATAAAAGGATAGGAATGCTCTCAGGGAACCCGAATGATCTCTTGGCGGGAAGGACGAGAATTGAAGGCTTTAAACGGGCGCTATTAGAGGCAGAACTTCCTTATTCTGAATCATTAGTTGAAAATCAAAATAGTTTCACCTATGAAGACGGAATCAACAGCCTGCCTCGGCTTTTAGAACGTCATCCTGAAATTACGGGTATTTTTGCTGCCAGTGATGAAATCGCCATAGGAGCCATATCCGCAGCTTACAAACTCGGTATCCGCATTCCAGAGGATATATCAATCATTGGATATGACAACTTGAAACTATCGGAGATGTCTATTCCGCCACTAACAACGATTGCGCAGCCATTCCAGCGAATGGGAGAAAAAGCGATCGAAATGGTTCTTACTATAAAAAATGATAAGCAAGCAGAATCTAGTGTGATGCCCCATCATTTAGTGGAACGAGAATCTGTGAAAAAAATAAAATAAATTTTTTTAAGGATTTACGTAAGCGTTTACGTTAATTATTATGAGGAGGATGAAAAAATGGCAGAACAATGGTGGAAAGAAAGTGTCGTTTATCAAATTTATCCACGCAGTTTTAATGATAGCAATGGAGATGGAATTGGGGATATTCCGGGGATCACAGAGAAGCTGGATTATTTAGTGGAGTTAGGGGTGAATGTTATTTGGCTTTCTCCTGTTTATGATTCTCCCAATGATGATAACGGCTATGATATCCGTAATTATACAGCCATCATGGATGAATTCGGAAGCATGGAAGACTTTGATCGTTTACTGGAAGAAGCTCATCATAAAGGGTTAAAAATTGTTATGGATCTTGTAGTTAATCATACATCGGACGAGCACCCGTGGTTTGTGGAATCGAAGTCATCGAAGGAAAGTCCGAAAAGGGATTACTACATATGGAAGGAAGGTCAAAACGGCCAGCCCCCTACAAATTGGGAAGCGGCTTTCAGTGGTTCGACATGGGAATATAATGAAGCGTCAGACGAATATTATCTGCATATATTCTCGAAGAAGCAGCCTGATTTGAATTGGGAAAATGAAAAAGTCCGTGAGGAAGTTTACGACATGATGTCTTGGTGGCTGGATAAGGGGATAGATGGTTTTCGTATGGATGTCGTGAATTTTATTTCCAAGGACCCGAGTTATCCAGACGGGGAGGTCGAGGAAGGAAAAGAGTATGGGGATGGAAGTCCTTATTTTATGAATGGCCCCCGTATCCACGAATTTTTACATGAAATGAACCAGAAAGTTCTTTCTAGGTATGACATTATGACGGTTGGCGAAATGCCAGGAGTGACGCCTGAACAAGGTAAACGTTATACGGTGGAAGATCGAAATGAGTTGAATATGGTGTTCCACTTTGAGCACATGGATGTCGATGGAGGAGGCCCCCTTGGAAAGTGGTCGCTCAACGATTGGAAACTTACCGACTTGAAAAAGATATTGTCCAAATGGCAGTACGAATTGGAAGAAGAGGGATGGAACAGCTTGTATTGGAATAATCACGATCAGCCAAGAGTTGTCTCGCGATTTGGGGATGATCAGGAGTATCGTAAGAAGTCGGCTAAGATGCTGGGCACATGCCTTCATCTAATGAAAGGGACTCCATACATCTATCAGGGAGAAGAGCTTGGTATGACGAATGTCGCTTTTGAAAGAATAGAGGATTATGAAGATCTTGAATCATTGAACATGTACCAGGAGCGGGTGGATCAATACGGAGATGACGTCAAGGATGTGATGAAAAGAATCCATCACAAAGGCAGGGACAATGCAAGGACGCCTATGCAATGGTCATCCGAAGAACATGGCGGTTTTACGACGGGGACACCTTGGCTTCGAGTCAACCCTAACTATAAAACAATCAACGCAGAAGAAGTCTTAGATGATCCAAATTCCGTTTTCCATTATTATCAGAAATTGATTCAGCTGCGTAAATCAAACGATAATGTTGTTCATGGGAAATTTGACTTGTTGCTTGAAAATAGTGAAGACATTTTTGCTTATACACGGACCTATGAGGGGGAAGTACTGCTTATCCTTTGTAATTTCTCGAATAAAGAGCAGGAAGCGGAACTAAGCGAATTTCGTGATAAAAGTGGTGAAATCATTCTGACCAACCGTGAAGAAAGTACTTTCAACTCTCCAGAACTATTTAAAGTCACCCTTGAGCCATATGAGGCTACGGTTATCAGTGTCGATAAATAGTTGGCAGGCATTTTTGTGCCTTGAACGTAAGCGTTTACTAAAATGAAGGAGTGGAGAATGATGAAACGAGTCACTCAAATCGTTGCAAGCGTTCTTGTGGGTGCGTTCCTACTCTCGGGGTGTGGAGAAAGTACCTCTTCCAAGGGAGAAGTGAAGCTTGAACTGTTTTCCAATAAACCAGAAAACATCAGCACCTATAACAAGATCATAGAAAAGTTTGAGCAACAACATCCGGACATTAATGTAGAACTTTATGCTCCGCCGTCTGCGGAGACTGTTCTCCGTACTAGGCTTGTGAAGGAAGATATGCCGGATATTCTCTCTATTGCAGGAAGTGCGCTTTATGGTGAGCTGGCAGATGCAGGGATGCTGAAAGATTATTCAGGTACTGAAATGCTTGAAAATGTTCAGCCGAGTTATGTGGATATGATCAATCAACTCGTTCCTGGTAACAACGAGGGGACGTATGGCATTCCATATGCTACAAACGCCAACGCTGTCATTTATAACAAAGAGCTGATGGATGAGTTGGGACTTCAAGTTCCCAAAACTTGGGATGATTTCATCGAAGCTTTAGAAACAGCGGAAGAAGAGGGGGTCACACCGATTTACTTCACGCTGAAAGACGCGTGGACAGGGATGATTCCATGGAATGCCGTAGCGGGTGTTTTGCAGCCAAATAATTTTGCGGGGAAAAAGAGCAGCGGGGAAGCAAGTTTCCAAAAAGACTACCAGGAAGTGACGGACAAAATGCTGCAGCTATTGGATTATGGTTTAAATGACAATTTCCAATATGGGTATAACGATGGAAACAATGCATTTGCAAATGGAGAGGCACTCTTTTATTTCCAAGGGAACTGGGCGATACCCGAGTTGAAGAAAGTGAACCCTGATGTCGAGCTCGGTACTTTTGCCATGCCCGTTACCAATGACCCTGAAAAAAATGACCTTGTATCAGGGGTCGACGTGATGCTGACCGCATTGAAGGATAGCGAACACCCAAAAGAGGCGAGGCAGTTTATTGAATTTATGACTCAGGAAGAAAATGCGAAGTTATACATTGAAGAACAGTACGCCTTCTCCGCTCTTAAAGGTGTGAAACAAGAGGATGAAATCTTGAGTGGTCTACAAGGGAAAATCGCAAATGATGAGATTACCAGTTTCCCAGATCACTATTATCCGAGCGGCATGCAGGCTGCAAACTTGATTCAGGCCTTTTTTATTGAAAAGGATACGGATGCATTTCTAAAGAAAATGGACCGCGAGTGGGAGAAAGTCGAAATCCGTTAAGGGGGAGAGCGTTATGATAAATCGGCAGCGTGCTTTTTTACTGATGGCCATGCCAGCGGTAATTATATTTTTTATTTTTCATACCTATCCAGTCCTTCAGGGAATATTCTATAGTTTTACGAATTGGAGAGGGTATGGAGAATGGGATTTTGTTGGATTTAGAAACTATTTGAATGTCTTTCAGGATGGACGGGCATTAAGCTCCTATTGGTTTACATTTAAATTTGCTGTTGTTTCTACAATTTTAGTAAATATTTTCAGTTTGGCCGTTGCACTCGGCCTGAATGCGAAAATCAAATTCCAAAAGACACTTCGAGCGATTTATTTTATGCCGAATATCTTAAGTATTCTGATCGTCGGGTTTATTTTCAACTTTATTTTTACTCATTTCCTGCCAGAAATTATGGGGGTGCTGGGATTAGACGCATGGGCTAAAAATATTCTTGGCGATCCGGATACAGCTTGGATCGGGATTGTCATCATGACGGTTTGGCAGGCGACAGCCTTCAATACCATCTTGTATCTAGCAGGTCTCCAAACAATTCAGGAAGATGTGTATGAAGCGGCTGAAATAGACGGGGCAAATGCTTGGAAGAAGTTTTTGAAAATCACTTTCCCATTAATTGCGCCATTTTTCACAATCAACATGGTTTTAGCGATGAAAAACTTCCTGATGGCTTTTGATCAGATTATTGCTCTTACCAACGGCGGGCCAGGGCAGGCTACAGAATCTATTTCTCTCTTAATCTATAAAGGTGGATTCGAAGGCGGAGAATTTGCCTATCAATCAGCGAATGCCGTCATTTACTTTATCATTATAGTTGTGATTTCAGTCTTTCAAATTCGTGTACTTCAGAAACGGGAGGTGGAGATGTAATGGTAAAAGGAAAGAAAAATTGGCCCATCACTTTACTATTAATCATAGGAACGATACTTGTCTTGCTGCCACTGTATTTGACGGTTACGATTGCTTTGAAAACGCCTGAAGAAATGTCAGAATCTCTTCTATCCTTACCGAACGAGTGGCGATTTGAGAATTTTGCCGATGCCGTGGTGGTCACCGATTTCTTCAGTGCCCTGTTTAATAGTACGGTAGTAACCGTATTCGTGGTAGTTTTCACCCTTTTATCAAATTCACTTGTTGCCTATGCGATTGCACGTAATATGCATAAACGCTTTTACAAATTTCTTTTTTATTATTTTGTGAGTGCTATGTTTGTACCATTTCCAATCATTATGCTTCCAATCGTGAAGCAGACAGCGATCTGGAATATCGATAATCCTATTGGGTTGATTCTTTTGTATGTTGTCTATGGCCTTGCTTTTAACGTATTCATCTATGTGGGCTACATTAAATCAATTCCGAAGGAGCTAGAAGAAGCAGCGATTATGGACGGTGCAAACACATGGAAGGTATTTTGGAAGGTCATTTTCCCACTGTTGACCCCAATGAATGCAACCGTCGGGATTCTTACCTGTCTGTGGGCATGGAATGATTTTATGCTGCCGCTTGTCATTTTAAGCGACCCAGACTTTGCTACTCTACCGCTCGTTCAATATATTTTTCAGACGGAGTTTAGTACCAACTATAATTTGGCCTTTGCCTCTTATTTAATGGCGTTAGCGCCTATGATTTTAGTCTATGTGATTGCTCAGAAATGGATTATTAGCGGAGTAATGAAAGGGTCTATCAAGTAAGAATATCATCAATAGAACGCCCAATGCCTTTCATGTATACTTAATAGTTATGCTAAGGGTGGAGGTGGATTATACGATGGTCCAATTGAGATGGTTACAGTTAAAGAGGATTTCGCCGATTAAAACCCTGAACTGTCGTTCCCAGATGTTGTGTATGAGTGGGCTGATACATAAATCAACTTTATAGCCAGCTAGGGTTAGTTAACCGTTATCCAAATGGGTACTTCCGTCCATAATTATGAGAAAGCTTCCCTTATGAGGGGAAGCTTTTTTATGTGGTATGGGAAGATTAAGCTTTAAATATATGAAAAATTTTTTAGCTTCGTAAGTTAAGTGAAGGAATATGTTGATTGGTGGGTATCTCTTGGACTCAAACATCCTTATAATCTGTAGGTCTTTTTGTTGGTGGTTTGAGGTAGTACTTCCGACTGGATATTGACTGGATTTTCTTTATTGATACTGATATCTTATTTAACTCATACAAATATAGTAAAGTTGGAAGACCGATTATATAGGGATTTTTACATCTTATCTTTTATCACAACGAAAATCGTTAGGTTAGGGGAAAGGGGAGTGGTGTAGTTTTCTTCCACAAATGGGATGAATTTGTGTAGTAACTTTTTTATTACATAGTAGATACATACTACGGACTTCTATCTTCAGGAATCGTGGAAAATATAAACAAAATTTAGTTATCTTCTGGTATGATTTTAATATTAGAGAGAATTATAATTTATTCAAAGCAATATTGATGTGAAGATCACAAACAGAACAGTGCTTGATGGGGAGCAGAGCTTAACATATCTTTCACTGTCGGGAATTACTCATATCAGTTAGAAGCACTTCAGAAATAATAATAACAGCAGTATTCTTAACAAAATATTGATTAAAATTATTTAGAAGGGATGTAAGCTTTTGTCTAATAGGGGTGCGAATCAAAATAATGAAATTGGTAATGTCGAAACGGATTTTGATTTCGAGGAATTGGAAGTTTCCTTATCAAAACAGTTGGAAGAAAGTTTTTCTGATTTAGAGCTACTGGAAAAAGATAGAGAAACCATTTCTAATCCTGATTCTTTAGGAAAAGTAGTCATGGATGAAGTTTGGAAACAATTCGGAAATCAAATTGGACTCGACATTACTAATGAGACATTAATTCAAAAATATGATAGAGAGCATCCTGAGCAGTATAAGGATATTGCTGATTCGGTTATGAAAGACCAACGATATAAAGATGCCAATAAGGCAATGAGGGATCAACAACAATCTGGAAATTTAAAGGATAAATACACAGGAAAAGACTTAAAGCCTAGTGAAAAAGCTAATCTTGACCATGTAGTAACTAGAAAAGAATTATTTGAGAATCAAAGAAGAAAGCAAGCAAACTTAGATGTAGCTGCCCTTGCCAATAAAGAAGAAAATCTAAAGCCGACAAACGAATCATTGAATAAGAGTAAAGGTGCCAAAAGCAACAAAGAGTATGTAGAAACACGGGAAACCAGGGAAAAAGATCTTATTGAACAAAACGAGAAGGCGAATAAAAAAGTCGATGAATCAAACAAATCAGATGTTGATAAACGTGTACAAAAGGAAGAAAATGACAAACATTTGAACGATAAGCTTGCTGCTGATGACGATCTTATGTTGCAAGCTGATAAAAAAGCAAGAAAACCGATTAATAAAGATATTCGAGTTAATGCAGCAAAAGGAATTGGGAAAAAAGCCGGAAAAGATGCTCTAAAGAATATGGCCATCTCAGCACTTTTTTCGTTGTTGAAAGAAATCATGAATGGTCTAATTCGTTTCTTGAAAGGCAAATCTAAGTCGTTTAAAGGATTTTTATCTGAAATGAAGCAAGCGTTAAAATCCTTCTTTTCCAAAATTCTAAGTGTTTTCCAAACTGGAGCATCAACATTAATTGGTACAATCATATCTGAAATCTTCGGACCTATTGTAAATATTTTTAAGAAATTGGCGAGTTTTATTAAGCAAGGAATATCTTCTGTTATTGATGCAGTTAATTATCTTCGAGATAAGAGGAATAAGGACAAGCCGTTTACCGTTAAGGTAGCACAAGTTGGGAAAATAATAACTGTTGGATTAGTTGGTGGCAGTGCGATTTTCTTAGGAGAGGTATTCGAAAAATTCTTACTGACAGTTCCTGGTATGCAAATTGAGATACCACTGATTGGCACACTTGCTAATACGATTGGGTTATTTTTATCAAGTTTGGTGTCTGGATTAGTTGGTGCAATAGTTTTAAATCTTATCGATAAGTTTATCGCCAAAAAGTTAAAAGAAGAAAAGTACGAACAAATTATTGATAAGAAAAATGGGATAATAAGTCTTCAACAAGTACAAATTTCTGTAGCTGAAAATCGTGTAGTAGCATTGAAAGAAAATATTATGAGCGAAGTTTCAGAGAATCATGCATTAGCGAAGGGCGCAATGCGACAATCGCTTAATAATATATTTGATGATAATGCCAATAACTCTAAAAACAATAAAAATACTAGTGAAAATCAGAGTGATTTAGTTCAAATGCAGAGTGATTTAGAAGATTTACTTTGAGGTGATTAGAAGTGTTGAATATAAAGGAGAGAGAACAAAATCAAAATAATGAACAGAATGGAAATGTGACTACTAGCTCGACTGTTTTTAATGAAAAGAAACTTGAGCTAAAGGCATTCAGTGAGAAATTGCCTGCAGAAGCAGAGTTACCTAGTGTACCACTTTCGGGAGGGGTATTTGGGTGGTTTAATTATGATGTGACGGGTAGTGACTTAAATAGACTAACTGAAAGTATTCAAGATAAATTGATCGAGCAAAATAAAGCTCTTGTTAGAACAATACAAGAGTTTAATACTATTTACGATACATTTTCTGCATTAGATAAAGAGTACATTCAGGGGATTTTAATCTCATTGAAAGCAGCTGAAGAAGCTAATTCAAAAGCATTAAGAGGAATAAAAGGCGTTGAAGAAAATCAAGATCAAATCAAACAAATGATTAATCAACAAAAACAGGTAATTCAGGTTCTGAAAAACTTTAAAGATAAGATTGAGAGGATAGAACACATAGAAGATGTGGATGAAATTTTTGATATCTATTCTACAATACCAGGTTATTTTAAAGCAATCGAAGCAAAGATTGAAGCTCAGGATCTGACAGTAGCTGACCTTACTGATGAAATAAATGAATTGATATCTTCACATTCAGTTTTTCAAGATAATTTGGATTATTTTAAAGAAAATCAAGTTGAACAATTTGAAACAATGAAACAATTAGTTTCACATCAAGATGATGGTTTATCTAAAATCGAAGCAATAAGTAAAGAGAACAAGACTAATATCGAAACCCTAAACAAAGAAGTTGCTATTTATGGAGAGGAATACAGTGATCTAAAACGATTAATTCAAGATGACATCCAAACTTTATTTGAAATGGTTGCCCGAAACTATTCGGAGTTTGATACCAAAATCCGTTCAACTATTAACGAAGTTGCCAACAATAAGATGAATTTTGAAAATGATATTAAGGAACTCAAAATTGGAATGGAAAAACAAGAAGAAAGTATGTCTGCCTATCTTGAATCTGAATTGTCAAAGGCAAAAAATGAGATTGCAGAGCTTAGTCTGTTGACAGGAGGCTTATCAAAAGCTTTGAAGACTACTAGGGTTATTTCATTTGCTAGTATTGCTATAATATTTTTTCTAGTGATTTTAATAATAAGTGGGGTACTATAATGATTTCAGAGCATTACAAACGCCAGCTTATTAAAGAAGCTAGGCAGATAGATGTTTCCTTAGGGCAAACCTCTGATTTTGAAAAATTAGTTCAAGAAATAACTGACGAACAAATTGATAGAGCAGTTTTAGAGTTAATTAAAAACCTAGGTATCTTAACTAAGAAAAACTCCTTGCCTAGGATGGAGCAAAAGCAAGAAAAAGTTGTTGAGATATTATATAAATATCTAGGAGCATCAAAAGTTGATGGGTTATACCAAAACTTAAAAGATTCATCAAATGTTTCATTAGACAAGCTACTTAACCAATTAGATGAATTAGTTGGACTCGAAAATGTGAAGCAACAAATTCGTAATTTGATTGACTATAATCAAATTCAACAATTACGAGAGAAAAACGGCTTGAAGAAACCTGACAAAACTTTGCACATGGCATTTCTGGGTAATCCCGGCACAGCAAAAACTACAGTGGCTCGTATTGTTGGGAGGATGTTTAAAGCTATTGGATTGCTAAATAAAGGACATTTTATTGAAACGAGTAGGACTGATTTAATTGGTGAGTATCAAGGACAAACAGCAATTAAGGTAAAAAGGTTAATTAATCGTGCGAAAGGTGGAGTCCTTTTTATTGATGAAGCGTATAGTATAACAGAGAACGATCGTAGCGATAGTTATGGGAGAGAAAGCCTGACTGAGCTAACAAAAGCACTCGAGGATTATCGTGATGACCTAGTTGTAATCGTAGCTGGATATACGAATTTAATGGAGCATTTCTTTGACTCCAACCCAGGGTTAAAGTCAAGATTCAATACTTTTATTACATTTAGTGATTATTCACTAGATGAGCTTGTTCGAATATTTATTTACACCTGTAATCAAAATGACTATTTTGCGGAAGATCAAGCTATTGAAAAAGTTCGAGATTTGTTACATACGAAATTAAATGAAAAAGATGATCACTTTTCAAATGGTCGTCTTGTTCGGAATTTGTTTGATAATATAACCCTGAATCAGTCGAAGAGGTTATCGAAGTTGACTGGGCATTTTGCTAAAGAATCGTTGATGTTAATTACTAAAGAAGATGTTCCTCAAGATGATGGGCTTTTTTCCATAGAGTAATAAATCAACAATCGAATACTCAGTAATAGGAACCTTTGAGCAAGGCTACAAAGGTTCTTAATACTGAGTTGATGAAGATAGTATAAAGGTTGGTGATTCTGTTCTGGTTCTTGCTCGAAAGGACAACCGTATTAAGTGGAAATTTAATTGACTCTGCTTCTTTGTTTAATACCTATTACGTAGTACAAGAATACTAAACAATAGAAAATACGATATTGAGTAATGGATGTACTTTTATGGATTATATACAAAAACTCTAGGAATTTCTTTCCCAGACGTTTGCTGCTTTTTTACCTTGAATTTTATTTCACCTAATACTACGCATTTTTACGTTTATTACATGGAGGTACACTTTTTAAGTCGTTTTTTCATCATTATGTCCTAATCGGTCCAAAATCTCTTCTATGTCCACTTGAGCTTCAGCCAGAAAGTATGGATGTGTTTTTTAGTAAGATAAGAATTTGATTTTCGCCAGTTCTTTTTAAAACAAGGTATCCTTTATCAGAAGAGGTAGCTATTCCTTCTGTATTTGGACAACAATACCCATGAACTGTGCAAGATCCATCGTCTCTAGCGAGTGTTTGACCAATAGTACCAACTGCAACCCATTCGCTTCTCTCTGTTCGTGGAATGTATTCTTTCTGAGGGTCCCAATCTGAATTTATGATTGGTTGCCTCTCTTTTCCTTGTGAGAGGATGACATGGATAATTCCCTTATTTGGGAAAAGATAGATAGAGGCTTGAGAAGGAGTTACGTGTTCATCGAAGCCTACTCAAAAGAGCAGGCTTCGATGAACACGTTTGCCTGACTTAAGGTCTATGAAATTAAGAAAGTTTTGGAATATAACCCTCTCATCCCTTTTTCTATTTTTTATCACTAGAAAAAACTTGGATAGACAATTTAGTTTCTAGTAAATAAATGGTTTTTCCCAGGATAAAGATTATCTTTGTTGAACCTCTAATAGCAATCTCCTTGCATAAGGCTTTTCCACCAACCGTTAAACCGGCCACAATACTAGTAAATATAATGGCCATGATTAAATGGTAAATGGAGTCTTCGTTTTGACCAGCCATCAAGGACAATTGTAGTACAACGGCTGCTGACGCTGAACCACTGACGATTCCACATATATCTCCCACTACATCATTAAAAAAGCTAGAAAAGACTTCTGCGTTCTTACAAATATGAACAGATTCCTTTGCTCCTACAATTCTTTTTGAGGCCATAGCATGGAATGGATACTCCTTCGCGGCAGCTGCAGACAACCCAATCGTATCAGAAATGACTCCAAATGAGATGAAAAAGAAGACAGTAATTATCCCTAGCATTATAGAAGCATTAGATAACACAAAAGTAGATATAGAGGAAAATATAGAAGCAAGGAGTATAGTAAAAACAGTTACTTTCGTACTCCATCCTAAAGATCTAGACAAAAAACCTATCATTATATTATCCCCTTACGCTTTTAATAACTGTAAAATAAGTTGTTTTGGACTAATCTTCCACTCTCTCTTAGTGGAAGATTAGTCATAAGTACATAATGTTTTAAGCTTAACTAATGCTTTGTGTCTTACTGGAATTGCTAGTTGCTTTGTTGAGTAATGGTTTTAGATAAGAATCTATACCATAACGACCAGCATTCATCCCACTAGCAAGAATGAGAAATTCCATTATGATGAGATTAGGATTAACACTAATAGTACCCGCGAATAAGAAGCTAAAATTAAGAAATGCACCCATCAAGCTAGAAAACCTCGTGAATATACCAAAGATTAATCCAATTCCAACGAGAACTTCTCCCGCAGGTACTAGGAAGTTAAAGAGTTCAACGTTTGGTATGGCGAAATTTTCTAGGAAATTTGCGTACCACTGCTGTACTGAGGGGTGTTCTCCACTTGATTTACTAATAGCTCCTTTTAAGAATCCAATAGCATTAAAAGGTTCGGGTCCAAACACTTTACTCCATCCTGCGGACAAAAATACCCATCCAACATACACCCGTATTACACTTAGTAAAATAGCTGCTATTCTACTCGATCGTAGCCATGTAGACATATCATCATCCTTTTTTTAGATAATTTGAAGGTATAGAACTTAATGGCACTATCATTTTTACCAACGAACAAAAAGTTTCCTTAGGGAAAAAATTTGTTGTGTGGTAAATTCTACGATGGAATATGGTAATATGTCAAATCTATATTCTTCAGTTAAAAGATCAGGGGAATTTTGTTGCATGAATGTTTTACTACAGCACTATTTAGGTTTTCTATAGTAAGAGAGGAAAAAAGAGAACATCCAAAAACGATGTACTTGATTTTCTCATGGATAGAAAGGGAATCAATTAAGAGGATTGAAAGATATGATGAAGGTTCTACATGATTCGCTTGTACAAGTAGAGTATTTTTCCTATTATGCTTTATTAATAATGTGTGTGGGGGGGTACAACTACTCCTTCTACCTCTAAATTAAATCAGAATGTAAAACGAGGAAGAAATGCATGATGTTTATCTAAGTTATAATAGCAACTTTCAAAAAGTGAATAGAAGAAATTCATAGAGGCAAGCAAACATAATCGGTGATCCTTAGTGGGGGACAATACAGAACATGGGAGATGCAATTGATTACGTAAAGCAAATCCATAAATATAATACTAAAGCAAACTAAGGAATTCATTTCGATGTAGAGTCCTACCCGACTGAAGCAAGGGAGGTAATTCTGCAAAGAGATACACACAATGGTGGGAATGTGCACAAGCCTATATAATCAAGGCAAGGTCATATGGGTTTGTAGTGGGGAGGGGATGAAAGATTTAGGCGATTGTTCACATTGAACAATCGCTTTTTCTCTGTTGGGGCAGAAAGGGAAACAGGTTTACACTACCGTACATTCCCTTTTCAAGACCACATAGCGAAAGGATTATATACGGCTAGTTACAATTTCTTTATTTTGGGATGGAAGAAACCGACGGTACGTTAAATACAAGCTTGAATAGAAATACTGGATAGATACACCACTAAACATTGTTAATGCAACTGTTCCAATACCAACAGGACCACCAATCATCAGGGCTGCGGTTGCTACAACGATAGCTATCAGTGTTTGTGCGAATCTTAAGCTAATCTCAAAACGATGACTAATAACAATCGTGACTTGAATAATAGGGGACCGTGGTAATTGAGGGAACAAATATAAAGCAATTCCTATTCCTATAAAAACAATACCCAGGAGCATTAACAATAACCGCAATACGAGTGGAGCACCAACTAAGTTAACTTGAGCAAACCCTATTTCTAGCCAAAAATCTAAAGCAAGGCTTTCCAAAACCAAAGGAATAAGAGCGAGGAATTCCGGGGACTTCCTTATCAACCAGGAATTAATGAAAATAAGCACTAACTGAGTAGCCCCGTTCCAAAATCCGACTGTTAATCCAAAAATATCTGATAAACCAATGAATAATGACTGCCAAAAACCAGCCCCAACCATTGCATTGATGACAAGTGCAACACCGAAGAAATTAGTGACAATCCCTAATATATAAATGAAAATTCGGTAGCTCATAGGAAGCCTCCTTTCTTATAATCCTCAGGTTGTTCCCACGGTGAAAGAATATCCCACTAATAATGAGAAACATATTATCATGGATATCTAATAGACGTCTGTACAATAGATGTAGAACCATTTGAAATAGTATATAGGGGAATATTATAAATACATCTCATTTTCTTTAAATTACTCCCTACATCTTTTGATATCTACTAATAAGCTAAATTTTATAGAGATTCTAGGTTTCAATCAACTATCCAATATGTTCCACTGAGCTTCACTGAGTCTCACTGAACTTCACTGAGAGCGCTGAACGTATATATTGACCTATTTTGCGTTTTGGAGGATTGATAGTTCTGGTGCTACCATAAATGGGAAATGATAAACACTTTGGAATGGAGGAGGAACTAAAATGAGTCAACGAATCCCTATAGTCGATGCAGACATACATGAAAGAGCCCAATATGAAGATTTATTAGCATATCTAGATGAACCCTTTAGAAGCTATATTAAAGATTGTAACTGGATTCAAGAAAAACACATGCCCTACGTTCAACCCACTGTTGCTGGTCTGGATAGAGCAGATGCCGTATTACCGGATGGTAGTCCAGCTGGATCAAATTTACACTTTATGCAAGAGCAATTACTGGATGATATCGGTCATGAAATCGGAATTTTGACAGGAGCTTTGGACCCTTCCCCATCCTCCATGCATGGATGGTATGAAATGGCAGCTGCTCTTGCAACTGCTTATAATGACTGGCAAATTGAGAATTGGCTAGAAAAAGATGAAAGAATCTATGGGTCAGTTCATGTAGCTGCTCAAGATAGAGATGCAGCAATAAAAGAAATAGAGCGGGTGGGGAATCATCCAAAAATGCTTCAGGTTATGCTTCCGATGGATGACATTATGTGGGGCGACCCTTACTATCATCCGGTATTTGAGGCTGCAGAAAAGCATGATTTAATCATTGGTATGCACCACAACGAACCACCTGTATATTATGGGAAATGGCCAAGATATTTCATTGAATGGCACTCTATGATATCAACGACTCACATGAAGCAAGTCACCAATATGATTTTCAATGGTGTTTTTGAGAAATATCCAAACCTAGGTGTCATGATGATTGAAGGTGGTTTCACCTTCGTGCCACACCTAATGTGGAAATTAGATCAGCAATATAGAGACTTACGAAACGAAGTACCATGGGTTAAGGAAAAGCCAAGTAACATTATGAAGAAACATTTCCGATTTACCACTCAGCCTGCAGAGGAACTAACCAAAAAAGAATTTATGTCTATCATAGAGCAAATGGGAACGGATGAGATGCTGTGCTTCTCTACCGATTATCCTCACTTTGATTATGATTCTCCAACTCGTTCCTTACCGAATCTCGATTCAGATTTAAAGGAGAAGTTGTTTTACAAAAACGCTCGTGCTTTTTATCCGAAACTTTCTAACAGGTAGAAAGTTATTGTAGTCAGAACAAATGGTGCCATGAGGTTGCTTTCTTCTATGCGTTAGCATCCTCCCTTGATTCCATCAATTTTTGCTGTAAGTCTTATCTACCTTACGTCTCAACATTTACTACTGTGTAAAAATGCATAAAACATATAAGTGTACCCTACAGCACAAAAGGTGTTTGTAGGGTACACTTAATTTCTGGCTATTTGAAGAATGCTGATCTTATCCTCAGGACAATAGGAAGTAATGGGCGAATGCTTCCAAATCATCAGGAAAGATAAGAACTTGCGGAATTCCTGCCATTAACAAGTAATTATTACTTATTTGCTAATCTAATTATTAAAGCTTATCCAAACCAACCAAGTGGCTCAGGCTTTGTATTTCTATAGATGTGTTTGACTTCTGTGTACTCTTCTATACCTTGTTTTCCTAACTCTCTACCAATTCCAGATGCTTTATAACCACCCCATGGTGCCTGCGCGAAATACGTATGAAAATCATTAATCCAAACTGTCCCCATCCTTAATTGGTTCGAAACTCTTTCTGCTTTAGAGATATCCTCAGACCAAACTGCTCCAGCCAAACCATAAACGGAATCATTTGCTAGTTGAATTGCTTCGGGTTCCGAGTGAAATTTCTCGACTGTTAAAATAGGACCAAACGTTTCTTCTTGAACAATTCGCATAGAAGAATCGCAGTTTGTGAAAATGGTAGGTTCAAAGAAAAAGCCATCTTTTACTTCTTCGCCTTGCGGTCGTGCTCCTCCTATAGCTAGATGAGCACCTTCATCTTTTCCAATTTGTACATAGTTCACCACATTATCTAAATGTTCTTGAGAAATAAGTGGGCCTGATTGAGTAGAAGAATGAAAGCCGTTTCCAAGTTTAATGTTTTTGGTTCGTCTGATTAATTCTTCCACAAATGTATCATGTATAGAATCCTCTACAATCAATCTTGCACCTGCGGAACAGACTTGTCCGGCATGAAAGAACACGGCATTTAACGCTTGATCAACAGCGGTATCAAAGTCAGCATCACTAAAGACAACATTTGGGTTTTTTCCACCAAGTTCAAGGGATACTTTTTTAAAGTTCCCTGTTGCAGCCGTCATTACTTTACGACCTGCTTCCATTCCTCCTGTGAAAGATACTAAATCAACATCATAGTTCTCAGCCAGTTCTTGACCTAATTTGGAGCCTGATCCCAGTACTAGGTTTACTACCCCTGCTGGTACTCCAGCTTCTTCGATTAACTCTGTCACTTTAATCGTTGTTAATGGAGTAATAGCACTAGGTTTGATAATTAATGTGTTCCCCGTGGCAATGGCCGGGGCTAATTTCCATGAAGCTTGCAATAATGGGTAATTCCATGGTGTTATTTGTCCGCATACTCCAACTGGTTCATGAACAACTTTGCTATTGGAATTCGGTATGGGTGATTCGATAATCTCACCGCCGTCCTTATCCGCTAGGCCACCGTAGAAACGAAAGACTTCCGCAATGTCTTCCATATCCTGCAAGCTTTCTGTTAATGTTTTTCCTGTATCCAAGGTTTCTAATTCTGCTAACTCTTCTTTATCTCTTTCTATTAATTCAGCAATTCTGACAACTAGCTTTCCTCGCTCTAATCCTGTAGATTTACGCCAATCTCCTTCATCAAACGTTTGACGCGCTACTTGTATTGCTTCTATTACATCTTCCTTAGTACCTTCAGCTACATTTGCAATAACATCTTGATTAAATGGGTTGATAATGTCACGCGTTTCACCATGTTTGGCATCTATCCATTCGCCATTTATAAACATTTTCTTTTTAATCAATTTGAGAACCTCCTTTTATTTACATACCATATATCACTATACCTGTTATTCCAGCTATTACGATGATCCAAAGTGGTGAGATTTTTTTCACCATGAGTACAATAGTAAGGAGCAAAATCCCAACTTGTGTACCAAATGAAGCATTAAAGGAAAATAACTTAATTTGAAATCCCATTTGAATACCTGCATATAAGATGAGCGCTGTAATAACAGGATGAATGCCATATAGTCCATTATTAAGCTTCCTTGTATTTCTGTTTCTTGATACTAGTCTGATAAGGACTAACATCAGGAAAAGAGAAGGGAGTAGACTACCTATAATTGCTACCACTGCACCAAGGATACCGGCTGTTTCATATCCTACAAACATAGCGGCGTTAGAAGCTATGGGACCGGGAGCTGAGCTGGCAAGTGCAATAACATCCGTGTATTGTTCGGGAGTGAGCCAATTATGCCTGCGGACAGCCTGTTCCATGAGTGGAATCATAGCGTACCCTCCACCAAAACCGAAAAATCCTATTTTCAGAAACTCAAAAAACAACAGGAAAATCATGGTTATATCCCTTTCTGGGAGGAAATATAAGGATAAAGCATACCTATCCCTCCACCAGCTGCAATCATAATCAATGGAAATATTGATTGAGAAAACAGTAAGCCTAGAGAAATGATAAAGATGATAACAGTAAGCTTATCTTGTATAGCATTTCTACCAATTTGAAAGGCTGCGTAGATAATCAGACCGATAATCGCTGGCCTTATCCCTTTAAATGCTTGTTGAACAATGGATAAGTTGTTATAGGTTACATATAGATAGGTGAGCATAGTCATTATCAGACTTGCAGGCAACACCATACCTACCAATGCCGCTAAGGATCCCCATATTCCCTTAGAAATATAGCCAATATAAATAGCGACATTAACTGCAATGGAACCAGGTGCGGATTGAGCAATAGCTAGCATGGTTGGGATATCCTCTGTTTTAAACCAACCTTTCTTTCGAACAAATTCACTCTCCAAATGGGGGATAATGGCTATACCTCCGCCAAATGTAAGAGGACTAATCTTTGCAAACACAAGAAAAAGGGTGAGCAAATCTTTATGTGTGGCAGACACCCTTTTAGCTTGTGATGGTTTAGTAGCCAACAATTACCCTTCACCCATAATGCTTGTACTATGGAGAGGCTGGATTTTGGCATTTGGGTCAATATAGTGTTTTGCTTGACTGATTGCTACTGGTGCTTCACCAAATCCAGAGGCAATTAACTTTACTTTTCCATCGTACGTAGCAATATCACCCGCTGCATAGATACCATGAATATTAGTTTCCATCTTGGAATTCACTTCAATAGCATTGCCGTTTAGGGACAACCCCCATTCCTTAATGGCCCCCAAACTGGTTAGGAATCCATGGTTCACTAGCAGAGCATCTACGCTTAATTTTTCTAATGATTCTGTTTTTTTCTCTTTGAGGTGGATAGAGTCAATCACTCCATTTTCTCCAACGAGCTCTTCAATCACCATCGGCGTTTTAACAGTTACATTCGAGTTTTTCAACTCATTCACGCTATGTTCGTGTGCTCTAAATTTATCTCTTCGATGCACGAGTGTTACTTCGCGTGCCTTATCCTGGAGCATAAGCGCCCAATCAACAGCGGAGTCTCCTCCTCCGGAAACACAAACGCGTTGATTTCTAAATGATTCCAAATCAGTTATGGAATAGTGCAAATTATTTCCTTCATACTGCTCGCAATCCACTTTTAACTTGCGGGGTTGAAAGGCTCCTGCACCACTTGTAATTATGACTGCTTTAGAATAATGAACATCCTTTGTAGTGGAAATCTTAAATAGATTATCTTCTAGTTTTTCAACATGTTGGACATTCTCATCTAGGCATACTTCCGGATTAAATTGATTTGCTTGTTCTTCTAGTTGATAAACTAAGTCCTTCGCTAACACTTTAGGAAAACCGGCAACATCATAGATATATTTTTCAGGATAT
Source organism: Pontibacillus salicampi (assembly GCF_042434395.1). Classification (NCBI taxonomy): domain Bacteria; kingdom Bacillati; phylum Bacillota; class Bacilli; order Caryophanales; family Bacillaceae; genus Pontibacillus; species Pontibacillus salicampi. The sequence goes on along the minus strand of NZ_JBHLTP010000023.1, from coordinate 65,718 downwards.
AAAGCCATTAATTGGCCACCCAATTGTGGTAGGCTATCTATTACTTTAATTGACATATCTCGTAAACCACCATAAAAAGCAGTAAACAACCCCACAGGTCCTCCTCCGATGATGGTTACATCTACTAGATTTGAATTGCTCATATGCATCACCTTACTATCGTTTATTTGTACACAATGACATCATCATCTTCTACTCTAACGTTGAAACTTTTCAGCTTCTTAGACGAATCAGCAAGCATCTTACCTTCGTTCTTTACATCGAATTCTCTACCATGCCAAGGGCAACGTATAATTTCCCCCACTTGGCAATACTCATATTCACCAGGTCCATCTGTGGTAGATTGAGTAGCTCCACATAGCTTTCCTTTACCGAGTGGAGCTCCTTGGTGAATGCACGAGTTCATGAATGCATAAAACTCTCCATCTGGTGTTCTACAAAGCACGACCCCGACTTTACCAAACGTAAATTCTTGCATTTCTCCTGGTTGAATGTCGTGCTGCTTACATACAATTTGCTCTTTCATCATTATTCCTCCTCCGTATTAGGAAGTTTTGGATAAAAAGATTTTGCATTTTGCGAGAAAATCTTCCGCTTTAAGTCTGCATCTAAAGGTGGCAGTGCACGAGTTGGTGAATCATAATCCCAGTGAGGATAATCCGTAGAGAAGCACAGCATCTCATCTGTTCCCATTTGCTCAATCAGGGAGAGCATTTCCTTTTTGGTAAGCTCCTCTGCTGGTTGGGTCGTAAATCGTACATGCTGTTTCATAATCTCACTTGGCTTCCGTTTGATCCACGGCACTTCATGGCGAAGATCTCGATACTGTTGATCCATTTTCCACATCAGGTGCGGGATAAATGTAAAACCACCCTCAATCATTATCAAACCTAAGTTAGGGTATTTTTCAAATACGCCATTAAAAATCATATTGGTCACTTGCTTCATGTGAGCAGTAGGGATAAGAGTGTGCCATTCGATAAAGTACCTTGGCCATTTCCCGTAATAAACAGGTGGTTCATTATGGTGCATCCCTATCATTAAGTTATGTTTTTCTGCAGCTTCAAAAATAGGGTGATAGTAAGGATCTCCCCACATGATGTCGTCAATAGGTAACAACACTTGCACCATCTTAGGGTGTGAACCGACACGCTCGATTTCTTTTACAGCTTCATCTCTTTCTTGGGCTGCAATATGGACAGAACCATACAATCGCTCATCCTTGTCCAACCATTCTTTTATCTGCCAGTTGTTATAAGCAGAAGCTAATGCCACAGCCATTTCATGCCACCCATGCATAGAAGAAGGGGATGGATCCAATGCACTGGTTAAAATGCCTGCTTCATGACCTATGTCATCTAAAAGTTGTTCTTGCATGAACGTTAAGTCTGAACCAGCAGGTCCTCCACTTGGCGGGATAGCATCCGCACGGTCCACTCCACCAACAGATGGCTGGGTGTAAGGCATGTGTTTTTCTTGTATCCATTGGCAATCTGTAATATACGATTTAAACGGTTCTTCCAAGTAATCTAGTATTTGTTCATAGCTCACTCTTTCATGAATGTCTGTATCGATTAACGGAATGTCATTTTGGGTCATATAGAAACCTCCTGTTTTGATGTTTAACGATATGAAGCTTAGCATTCCTTTTTCAGTGCTCCAAAGTCGGTGAGATGGATTGAGTGGCACTTAGATAGCTCAGTTCTCCTCAGTGAAGCTCAGTTCTCCTCAGTAATAGAATTTTGTTTTTTTTGAGTAAAATTGCATAATTAAAATTTTTATAAAAATTTTGTGACTCTCTAAAACTTGTCATTGGGCAATCTCCACATTAATTTTCACTCTATCTAGCTGGTTTCGACATTGCATATAAAATTTGGGTAAGTTAAACTCCTAAACCATGTACAGAACATATTTTTTATACAGTACAAATTAAAATTTTTGTGAGGAGGGGTATCTTGAACAAGTTTACAAATTTGTTTTGGGTAGCAATTTGGATTGGTATTGTGTTTGTAGGATGGGGAGTGATTTTTCCAGAAAACTTAAATGAAGTGATGATGACATTGCGTAATAGTGTTTTGGATCAATTCGGATGGTTTTATCAACTAATCGTTTCGCTTTTTTTCATCGTTGGTATTTTCATAGCAATGAGTAAATATGGAAAAATTAAATTAGGGGATGACGATGATACTCCTGAGTACAGTACAGCTACATGGTTTGCCATGTTGTTTAGTGCGGGTATGGGGGTAGGTCTACTTTTTTGGGGGGTTTCAGAGCCCGTGGCGCACTATTCTAACCCACCATTTGGAGAACCAAACACCATTAAATCAGCAAACAAAGGGCTGGAATATACATATTTGCATTGGGGATTTCATGCTTGGGGCATATATGCAATTGTAGGATTAGGACTTGCTTACTATAAATTCAAAAAGAAATTGCCGGGTATGATGAGTGCGACCCTGTACCCTTTATTAGGTTCTAGAGTAAATGGGCCAATAGGTTATGTGGTAGATATAATATCTGTGTTTGCAACACTCTTTGGGGTAACAATTGCGTTAGGGATCGGGGCATCTCAAATAAATAGTGGCTTGAATTATCTAATGGGTATCCCCGTCAATTTTCCAACGCAACTTGGGATTATGGGTATTACCGCTATACTATTTATTTATTCTGCTTCATCCGGTTTATCGAAAGGAATTAAATATCTCAGTAATGCTAACTTAATATTAGCAGTCCTATTATTTTTCTCTTTTCTATTCCTAGGACCTACCCAATTCATGTTGGAGACCTTCACTTCAACATTTGGGTCTTATGTGCAGAACCTTCCGAGTATGGGATTACGCTTTGCTCCCTTCACGGAGGAGGACAATCAATGGGTAAAAGATTGGACCATTTTTTACTGGGCATGGTTCATTTCTTGGACACCTTTTGTGAGTACATTTATTGCTCGTGTTTCGAAAGGACGTACGGTTCGAGAGTTTGTCACAGCTGTTATTATAGCCCCTACCATTGTTTGTACGTTATGGTTCGGGGTATTTGGAAGTGCAGGTTTGTACTTTGATTTAGTACAGGGTATGGATGTATCAGGTAAGAGTTTGGAAACAGCATTATTTTACGTATATGATCAGCTACCGCTAAGCGGATTTCTATCAATCATTTCTTTGATATTAATATTTACTTTCTTTGTTACGTCTGGTGATTCTGCTACTTTTGTTCTAGGTATGCAAACATCAAATGGAAGCCTGAATCCCCCATTTTTTGTTAAGTTTAGTTGGGGGATTATTATGACAGCCATCGCGGCTATATTAATGGGCACAGGTGGGTTAGATGGATTACAAGCAGCGACCATAATTTCCGGATTACCTCTGTCTTTCATTTTATTGGGGACAGTCGTTGGCTTGTTTAAGTCCTTTAGTCAAGAATTAAGGGACTAACTTAGAGTTACCCATGGAGAAATATTGTCAAGATTTGTTACTACTACCTATTTTGGAATATGGACTAGCTCCATTGTTATAGGAATTTAATAATATTTTGATGAATCAACCTGATGAGAGAGTCGAATTCATAAATTAACCTTATTAGGGAAAGTTCGGGGTTAGAGGGCATTCATAATGGACTTCCTCCAAATATATTAGCTGGATTATAACGGATAGTCATAAAGTATTAAACCTATTTAGTTCAATATAAGGGAATTAAAACCTAATTGCACTGTAGCTTGATACTCCAATCTCCTGAAAGTGGAAAAGAGAGGTATTCTCAAAAAAACGTAAATAGAAATCAACGCTCCTTCATACGTTGATTTCTATTTTTCTTCTTTTCGATTACTCAAGTACCTATAAAACGTGGCACGACCCATTCCAGTAGCATCCAGAATCTCTTTTATACTATATTCTTTACTATCATACATCCGAAAGGCCATATCCAACTTGGATTGGTCTTTTTTTGGTCCCTCACCTTGTTATAGAACAATATGAACGGGAGACCTTTATCACTTAAGAGAGTTTCAGGTCAGTTTATTCTTAAGGATTTAGGTCTGTCGTTCATTCTCCTTTATCTTCACGGGGTATTCCCTTTAATGGTAATGGAGAATAGTTTAGTTGTATCCATTATGTTATATGGTTTTTGCAAGATTCTCGTGATATTCGTACTGGCTTAAATTCAATTGATGGATGCCGTAGAAGGATTTGAGTGCCACCATGCTGCCGCCCAGTGCACAGGCATGTTTGCCGAGGTGGGAGGGCTCAATGCGTTTATAGTGGTTCATTTTGGATTTAAGGCGTACTTCAATCTGGGAAATAACGTGTGGGTTTTGATTGAGTATGTCGCCGTTTAAGATAATAGTTTCTGGATTAAAGATGTTAATAATGTTGTTGAGTCCAATGGACATGTAATCAAAAAAGCTATTAAATACATCCATATGTGTGCCGCTCTGGAGAAGTCCGGGAATTTCTTGTGGTTGGAGGGTATCGTCCACTTCCTGGAGTCTTGCGAGTATCGCTTTTTCCGAGGCGTAGCCTTCCCAGCAGCCTCTGTTGCCGCATGGGCACAAGCGGCCATTTGATTCAATAATCATATGTCCAATTTCTCCGGCAAAACCTTGGAAGCCCCGATAGATTTCTCGGTTTTTCACTATTCCGAGTCCGATACCTGAATACATCGTGACACAGAATAGATCCTCTGTTGATGAGAAGCGAAGAGCTTGCTCGGCGAACGCTGATAGGTTGGAATTGTTATCGATATAGATTGGTGCTTGAATTTCTTCCTCTAAACGCTGTTGAATGTTTGTATCCTTCCATTGCAGTTTTGGTGTAAAGACTACATGCTGATCGTTACGGACGATGCCATGTATGCCAATGCCAATCCCGGTGAGTCCGGTCGGGGTATGGGTTTTGTCGTAGGTGGACCGAATATCCTGTAACGCCTTAATGAGAACGTCCATCGCGTGATCAATCGGCTCGTCTTCGAGGTGAAGTGTACGAACTTCAAGCGTCTCGCCGAGCAGGTCGGTAATGTGGACCAGAATTTGAGGATGGTCCACATCGACACCAATCGCATAACCTGCCTGTCGGTTGATTTTTAAGAAAATCGGCTTTCTTCCTCCAGAAGATGCCGTTGCTTCTTCCTCAATCAGTAATGCTTCTTCTAGTAGTCCGTTGATTTGCTCTGAAACGGTTGATTTATTAAGACCGATTTTTCGAGCAAGTTCACTCCTTGAGATTGTACCGTGCTCGATGATTGTTTCTATTAACAGTCTGCGGTTCATTGTTTTCATTAATTGACCGTTTGCTTTGCTCATGAGAGGCTCCTTTCAAAAAAACACTTGAAATATGTAGCGCTTACATTTAGTATAATACATATAGTTTGTTGGGTAAACAAACAAAGTGTATCTACATTAATATTTTTGTGTAAATGGACCCCATCCTAGATTCCCTCCCTTAGAGCATTTTTTTCAACAAGCTAAAATATAGAAGCAAAGGAGAGTTTGTTCTTGAATCCGATTATTTCAGACGATTTCCTTCTAGATACTGAGATGGCGAAAAGACTCTACAACACTTATGCGAAAGCATTGCCTATTCTTGATTTCCATAATCATTTATCTCCAACAGAGATTCGACACAATCGCACGTTTACCAACATGACAGAAATTTGGCTAGAAGGTGATCATTACAAGTGGAGGGCGATGAGAGCTTGTGGCATTGAGGAAGCGTACATAACAGGTGATGCTTCGGACAAAGAAAAGTTTTTGGCTTGGGCGAAGGTTGTGCCACAATTGCTTGGCAATCCGCTCTATCACTGGGTACACCTTGAGCTCAAGCGGTATTTTGACATTGACCTTCTGCTCAGCGAACAAACGGCGGAAGAGATTTGGATACTTGGGAATGAGAAATTGCAGTCTATGACCACTCATTCTCTTCTAAAAGCGAACAAAGTCGAATTTCTCGGTACAACCGATGACCCCACTGATGTCTTAGATGACCACCGTTATTTACAAGAAAGTGACTTAGCCTGTTTCGTTGCCCCGTCGTTTCGTCCAGATCAAGGGTTGGAAGTGAATGGAAACCAGTTTGTTTCATGGGTGGAACGGTTAGCAATCCGGACGAACAAAACCATCACCACTTACACCGATTTTATGGATGCTCTTGATGAGCGGATCGATGCTTTTGATGCCCTTGGCTGCCGTGCTTCGGATCACGGGCTGAGTGAAATGGTCTTTGAACCAGCGTCGGAGCAAGAGGTTCAACGGATTTTCGACAAGCGACTCAACAATCAGCCTGTCACATTGCACGAGTCCAAACAATTTAAGACCCACACCTTACTGAGACTAGCTGGTAAATACCAGGAGAAAAATTGGGCCATGCAGCTCCATATCGGTCCGTTACGAAACAATAATACGAAAATGTTTAAACAGCTTGGACCGGACAGCGGGTTTGATTCAATTGGGGATCGTCCAGTTGCGGAACCATTGTCTGCCTTTCTTAATCAACTAGAGCAGCACGGTCAGCTGCCGAAAACTGTATTATATGGCTTAAATCCACGAGACAACTATATTCTCGCAACAATGGCAGGGAATTTCCAAAGCGGGGAACAACCCGGCAAAATTCAGTTTGGAACTGCCTGGTGGTTTAACGACCATCTGGATGGTATGCGGGACCAGATGCAGATTCTCGCAAACGTTGGAACCTTACGCCATTTTATCGGGATGCTGACTGATTCCCGCTCGTTTTTATCCTTTTCACGGCACGAATACTTTCGTCGCATCCTCTGTAACTTGCTAGGAGAGTGGAGTGAAAAAGGGCTGGTGCCTGCGGATCAAGCATTACTTGGCGAATACGTTTCGGCGATATCTTACCATAATGCGGCTCATTACTTTGAGCTAGTGAGAGAGGGGGCTAACCAATGGACATGAGCTTTCGCTGGTATGGGGAAGACGATGCTGTCAAGCTTGAAGATATCAGGCAAATCCCCTTCATGAAGGGGATTGTGACAGCGATTTATAACATTCCACCAGGGGACGTATGGCCGGTAGAAAAAGTGAACGAGCTTAAGAAGAGAATTGAGGCTCATGGATTAACGCTAAATGTGATAGAAAGTGTTCCAGTTCATGAGGACATTAAGCTTGGGCTGCCCTCAAGAGAACATTACATTGCCAACTACCAAGCCACGCTCCGTAACTTATCAAAAGCCGGGGTGAAAACAGTTTGCTATAACTTTATGCCAGTATTTGATTGGACAAGAACGGCCATGGAAGCTCCCTTTCCAGATGGCTCTCACTCCCTCGCCTTTGACCAAGAAGCAGCTGACGTGATTGATCCATTAAGCGGATGTTTAACGCTACCTGGCTGGGATTTATCTTATCAAACAGACCAGCTTAGTGAGTTAATCGTACAGTTTAAACGTCTCACGGAGAACGATTTAATGAATAATCTCATTTACTTCTTAGAACAGGTTGTACCTGTTGCAGAAGAGGAAGATATCAAGCTCGCCCTTCATCCGGATGATCCACCCTGGTCCGTATTTGGGCTGCCAAGAGTCGTGACCAATGAAACGAATGTTGCCAAGCTTCTCCGGGCTGTAGACTCTCAAGCGAACGGTCTAACGTTTTGTACAGGCTCGTATGGCGCAAACCCGGAGAATAATTTGATTTCGATGATTGAAATGGCCAAAGGGCGTATTCACTTCGTGCATGCTCGCAATGTGAAGTGGACAGGCCCGAAAAGCTTCCAAGAAACATCGCATTCCATTCATGATGGATCGCTGCTGCTTATTGAGGTTATGGAAAAGCTGATTGAAACGGGCTATAACGGTCCGATTCGTCCCGATCACGGACGGATGATTTGGGGAGAATCGGGACGTCCGGGTTACGGGTTGTATGACCGTGCACTGGGGGCTTCCTATTTAAATGGCATCATCGATACAGTCAAATCTAGAATGAAAGAGGGGGATCAGCATGCAGCTTCCATTTCATATTGATTTAAAGGGGCAGGTGGCGGTAGTTACTGGGGGAAGCGGAGTGCTTGGATCGGTCATGGTTCGGGCGCTCGCAGCGTGTGGAGCCAGGGTTGCTGTGCTTGCTCGAAATCAGGAGAAAATCGATCAGGTTGTCACCAAAGTTCGCGAAGAAGGCGGTGAGGCATTTGGTTATTGTGTGGATGTCCTTAATAAGGATGAGTTGTTAAGAGCACGTGAGCATATTACCGCAACATTAGGTCCTTGTACTGTACTTCTCAATGGAGCAGGTGGCAACCATCCGAATGCAACAACCGGTATGGAGTTTTATCGTCAGAATGGGCCTTTGGATGAGCATAGCTTTTTCCATCTCGATCCTTCGGCTATTTCCGGCCTCTTTGACCTGAATTACTTGGGGACGGTACTTCCTACTCAAGTGTTTGCGGAAGACATGGCAGCAGCTGGTGCAGGGACTATTATAAATGTATCGTCGATGAATGCTTATCGTCCACTCACGAAAATTCCTGCCTATAGCGGTGCGAAAGCTGCTATTTCTAATTTAACGCAATGGCTCGCTGTTTATTTTTCTAAAGTAGGAGTACGGGTTAATGCGATTGCACCTGGGTTCTTTTTGACCAAGCAAAATGAGGAGCTACTAATTCAGGAAGATGGGACATTTACCGAAAGGGCAGAGAAAATCCTTTCACAAACTCCTGTTGAGCGGTTTGGCGAGCCTGATGAGCTGATTGGCACATTGCTCTGGCTTGTAGATCAGAAGGCATCCGGCTTTGTCAACGGAGTGGTTATTCCAATCGACGGCGGGTTTTCCGCTTATTCTGGTGTATAATATGCAATTCTTGATGGAAAATGCTTTATCTTGGTGGATATTATGAAGGGATTGGATGCTGATGGACCTATTTCCTTTTCGAATATTCCTTTTTTTTCCAGTTGCTAAGCTCGTTAATGGTGTAAATAAGAAGAAAAGCAAGAACTGTTAAGAAGGGGACAAGAAATGTAACTTCTGCTGGCGGATTATCTGGTATGATGATGTAAATTATCGAAATAATCAAAAAAGGAAGGAGGGCACATCATTATGGAGGATTACCGTGTTTGTTTCGATACCAATCAGAAGCTAGCAGCGAATAAATTTAAAATGGGCTATCAGCTGGAAACAAATAAACATAATTGGACATTGCACTCCCATAAAGGGTATGAAATTTATTTCTTTTATGAAGGCAAGGCTAATTATTTAATCGAGAATAAGGTGTATCAGATTCAACCTGGAGACATGCTCCTCTTGAACGGTGAGACTATTCACGGGGTAAATCCTGAAAAAGGCGTCTATCGTAGAAGCTTTATTAATTTTCTTCCTGAGTTCTTGGAAGGTACATTGGAGCCTGCCTTTTATGAGAGAGTAAAAGCTTTATTTAATCAGGAGGGCGGCAAGTTAATTAGGTGGGGGTTGGAAGAGTGTGACCGGGTTGATACCATCCTTGCTGACATGAATGAAGAAAAGCTTCGTGAACAGGCTGGCTATCAGGCGATGATTACGTCGTCACTCGTACAGCTGCTCGTGAAGATATATCGCAAGGCAGCCTTGTACGAAGGGAGAAGCAGTGAAGGCATTTGGAGGCAGAGGGACAACCACGTAGAACGCACGCTTACCTATGTGAATACGCATTACATGAAGGACATGACCCTTGATCAGATTGCCGTGGATCTCCACCTCAATAAGTATTACATGTGCCACTACTTTAAGGAGGTGACAGGCATTTCCGTGAAAAAGTATTTAACGAAGCGCCGTATGGAAGAAGCCAAGAAGCTTTTGCTGACATCAGAGCAATCTATAGAATCTATTGCCTTTACCATTGGACTAAACGGGCATGTTCAGTTAAGCCGTCTCTTTAAGCAATATAACGGTACGACGCCGGTTACCTTTCGGAAGCAGCATGGAAAGGCAGACCCTAATGTGACATAGGGGATAGAAAGGTGGGAGGTCATGAACATTTATCCTGTTGTGGAGAAAGCATTATGGCTTTGTGAATGGATTATGAGGCTCGCTTACGTCAATGTTTTATGGTTGTTGTTCTCCATTGTAGGGTTGGGAGTATTCGGCATCGGACCTGCAACAGCTGCACTGTTTACAGTTCAAATGAAATGGCTGCAAGGCGATGAATCTACAGGTGTTTTCTCCACTTTTTGGTCTACTTACAAAAAAAGATTTTGGAAAGCGAATCTACTAAGCTATGTCCTCATTCTATTGGGTTTAATCCTTTATTTTGACCTTACGTTCTTTGCGTCGCGTGAAGGGCTGCTATTTAAAGGAATCTCCTTGCTGACATTCACCTTATCCATGTGGTATTTAATGACAGTATGCTACTCCTATCCATTTTTCATTAACTATGAGCTTACGATTAAACATACAATCAAAAACTCGTGGATTGCGGTGATGCTCAAGCCAATTCACACGCTAGCCATGCTACTCACAACTGGAGCTTGCGGGTTTATTGTATTATCCTTTCCAAAGCTATTACCCTTCTTCGGAGTAAGTCTCCCTTGTTTATTAATCTTGCTGTTTGTCAATAAAACTTTTCAGAAAGTAAATGATGTGACCGAGGCTTTAGAAGCAGCGTGACTATAACAGTAAAATGTAAGCGTTATCTAAATTATTATTAATTTCAAATTTAGGAGGACAAGAGATGAAAATGATTAAGGATCGACTGGTGTTACTTCTGGTGATAGGGATGGCTGTAGGTTTGTTGAGCGCTTGTGCTTCAGATGATGCAAGCGGTGAAGGAGAAAAGGAAGGTGAGAAAGTCACCTTGCGTATGACGTGGTGGGGCTCCCAAGAACGTCATGACCGGACCCAGAAGGTGATAGATTTATATGAAGAAAAGAATCCAAATGTTGAAATCTCAGCACAGTTCAGCGGCTGGGACGGGTATTGGAACAAGCTCGCGACTCAGGCGGCGGGTGGGAATCTGCCTGATATTATTCAAATGGATTACAAATACCTATCGGAATATGCAGGAAACGGTCTTTTAGAAAATTTAAATCCGTTCATCGACTCTGGTGTACTTAATTTCGATGATGTCGATCCCCTTTATTTAGATGGAGGAAAGCTGGAGGACAAACTCTACGCTGTTAACATTGGGGCCAATGCCCATACACTCGTCTATGACCCGTCTCTATTTGAAAAAGCAGGGGTTGAGGTGCCTGAGCCAGGCTACACGTGGACAGATCTTAAAGAAATGGGTCAAAAACTGTCTGATCAGCTCGGTGAAGGGGTTTATGGTATGCAGCCGAATGCCGGGATAATGCGTTTTAAGCACTATCTTAGAGAAAACGGTGTATGGCTCTACAACGAGGATGGGTCAGGACTTGGCTATGAGAATGACCAGCTGTTAGTTGATTATCTGCAGCATACAGTAGATGTGCTGGAATCCGGTGCTGCTGCGCCACCAGAATTATTCATGAGTGCTGGTACGAATGTGGAGCAGATGCCGATTGTTAATGAAAAGACTGCCGTAATTACGGATTTACACAGTAACCAAATCTTAGCTCTAGAGCAGGCAGCAGGCCGTCCGCTTGCTCTAACGATTCAGCCAATGCTAGAAGGCGGCGAGCTTGGTCACTATGTAAAACCTGGGCAATTCTTCTCCGTAACAAGTCAATCCGAGAAGGCTGAAGAAGCAGCAAAATTCATAGATTTTGTTACGAATGACCTGGAAGCTAACGAAATTTTAAATGCAGAACGAGGTGTGCCAATTTCAAGCAAAGTGAGAGAGCACTTGAAGCCGAATTTATCAGATGCTGGTAAGAAAATGTTTGATTACCTAGAGCTAGTAGAAGATTATGCGAGCGAGATAAACGAGCCAGATCCACAAGGGGCTACTGAAATTGAAGATTTCTTTGAAACGCAGATTGAAGAGGCAATTTACTACGGCAAAATAACGCCAGAGGAAGCAGCGGCTTTATTCAGAAAGAAGGCTGAAGAAGTGCTAGCAAATAACCAATAGGTTAGGAGAATGGGGGCAGAAGCTAGCTTCTATAGCAAGCTTCTCCCTCGTAAGGAGGGACATTATGAATGGGAAAACAGACACGCTCGTAGGAAGTAGTAAGCTCGTTCGTGACAAGAGGAAAGTAAGCAAATTGCAAAGCCAGCGGAAAATTGACTTGATTGGATTTGCCTTCATTTCGCCGTGGCTGATTGGATTTATTGGCTTTATTTTAGGGCCAATGATTGCTTCGTTGTATTTCTCTTTTACCGATTATGACCTGTTATCTGCACCACAATGGATTGGGTTTGACAATTATATCCATATGTTTACCAACGATCCCCGCTTCCTGCAGGCGTTGAAGGTGACATTCATCTTTGTGTTCGTTTCGGTTCCTGTAAAGCTCGCCTTCGCATTGCTTGTTGCGATGCTGTTTAATACGAATCGCAAAGGAGTCGGACTGTACCGGACAATTTATTATGTTCCATCCATATTGGGAGGCAGTGTTGCCGTGGCAATTGTATGGAAGCAGCTGTTCAGTACCGATGGCGCCTTTAACGATATTTTAGCAGTCTTCGGATTTCAAGGTGTTAACTGGATTGCCAGTCCAGATTATGCTTTATCAACGTTGATTCTGCTTGTTGTTTGGCAATTTGGTTCTCCGATGCTCATTTTTCTAGCTGGCTTAAAGGCAATTCCATCCGAGCTGTATGAAGCCGCCTCTGTGGACGGGGCAAATGGGCTATTGAAGTTTCTTAAAATTACGATACCGATGCTATCGCCGGTTATCTTTTTTAACCTCGTGATGCAGACCATCCAAGGATTCATGGCGTTCACACAAAGCTTTCTTATTACCCAAGGTGGTCCGTTAGACAGCACACTGTTTTATGCTGTGTATTTATATGAAAAAGCATTCGGTCACTTTGATATGGGTTACGCTTCTGCCCTAGCTTGGATTTTACTGGGTATCACAGCCATTTTCACGATGTTTATTTTCCGCTCTGCAAAAAGTTGGGTGTATTATGAGTCAGAAGGAGGGAAATGAAGATTATGTTTGCCAAGTATAAAACAACGATTTACCATACGTGCACTATTTTCCTTGGGCTGCTTATGATTTATCCGATTTTGTGGACGTTTGCGAGCTCGCTGAAGCCTGAGAGCGAAATATTCCGCAACGCCTCTTCCTTAATTCCCTCTGTTCTGAAATGGGAGAATTATGTTCAAGGATGGAATGGGTTCGGTGATGTCAGCTTTACTACATTCTTTCTAAATTCGACATTTGTGACAACCATGGTCGTCATTGGTACGATCTTTTCCTCGACTCTGGTTGCCTTTGGCTTCGCGCGTGTCAAGTTTCGTTTTCGGACACCGCTGTTCATTTGCTTACTGGCCACGCTCATGTTGCCTCAACAGGTGACGTTAATCCCTCAGTACATTTTGTTCCATAACCTAGGCTGGGTAAATACGTTTCTGCCATTAATAGTACCAGCCTTTATTGGCGGTATTCCATTCTTTATTTTTTTAATGATCCAGTTCATCCGCGGCATCCCGAAGGAGCTGGATGAAGCAGCCGCTATTGATGGGTGCAGTTCGTTCGGCATCTTTTGGAGAATTGTGCTGCCGCTGACGACTCCAGCTATTGCGACGGTTGCAATTTTCTCCTTTTATTGGACATGGGATGATTTTATGTCCCCGTTAATCTATTTAAATGACACGAAGTTATTCACGGTAGCACTTGGGTTACAAATGTTCTCTGATCCTTCATCCGTGTCAGCATGGGGGCCGATGTTTGCGATGTCTGTGGCGTCGATTGTACCACAGTTACTCGTATTTTTATTTTTCCAGAAATACTTAGTGGAGGGCATTACAGCAGGGAGTATGAAAGGATAATTTTATTTGGGAAAGGTTGATGAAGATGACAAAAACGTACCGTTTTGCATTGATTGGCTGCGGTGTGATCAGCAGGACTCATGCCGAGCAAATTTCAGCAATTGAAAATGCCGAGCTTGTAGCAGTAGTAGATCGGAACGAAGCGAAAATGAAGCGTCTTGCTGCCGAATACAATGTCGATGGGTATGTCGATTATCATGAGATGCTGAAGCGAGAGGATATTGATGTAGTCAACATATTAACTCCAAGCGGTATGCATAGTGACATGGCTATTGCCTGTGCCAATGCCGGAAAGCATGTTATAACGGAGAAGCCAATGGACGTAAATATAGAAAAAGCTCACGCCATGATTAATGTGTGCAAAGAGCAAGGGGTGAAACTTGCTGTCATCTCTCAGCATCGATTTGATCCTGCAACAGTTCAGGTGAAAAGAGCGATTGAAGAGGAACGCCTTGGTAAGCTCATTCTCGGACAGGCTGCGGTGAACTGGTACCGATCTCAAGAATACTATGACAGCGGTGAATGGCGGGGTACTTGGGAGCTTGACGGTGGAGGAGCACTCATGAATCAAAGCATTCATACAATCGATTTGCTGCAATATTTGATGGGACCCATCACTCAGGTGGAAGCAAAAATCGCGACATTGACTCATGAGCGTATTGAAGTGGAAGATATTGCGGTTGCCACAGTGAGATTTGCGAATGGCGGACTTGGAACAATTGTTGGCACGACGAGCGCATATCCTGGTCTATCCGCAAGGCTTGAATTATTTGGAACGACAGGCTCAGCTAAAATTGAAGATGATGAGCTGCTGCAACTGTTTGTGAAGCCCGATTCCAGTAATAGCACACCAGAGGATGCCATAAACTTAGCTAGTCAACAGTCAGGCGATGCGGCGACCGGTTCCGCAGACCCTGGAGCAATTGCAGGAAATGCGCACCGCCTGCAAATCGAAGACATGATTGAAGCGCTGGAAGCGGGGCGGGAGCCGATTGTGAATGGGGAAGAGGGCCTAAAGCCGCTTGAAATTATTCTTTCTATTTACGAATCCGCCCAATCGCGGCAGCCGAAGACGGTACAATGAAAAGGGCCAAAACAAAGCCGGTACGGTTTGGTGTCATTGGAGCCGCAGGGATAGGCACAGAACATTTGCGTCAGCTTCACAAGCTTTGTCAAAAAGGGTATGCACGGATTGAGGCAGTGATGGACCGTTGTGATCAGGTAGCACAGGTGGCAGCCCGCCAATATCAATGTGCTGCATATAAAGACGTGCAGGAAATGTTGAAGCAAAAGGATATTGATGTCGTCTCCATTTGTGCTCCAAGCGGATTACACGGCGAGCTAACAGAGTTGGCCGCAAAGGCTGGGAAGCACGTGGTCGTAGAAAAACCAATGGAGATTTCTATTGCTAAAGCAGAAGAGATGGTGCGCATTTGTGAAGCGGAGGGCGTTCTGCTGTCTGTCATTTATCAGAATCGCTTTGCAGAAGACGTTCAGCTTCTGCGCTCTCTTCTTGCACAAGGCACACTAGGAAAACCAGTTATGATTAATGGTGCAGTGCAATGGTATCGTACTCAGGAGTATTACGATTCGTCAGTCTGGCGAGGGACATGGGCACTTGATGGCGGAGGAGCTGTCATGAACCAAGGCATCCATACGGTGGACTTGATGCTGTATCTGTTTGGCGAGTATTCGAGTGTGAAGGGACAAATAGCCACGCTTGGTCATGAACGAATTGAAGTCGAGGATACTGCCGTGAGTATCGTGGAATTCCAATCGGGTTCACTTGGAGTATTGTCCACAACAACATGTGCGTATCCGGGATATCATGTCCGAATTGAGGTCATTGGAAGTAAGGGAACTGCTAAGTTGGAAGACAATCAATTGGTCAGCCTAAATACTACAGATGGTCTTACTCTCGATCAGTTGAAGCAGAAGACAATGTCGGATGAGCTGAACTTGCATGGCCGGCAGTATCTCCAAATGATTAAAGCAATCAACGGAGAAGAACGACTTTATGTCGATGGCAAGGAAGGACTAAGAGCACTTTATTTAATAGATGAACTTTATAAGGGGAGGATTACATGCAACGAGCAGATGGTATGAATTATGCACCAGAGGGAAAACGGGAGCAGGTCGTTTCGGAGGGGGAATTTTCATTTGCTGCCATTGGTCTTGATCATGGGCATATTTACGGCATGTGCAATGGCCTGACGGAAGCAGGAGCAGATTTGAAATGGGTGTACGACGTAGATCCTCAGAAGGTCGAGGCATTTTTAGCCACCTACCCAGGCGTAAAGGCAGCGCAAAATGAGCAGGAAATATTAGACGATCCGTCTATCAAGCTGGTTGCGGGAGCTAAAATCCCATCCGAGCGCTGTGCGTTAGGGTTAAGAGTAATGGATCATGGCAAGGATTACTTTACAGATAAAGCACCGTTCACCACGCTTGAGCAGCTAGAATCTGCTCGTTTGAAAGTTGCCGAAACAGGTCGTAAATATGCGGTCTATTACAGCGAACGTCTGCATGTGGAGAGTGCCGTTTATGCTGGTCAACTCATTGAAGAAGGAGCGATCGGCCGTGTCCTGCAGGTGATAGGGTTAGGACCACACCGCTTAAACGCCCCGAGCCGGCCGGATTGGTTTTTTACGTATGAACAGTATGGAGGCATCCTATGTGACATTGGAAGTCATCAGATTGAACAGTTTTTGTATTTTACAGGCGCTAAAGACGCGAGGGTCGTACAAAGCAAAGTGGCCAACTACAATCATGCGGATTATCCCGAGCTAGAAGACTTTGGGGATGCCTCGTTAATTGCTGACAACGGTGCCACAAACTACTTTCGTGTCGACTGGTTTACACCTGATGGACTGAGTACGTGGGGAGATGGGCGTACGACTATACTCGGCACTGAAGGTTACATAGAACTACGTAAATACGTTGATATTGCCAGAAGTAAGACAGGTGATCACCTCTATCTTGTGAACGGAGAAGGAGAGCATTATTATGAGTTAGGCGGTCAAGTCGGGTTTCCATTTTTCGGAGAACTAATTCTCGACTGCTTAAATCGAACAGAAAATGCGATGACACAGGAGCATGCGTTTAAGGCCGCAGAGCTGTGCTTACACGCACAACAGCAGGCCATCCGAGTGGAGTAACGGTAGAGTGAGTAATGTAATCTCATTCACTCATGTTGTGAAAACGTGAGTGAATGAGACATAACCCCTTAGTGACTATATTATTATAAGTATAAGGGCTTCTTAAGAGTTAAGATAACTCCTAAGAAGCCCTGTTTGTATGCTGATCATCTACTTTTTTCCATACCTCAAAAACTTGACAATTTCCATCATAATAACAGCTCCGAGAGCGAGGGCAGTTGCAATAAGCCAATCTGTTATACCAAATGCGGCTGGGATGTGAAATACATCGCGAGCAAACGGTAAGACGGTGATGCCATATAGGACAAATCCAAGGGCGACTGCTCCTGCCACGTATTTGTTACTGAACAATCCAATGCTTATGGCTGATTTGGTATTGGATCTGGTAGCAAATGTTTGGAGCGTTCTGGATAGAATTAAGGTTGTGAAGGCCATTGCCACTCCCATTTCGTTGGAGTGGCTTAAGCCGATATAGAAGGAGCTTGTTACTGCAATCGCTATTAATATGCCTCTTGTTAGGACGGCCTGCATGGTTTTACTGTCCAGGATTCCTTCATTGACAGGGCGTGGCTTTCGTTCCATTACGTTTGGTTCGGATTTCTCGACACCTAATGCAATGGCAGGAAGCGAGTCATTGACAAGGTTAATGAATAACAGCTGTAAGGCAGTGAATGGGTTTGGCAGGTTAAAGATTACTGCATATAAGATAGTAAGGATTGCTCCTAGGTTCCCTGCAAATAAGTAGCTGATTGACTTCTTAATGTTATCGAATACAGTACGTCCAACTCGGATTGCATTGACGATGGAGACGAAATTGTCATCGGTTAAAATCATGGCGGAGGCATCTTTGGCAACGTCGGTACCACTCCCCATGGCAATTCCTATGTCTGCTTGCTTTAAAGCGGGGGCATCGTTTACACCGTCACCAGTCATCGCAGTAACAGCGTTGCGGTGCTGCCAGGTTCGGACAATGCGTATTTTATTTTCAGGTGATACCCGGGCATATACAGCAATCCTGTCTAACTTCTGTTCTAATTCCTCCGCGGACATGGTATCCAGCTCTTTTCCTGTAACGGCTAAATCGTCTTCATCCATTAGGCCAATTTCTCGTCCAATTGCCTGAGCGGTTGTTTTGTGATCGCCGGTAATCATAATGGGGCGAATACCGGCTTGTTTGGCTTGTGCAATAGAATGAAAGACTTCTTCCCGTGGTGGGTCCATCATTGCTGTTAAACCAACCAATACTAAGTCCTGCTCCTCATCTTGAGTGATATCTTCTGTTCCGTCTGGTAACGGCTTGTAACCAAGTGCTAATACCCGGAGTGCCTGATTTGAGTAATCCTCATTTGCTTTTCGGAAAAGATCAAGCATATCCTCTGTTAGAGCCTGTTCTTCTCCATTTATTAATACGTAGCTTGCACGGTCGAACATCACATCAGGACCACCTTTAGTAAGCATCAGGGTGTTGTCATGTATCTGATGTACCGTGGACATTAGCTTGCGATCAGAATCAAATGGTAATTCTGCTATCCGTGGATAAAGGTCTTGTATTTGTTCATATCCCGCTGTATGCTTGTTAGTGAAATGAATGAGTGCAACCTCTGTTGGATCTCCCACTTCTTGCTTGTCTTGATTGATATATGAATCGTTGCATAGGGTGCCAATTTGAACTAATAGTTGCTCTGATTCATCCCAATCAGCGTTGTTTTCTGGCAGGCTCTCCCTCGTATGCATAGGTAAGAAGTAATCGGTAACAGTCATTTTATTTTGCGTTAAGGTTCCAGTCTTGTCTGTACATATAATACTTGTGGAGCCTAATGTCTCTACAGCAGGAAGCTTGCGGATGATGGCGTGTTGTTTTGCCATTTTATTTGTTCCGACAGAAAGGACAATCGTTACGATAGACTGGAGCGCTTCAGGAATAGCAGCAACTGCAATGGCTACTGAGAACATAAGAGCATTAATTAAGGCTGTTGTCGTATCTGCTTCTCCATTACCAAACCAAATACGTGCTGCTTGAACAGCGAAAATGAGCACACAAAGAATGAGTATTGCGATGCCAAGCCTCTTACTAAAAACATATAAGTTACGTTGCAATGGTGTCTCTTTCTGTTCTGCGGAGGAGATCATGTCAGCAATTTTACCGACTTCTGTTTTTTCGCCTGTCCCTGTGACGACCAACGTCCCACGACCATATACAACGAGAGAACTGCTAAATACCATATTACGCTGGTCACCAAGCGTTACTTCTTCATCAATAACCTCTGCCGTTTTCTCTACCGCTTCCGATTCACCTGTTAACATTCCTTCATTCGTTTTTAAAGAACCGCTTTCAAGCACACGTCCGTCTGCAGGAACGTAATCGCCTGCTTCTAGATACACGACGTCTCCTTGCACAAGCTCCCTGGCCTCTACAGTTTGCTTCACCCCATCCCTTATCACTTTCGCCTCAGGAGCTGACAAATTCCTTAACGCTTCAAGGGAGCCTTCTGCTTTCCTCGTTTGCACTACACTAATGACTGAATTAATAAGCAATACCAGGAAAATAATCAACGATTCTACTAGCTCACCAATAATGATTTGCACACCTGCTGCTGACAGAAGGACTATAACCATCGGATCTTTAAAAGTCTCTATAAAAAGCTTCCAGGTAGGGACTCTTTCCTTGTTTTCCAATTCATTATAACCATCTCGCTGTAGCCTCGTTTGCACTTGTTCACTGGTTAAACCCTCATGTGTGGAATTGGTTGCTTTAAGTGTATCTGAAGTGCTTTGTTGATAGTACTCCATGTCATTCCTCCTCTTCGTCCTTCTCCTCTTCGAGTTCCTTTACAGTAACTAAGAGCTTATCAACCAGAACATGATCCATGTCAACAACTTCTAACCGTAACCGTTCCAATTCTATGGTGTCACCCTGTTTAGGAGTGTCGCCTAGCTCATTTGTAATTAATCCGCCTAACGTATGAAAGGCTGTATTGTCGAAACGGTCATCCTCTAATGCAAAATAACGGATAAATATATCAACAGATAATTGACCATCCACCAGCCAAGAATCTTTATCATATTGAACAATTTTCCCGTTTTCTTGGCTGCCTCCAGGAGTGGTTATGTCACCAACGATGACTTCCATAAAATCATAAAGTGTTACAAAGCCTTCCACACCGCCGTATTCATCTAATACGACAGCTTCGTGATATCCAGAAGCCTTTAATGTCTCTAAGGCTTGAAATACTTTTACGTGTTCCGGTAGGACGCATGCTTGGTCAATACAATCCTCCATAGTG
Source organism: Pontibacillus salicampi (assembly GCF_042434395.1). Lineage (NCBI taxonomy): Bacteria > Bacillati > Bacillota > Bacilli > Caryophanales > Bacillaceae > Pontibacillus > Pontibacillus salicampi. Next base: position 45,444 of record NZ_JBHLTP010000023.1, on the reverse strand, counting down.
AAGCTTTCCCTGTTTAACAGTTTTGTGAACACGCGACTTGTGTAAATCACGCCTAAGAAATGATCCAAACTTCCTTTCCCAACCGGAAAACGGGAATGGTCACTATTACTGATTATCTGCATATTCACTTCAAAATCACTTTCCACATCAATCCATGTTAACTGCGTTCGAGGGACTAGAATGTTACTAAGCCTTTGATCGCCCATGCTAAAAATCTGATCTACCATTTCATGTTCCACTTGTTCTATATTTCCACTATGGACACCTTGTTTTATCATGTGCTGGATTTCTTCCTCTGATACATCTGCTTCTTTCGTCGTTTGGACACCTAACATCTTCAGGACAGCATTGGTGGAATAATTGAGCACGAGAATAAACGGTTTGCCTAACTTCGAAAAGAAATACATGGGTTTTGCAATGGTAATAGCAACTTTCTCTGGATATTTAAGGCCAATTTGCTTTGGGGCAAGCTCCCCAATTACTAGTGTTAAAAAGGTCGTGAGTCCAACCACCAAAACAGTACTTAATTCTGTACTCCATTGTCGCAAGTAGGCAACGCGGTTCAAATAAGAGGCCAGGTCATCAGCAAATGCTGCACCTCCAAAGGCACCGGCAATGATCCCAATGAGCGTAATGCCGATTTGAATGGTTGAAAGAAGATCACCAGAGTTCTTAGAAAGATGCAAAGCAGTTCTTGCTCTCTTATCTCCCTTTTTTGCTAATTGCTCCAATCTACTTCTACGGGAAGTGACAACCCCTATTTCTGTCATAGCAAAGATGCCATTTAACACAATTAAGAATAACAGAATGATGATGGAAATTATTATATGATCCATTGCTGCCCCTTTCGTTTTGTCGACGTTCCAGCTACACTAAAGTGCCGGTCATTAGCTGATTCATATGAAGACTAGCTTTATTTTTCTATGTATTAATATTGCCATAATCATTTATAAATTCCCACTTTGACTGAAAGTTATGCAGAAGGGAATCGAAGCAGTAAAATGGAAGGGTATTCAGTTTTAATGCGCTGCTTTTACATATACATGTTTCTTCACAAGTATCCTGTTGCATTAGAATAGTACTTTTTTGTCCATCTCGAAAAGGTCAATCGTTATAATAAGTTTTCCTAATCGGACACTTTTTACTATATATTTCCAAAAGTAGAGCGAGGAGTATGAAAATATAACTATTGATTCTTCATGTGGTATGGATTCTGATTTATAATTAAATTATTTAACAGAATTGTTAGACAAGATTAATACGCTTAGGGAATTGAGGAGGCTGGAGCAATTTGGAATCGAAACTACTGGATTTATTAGCACAGCGCTATGATAGTGAGGAAAAGATAGTTACGGAGATTACGAACCGGGAGGCTATTCTCCATCTGCCTAAAGGGACGGAGCATTTTGTTAGTGATTTGCACGGAGAATATCAGTCCTTTCAGCATGTGCTGAGAAATGGTGCTGGGAAGGTGAAAGAAAAGATTCGAGATATGTTCCAGGAGGAGTTATCTGATCAAGAGATTGATGAGTTTGCGGCGTTGATGTATTATCCCGAAGATAAGCTGAAGCTTGTTAAGAATAATATGAATAATGAGAAGGAGCTCCATCAATGGTACTCCGATATGATTGACCACATGATTAAGCTGATCCCCTATGTGTCCTCGAAGTACACTCGTACGAAATTACATAATGCATTACCAGAGCAGTTTGTGTTTATTATTGAAGAGTTGTTATATACGACTGGTGATGATATGAATAAGAAGCAGTATTATTCTAAAATTGTCCAACAAATTATTTCTCTCGGTCAGGCTGATAAGTTTCTTATTGGGTTGGCGTACACCGTGCAGCGGCTAGTGGTGGACCATCTGCATGTTGTTGGGGATATTTATGATCGTGGGCCTGATCCGGATAAGATTATGGATACGCTTATTGATTATCATTCTGTAGATATTCAGTGGGGGAACCATGATGTGTTGTGGATTGGTGCGTTTGCTGGGTCGAAGGTGTGCCTTGCTAATATTATTCGGATTTGTGCTCGTTATGCGAATTTGGATATTATTGAGGATGCGTACGGTATTAATTTGAGGCCGCTGCTTAACCTGGCGGAAAAATATTATGAGGATAATCCGGCGTTCCGCCCAAAAATTCAAGCTGGCGAGAAGATTTCTGATTATGAACAGCTGCAGAGTACGAAGATTCATCAAGCGATTGCGATGATTCAATTTAAGCTGGAAAGTCCTATTATTAAGAGGCGTCCGGATTTCAATATGGAAAATCGACTTTTGCTGGAGAAGGTGGATTATAATCGGAAGGAAGTCACAATTCGAGGTACTACCTATCCGTTAGAGAATACGTGCTTTGAGACGGTGGACCCGAAGCAGCCGGAAGCTTTGCTGGAGGAAGAGGCAGAGGTGATGGACAAGCTGTTATTCTCTGTGCAGCATTCGGAGAAGCTGGCGCGGCATATGAATTTTCTCATGAAGAAGGGCAGTTTGTATTTAAAGTATAATAACAATCTGCTCATTCATGGCTGCATTCCGTTAGACGATGACGGTAAGATGGCAGAAATGACAATAGGGGATAAACCGTATGCAGGTCGGGAGCTGTTGGATGTGTTTGAGTCGTATGTCAGGTACGCGTTCTCTCATCCAGAGGAAACGGACGACTTGGCGACTGATATTATATGGTATTTGTGGGCAGGAGAATATTCCTCCCTCTTTGGTAAAAAGGAAATGACTACCTTTGAGAGGTATTTTATAAAGGATAAACAAACGCACAAAGAAATAAAAAATCCGTACTATTATTTACGGGAAAAGCAGGAGGTTTGCTGTACGATTCTGCAGGACTTCGGTCTAGACCCTAGCCATGGGCATATTATCAATGGTCACACTCCGGTGAAGGAAATCGAAGGGGAAAACCCCGTGAAGGCCAATGGAAAAATGATTGTGATTGATGGTGGCTTTTCCAAGGCGTATCAATCAACTACCGGCATTGCCGGCTACACGCTGCTGTTTAATTCCTATGGGATGCAGATCGTGGCACATAAGGAATTTACCTCTAAAGAGGATGTGCTGGAAAACGGGACAGACGTTTTATCAGTAAGAAGATTGGTAGATAAAGAGCTGGAGCGGAAAAAGGTACAGGAAACAAACGTTGGTGAGGAGCTAATGCAGGAGATTTCCATATTAAAAAGTCTATTGGAATATCGATATATGAAATAATGTCTAGACTGGGGAGAGACTCTTGGCTTTATAGGGGGGGACCTGATAGTATGGTCCTTCCTCCTTGCTTTCCTAGTTATTCTCATTGTACGGTTGTGATTTATGGAAGGGAGGCAAGAAGCTATGACGAGAGTGGTCATCTTTGCTGAGAAGCCATCGCAGGCAAAAGCCTATGCAGAAGCCTTTACGATTCAGGAGAAGACGAAGACCTACATACAATTAAAGCAGGATGAGACCTTTCCAAATGGTGCGACTATTACGTGGGGAGTCGGACATCTTGTGGAATTGAAGGAGCCTCATGATTATAAAAAAGAGTGGAAGAAGTGGAAGCTTGAGGAACTCCCGATTGTTCCTGATTCCTTCAGGGAGAAAGTTGCCAAAGGCAAGTGGGAGCAGTTTCAAGAGGTGAAGAGACTGTTCCAGCAGGCGGATGTGCTTGTAAATGCAGCTGATGTGGACCGGGAAGGCTCGAACATTTTTTATAGCATTCTTCGCTTAACAGGTGTGAAAGGGAAGCCAGTGCAACGGTTGTGGATTAATTCATTGGAGAAGGATGAAGTACGAAAAGGGTTCAAGCAACTACAAGGAAATGAAAAGGATCTTAGGTTATACGATGAGGCGAAAGCGCGGCAGATTAGTGATTGGATGGTAGGGATCAATGCCAGCCGCCTGTTTACGCTTCTGTTGCAGAAGCGTGGCTTTGGAAGCTACCTGACCATTGGCCGGGTGCAATCGCCTACGGTGTATTTAATCTATCAACGACACAAGGAGATAGAAAATTTTCGACCGGAACCATTCTATCAGCTAGAGGGGCTGTTCCAATCGGGGGCTGGCGCCTATAAAGGCCTTGCAGACATCAAAGAGAAGGATAAAGCGAAGGTCGAGGCGCTGATGGACAAGCATGGGCTTAAGGAGAAGGAAGACGTAACCGGTGTCGTTCACAGCGTAGATAAAAAGACTAAATACCAAAAATCACCGAAGCTCCATTCCCTGTCCACGCTGCAAAGTATGGCAAATAAACGCTGGAAATATCCACCGTCTAAAGTGCTCAAGACAATGCAAAGTCTGTACGAGAAGCGGCTTGTCAGCTATCCAAGGACAGACTGTAATTATATCACCGAGAGTGAGTTTGGTTATTTGGTGAACCATTTAGATGCCTATCAGAATGCGTTAAATGTCTCCTTTACCCCTGCATCCCTAAAGCCAAATAAGCGATACGTCAACAGCAGTAAAGTGCAGGAGCACTATGCGATCATTCCTACGAAGACAGTTCCTAGCGAGAAGAAGCTAAGCGGGCTAAGCCGCGAGGAACAGAATCTCTACTATGAAATTCTGGCAACAACGCTTGCGATGTTCCATAAGGACTACGTATATGAAGAGACGACCATCTTCACTGATGTCCAAGAGCTCTTATTTAAGACGACAGGAAAAAGAGAAGTGAGAAGCGGTTGGAAGGAGCTATTTCCTAAGCCTTCAAAATCAAAGCAGGATCAAGAGCCAACGCTGCCCGATGTGAAGAAGGGGGAGGAGGTAGGTGCGAATGTGCAAATAAAAGAAAGCATGACGCAGCCACCGAAGCCATACACAGAAGGTCAGCTTATCAACATGATGAAAACGTGCGGTAAACTGATGGATGAACAAGAGGATGTGGAGATTTTAAAGGAAGTCGAAGGTCTGGGAACAGAAGCAACTCGCTCCAGTATCATCGATACCATTAAAGCCCAGAAATATATTGAAGTAAAAAAGAACCTCGTATCGATTACCGATAAAGGAATCATGCTGTGTGAAGCGATTGAAGGAACGCTATTATCAAGCCCTTCTATGACTGCAAAATGGGAATCCTATTTAAAGAAAATAGGCAGCGGAGAAGGGTCAAAACAAGTCTTTATTCAGCAAACCGTCCAGTTCATGGAGAAATTAATTCAAGAAACTCCAGGCGCTATTGAGCACGTTCACATTAAAAGCACAGAGCAAAAAAAGAAGTGGAACGAACCAATCGCCAAATGTCCTGCATGTGCTACGGGCTCTATTGTAGATCGTTATAAATTTTATGCCTGCTCCAACTATAAACAGGGCTGTACGGTAACCTTCCCGAAAAGACTAGCTGGAAAAACGTTAACCCAGAACATGATCAAAACGTTGTGTGAAAAGAAACGGACGAGGGTTTTAAAAGGGTTCAAAGGGAAGAAGCCCTTTAGTACAGCTTTAATGCTCGATGAAGAGTACAACATTAAATTTGATTTCACAAAGAAAAAAGCTGAATAACAAAGAGCTGCCAACACGACGAGTGAAGGCAGTTTTTTATATGTGGAGGAAGGCTCTTATGTAGTTGCTAATTTCTTATACACTCTCCCCGCTAATCTCCATAGTCCATAGATAAGGAGTACATTGAGAAGAAACGCACTCGGGTTAATAAATAAACCATTGTTTCCATTAAAAAAGTTATCAAAGAACCACCCACTATTGGGCTCTTGTTGATAAATCGTCACATAATGAAACGGAGAGCCGTAGGTGTAGCTTCCTTTTCCATCTTCTACATATGCACTGGGTAGTAGTATAGGCTATATTAGATAGTTTTTGGTTGATTTGTAATGTAAAATGGTCCACATGGAAGACTTTTATTGCAATTTTAGGTGGTGTTATATAAATGTACAATGTCCTAATAATTGAAGATAATAAAGATATAAATTTGATGATCGCTGAATCACTGAAAAATGAAGGATATAGGGTGAATTCATGTTTTAATGGAGCAGATGGGATGCAGGAAGCAAAGAGGAACGTATATGATTTAATCTTGTTAGATATAATGCTCCCTTACTATAGTGGTGATGAAATATTAAGAGAGATACGGGCAAATTCTGATACTCCAGTTATTATCATTTCTTCTAAGAACATAATCGGTACCAAAATAGACTTTCTAAAGTTAGGAGCTGATGACTACATTACGAAACCAATGGATTTAGGGGAGGTTTCTGCACGTATTAGTACGAACTTACGTCGTTCAAATAAAATAATTAGTGTCCTAACATATAAAGATTTGGAATTAGATATTCAACATAAAACAGTAATGTTAGGTAGAGAGGAGATAAATCTTACAGCCAAAGAGTACAGCATACTGAAATTATTAATGCAAAACCCTGGAAAAGTTTTTTCGAAAATCAATATCTTTGAATCCTTATGGGATGAGGAATATGTTGGTGACGATAACGCTGTTAAAACACATATGAGTAATTTGCGAAATAAGCTAAAAGATTTTAATCCAAATGAGGAGTACATTGAAACTGTATGGGGACTAGGATACAGACTATATAAACTTTGATTAAAAAAATTTTCTTAACCTTTTCTTAACCTTTCCATATTATTCTTAGAAATAAAGAAAGGATAAAGGTGATATCGATGACAGAGTTCATTTTAAAAACAAATGAGTTAACAAAAACATATGGAAGATTTAATGCTTTACATAATGTATCCATAACTTTGAAGCCAGGAAAAATTTATGGGCTAATTGGTCAGAACGGATCTGGAAAAAGTACGTTAATGAGAGTTATCTCTGGCCTTAGTTTCCCAACATCAGGTGATTTGGAGCTTTTTGGGAAGAGTTCCCCGAGAGCAATGCAAATAGAACGAAAAAGACTTGGTACCATGATCGAATCCCCTAGTCTCGTACTAAACATGAACACTAAGGAAAACATGAGAGCTCATAGGATAATGAGGGGGATACCTAATGAGGAAATAGAAGACGAACTAATTGAGTTAGTAGGGTTAGGTAGTACTGGAAAAAAGAAGGTTAAGAACTTTTCTCTCGGTATGAAACAGCGTTTAGGAATTGCTATTTCACTCATCAACAATCCTGAGTTACTTATTCTTGATGAGCCTATAAATGGACTAGATCCAATAGGGGTTATGGAAGTAAGGAATTTAATACTAAAATTATGCAGGGAAAAACACATTACGATTCTAATATCGAGCCATAATCTTCCTGAGTTATTCCAAGTAGCGACAGATTATATTATTATTCATGATGGAGAGGTGAAACAAACATTAACTCTTGAACAATTAGAAAATAAATGTCAAAGACATATACTTATAGAGTGTGAAGAGCCTGACAAAGTATTAGGAATACTAGAAACAGAGTTAGCTACAACAAATTACAAAGTTCTTCCAAATAAAACTGTCAAACTTTATGATTATGTAGATAGAAAAAAAGAAGTAGCAAGAACCCTTTTTGATAATGAAATTATGTACACTAATTTTTCTGTTGAAGGAGATACATTAGAAAATTATTTTCTTTCTGTTATTGGGGGGTGAAAAAAATGATTAATTTGATTAAGTCAGATTTGTATAAATTAAAAAAAACGAAGTCCATTAAGGTTTTGTTTATAATAATGTGGATTGCAGCTATAGCTGTAACTGTAGTTTCCAATTTATTAGCTAAGGGAACAATAGGTCCCGAAGTTAGTGGACCAATGTCTGGTCTTAGTGATGTAATGACAGTTGCTATTGTTGGTCCTTTTTTAGCTGCTATATATTTATGCGGTGACTTTGATAATAAAACGATCAATGATGCCATTTCTTCATGTGGAGTTGGAAGAGGTTACGTTATTGTTAGTAAAGCGATTGTCTACTATTTGCTCGTTATGCTGATGCTAATTCCATATATGGTGGTAACTCTCATTGCATTTTCTACTGGAGCAGAATTTGCGGAGCCTTTCGCTGCGTCTGTATTTCTTAGCATTTTAGGTAATCAAAGTGAATTGGAACTTACTTCTTTAGTGTTTGGTAAGATGTTTCTAATTATGTTAGTTATGATCATTGCATATGCCTCACAGATGACTGTATGTGTCTTTTTATCCTTTCTTTTCAGAAAGTCTTCTATAGTAATATTTGTTGGTTTTGGCTTGATTTTGGTTTTGCAGATATTTGGAACATTAGGCATAAAATATAATTCGGTTGAAAGGTTTCTATCCTTCACACCATTTTCTATAGGTAATTCCTTTCTGACAATGGATGTTGGGACAAATGTAATTTTAAAAGGAATTGGAATAAGTTTGCTATTTTGTGTTTGGATTCTAAGCATGACTAACGGGGTATTTCGTAAATCAGAGGTAAAATAAAACGGAAAGTTGGGTGAAATATGCAGTTTGTAGTTGTATTTTTAATAATAACAGTTATTTTGTTATTACTATATATTGTTTTAATGCAACTGCAAATACGTAGCATTAATAATCAACTTACTAAACGCTTAAATGAAAACAGTCGACAACCTGTTAGTGTGGAATTGTTTAATAAAGATATTAATAGTCTAACGGCTAATATAAATAGATATATCAAGGCAGAAGAGATACTTCGTATTAATAGTATTCGCGAAGATAGAAAACTGAGAGAATTAATTGTGAATATATCTCATGATTTACGAACGCCACTAACTGCAATTAAAGGTTATCTTCAACTTCTGAGAAGAAGTAACCTCACAGGTGATCAAATAAAAAAATTTGAAATTGCCATGAAACATACTAATGACTTAGATAATTTAATACAATACTTTTTTGAATATTCCTATCTATCTAATATGGAACCAGAATTAAACTCAATGAGATTAAATATAAACAAAGTTGTGACGGAGTGTATAGTAACATTTGTTCCAAAGCTAGAAGAAAATAATTTAGCTGTTAAGTTTGAAAACACACCTCCAGTTTACGTACTAGCGGATGAAAAAATGGTAAAAAGAATTATCTATAATCTCCTAGGAAATTGTATTAAGCATTCATCTGGAAATATTGAGATGAAAGTAATTTTAGATGATTGGGCTATCATCTCCATAAAAAACCCAATAAAGAGTACTGCTAATATAGATGAACAAAAGCTATTTGATCGTTTTTATACAGGAGATAAATCGAGAGGGACATCTACTGGGCTAGGGTTAGCCATTGTTAAAATACTAGCTGAACAATTGGGGGGGAGTACTGAAGCAATTGTCAAAAACAGACTCTTGGAAATTAGGGTAAGGTTACCTCTTGATAAGACCCCATCATAAACTCAAACAAATTAACATAACTACGCTGGTTCTAGAAGTTTAAAGTAAGTGGGTACTGCTGATGTAATAAATTGAGCAACATGATGCCCAGTTAATGAATTATACTTACTTTTTGGTTGGTGTTCTCGAATAACTTGTTCAATTAAGCAGAATTTCTCTGATGTTGTTAATTCTTCCTTTTCTTCGCCTGCCTTTCGAGATTGTCTAGCTTTTTTAAGAAGTCATACTGAGCTTCTAAGTAAGCAATTCGTGCTTGAGCTTTCTCTAACTGCTCGTCTGTAGTGAGTTCTTTTGAAGAAGGACGTCCAGTTGACCCTTTACCTCTACCTTAGGTGTGAAAGCCTTCTTCCCCATATTCATCATAGGTTTCACGCTACCGTCTCAGGCACTGTTTACGCTTCTTAGCCCCTATGACCCCCATATACCATTCTCTGAAAAAATCTGATAGGGTCCTTTGCCCTGTAAGTTCTGTTTAACTGTATTTGGCATTTATTCCATGTATGAAATGGCATTATATTTTTTGAATATAAAAAGACCTTAAATATTATCATCAATGAAATGTATAAAATGATGATAATATTTAAGGTCTTTTTGTTCACGAAGTTTGTTCAAGTAAAGCCCCCGTTGTGGAAGACTCCGTTTCAAGATAATTGCCAACATTGAATGATAATACACGTTAATGCACTTTATAACGCGTTTATTTATACACTTTGTCTAATAAACATGTTGCCAAAACCTACAAAGAATAAATGCCATATACAGTTTAACGGCCAAGTCAGGACTATATATGATGGCTTTCTCAGATAATTTCACCACATTCAATTAGCCTCTAGCTGCTTCATTTGATGTTCATTAAATATAAAATTACTCACTATATTCTCCCACGCTCGTTTGCATTAGTTTGATTATAAATGCATATTCAGACTCTGGATATACTAAAAACCTGAATGAGGGCACTTTTTTTCAAGTGTCCACTATTCAGGTTACAGTTCACATTACGAGTGAGGGTAGTTTTTTTACATCCAGCAGGAGGGTTAGGTGCATGATCAACTTTTATTGTTTAGTGTACCTTAAAACGCATATTGGGTATAGGTGAGCCCAGCATAGATATACTTTAACAAATTTTCATACTTTTCCTGTTTGCAGCCCATATTGTCTCCAAAAGGATATTGTGGAATTTTTAGATCCCTTCATAGTAGAAAAATAATTTTTAAAATATTTCAACATTTTCCTTTACGGTGTCGATTATCATGTTGTATATTTATCATACAAATTAATGGTAACGCTTTCATTGCGAAGGGTTGAAGGAGGAATGAATTTGTCTGCATGGGATTTAGCAATTGATGTGGGGCTGATTTCGGTTTTATTGTTATTTGGTGTCGTATTACGGGCAAAGGTGCGAATCGTACAAAAGTTATTTATCCCCGCTAGTATTATTGCTGGGTTAGCGGGGCTGACCTTGGGACCAAATGGGTTTAATGTGCTACCATTTTCCGATTTAGTCAGTGCTTATCCGACGGTATTAATTGCTGTTATTTTTGGAGCCATTCCTATAGGAGCTGCACGGGTGAATTGGAAGCAAACATTTGGAAGGGTAAGGAATATGTGGGTGTATTCCATGCTCCTCACTATGTTGATGTGGGGTGGTGGAGCTGCTATTGCGTACATATTATTAGCAAATGTATGGGACATCCCTGCAGGTTTTGGATTGATTCTAGGTGCTGGATTCCTTGGTGGACATGGGACGGCAGCAGCTGTAGGAGAGGCTTTCAGCGGTCTGGGCTGGGAAGAGGCTACAGCATTAGGCTACACTTCGGCAACGATAGGCTTGATCTGTGCTATTCTTGGCGGGCTCCTGCTCATTAAAATGAACGCTCGTAACAATCAGACGAATTTTATTACCGATTTTCAGGACTTACCAAATGAATTACGTACTGGTTTAGTTCCTCACAAGCTTCGTCAATCCTCTGGGAGTGATACGGTATCAAGCAATACGGTGGATCCTTTGTTTTTTCACATTGCTATTCTAGCTGTAGTTGTAATGGCCAGCTATTTTCTACAAACAGCTATTCAGGCAGTATTTCCAAAGGTTAGTATTCCGTTATTAAGCCTTTCCTTCGTAGTGGGGTTAATAGCGCAATTAATTTTAAATGCTACTAAAGCTAATGACTATGTCGATAAGCGTGTTATTGATCGGCTGAGCGGTACTGCAACAGATCTGATTGTCGCCTTCGGGATTACGTCTATTAATCTTGCGGTGGTAGCTGCTTATGCTTGGCCGCTTATAGCCTTATTCATCTTCGGTATTATTTGGGCGTATTGTATTTTCCGTTTTATAGCTCCCCGTGTTTTTCATCAACATTGGTTCGAGAACGCTATTTTTGGATGGGGTTGGAGTACGGGAACCGTTGCAATGGGGATTGCTTTATTGCGCATTGTAGACCCTAAAACCAAAAGTACTACGCTGGATGACTACGCATTAGGCTATGTCGGAATGGTACCTGTCGAAATTTTAATTATTACGTTCGGTCCGATTATGATGATGGCAGGAGCAGGCGGCTTATTTTCCCTTATATTGTTGGGAGCTAGTGGTGTTCTCATCATTATTGCAGCCAAATCCGGCTGGCTCACTTCTATTCAAGAGACTAGAAATATAGGGAGAGGCTCTAATGTCTCCTAAAAGAGAGGTAGTAATCTAATATGAAAATAGAGAGAAAAAAAGTATCTATGCAAGTATTTGATCGTATCAAGGAATACATTCATGAAGAGAAGATGAAACCTGGTGATCGATTACCAACAGAAAAGCAATTGTCAGAAATGTTCGGTGTTAGCCGTACACCAGTGCGAGAGGCATTAAGCGTTTTGGAAGCAAGTGGATTAACCGTGTCCAAGCAGGGAGGCGGTAGTATAGTGCAGGCAACGTCCCTTACTAATTTAATAGAGGAAACTCAATTTGAGTTTGTAGATTCGGAAGAAGTATTAAATCTACTAGAAACACGAATCATTCTAGAAACTGAGGCTGCTCGATTGGCTGCCGAACGTGGGACCGCAGAAGATAAAGAAAGAATTAAAGAGAAATTAGAAGACCTTCGAGCTTCCCAAAATGATAATCGCGTAGGCTATAAAGAGGATATTGCCTTTCATAATGCGATTGTACAGGCCACTTACAACCCAATACTTGTACACAGTGTAGAGAGTGTAACAACTTTATATGATAAAGCTATCCGGTTCTCCCTGAAGAAGAACATGGGAATTTCCGAAAAGCGCGCCCAGGTGCTCAGCGAGCATGAACGAATCTATACAGCTATCCGACTGGGGAATGGCAGCCAAGCAAAAGAAGAAATGTATCAACATTTAAATAATGCTTGTAAAAAATTTAAACAATCGTTTGATCAAGCATTAAATTCATAAAAGTAAAGGGAGAGAGACCAATGATTGAGAAATCCGTTCAGTTCTACAGTGAAGGCTATAAGCTACAGGGGATGCTTTATTTACCAGATGATTACGAAGGGAAGGGGAAGCAGCCAGCAATTATCGCTAACTCCGGGTATCAAGGGGTGAATGAATTTTATCCCAAAATGTTTGCAGAAGCTCTTACTGCAAAAGGGTATGTATGCTTCGGCTTTGATTATCGTGGCTTTGCAGATAGCGAAGGAGATCCTGCCCGTGTCATTTTGGAGGAGCAGGTGGAGGATATCCGTAATGCATTGACATTCTTACGCGCACAAAGTGTAGTGGATCATGAGCGTATCGGCCTGATTGGATGGGGCATGGGTGGAGCAAACGTTGTCCGTGTAGCAGAGAAAGAGGACATAGCAGCTATAGCAGCCTTGAACGGATTTTATAATGGGGAGCGTTGGCTGAAAACGATTCATTCTTATGAAAATTGGTTGAAGGTGCTGGAGGAGGTATATGAAGACAGAGTATTGCGAGTGACAAACGGGGAATCAAAGCCTGCAAATCCTTTTTTACACTATTTGTTAGATCCTCCTACCCGTGAATATGTGGACCAAGAATTGGCTTCTAAGAAGGGATTTGGCGGACAGACACGTATCCAATTCACCGATTCTATTTTGGAGCTGGATGCGGAGGAATCGGTTAAGAAATTAGGAGATACTTCATTGTTTGTGGCGCATGGAAGAAATAATGTTCTTCATCCAGTTGAGGAATCTATCTCTCTATTTAATACGGCAGCATGTCCGAAGGTTTATTACGAAATAAACGGTAAGCATAACGATTTCATGTATAGTGACAATGCAGAGTTTCAAGCATTAATGGAAGAACTGCATGTCTTCTTTAATGAGGCGCTTTGTTATGTATGATAATAGGGACAACCAATTCGAATACCATCCACTACTTAAGGGAGCTTATGAACTTCATGTTCATAGCTCTCCTAGTGCTTTTCCCAGGAAACAGACGGATTGGGAGCTAGTAGAGGAAGCGAGGAAGGCTGGAATGAAAGGGTTAGTAATGAAGGCGCACGAAGGAGCGACCTTTGATCGAGCTGCTCTTATTCGGGAGAAAATTCCAGATATGCACGTTTATGGTGGACTGGTTTGTAATCTATTTACTGGTGGACTTTCCTCTCATGCTGTAGATATGGCATTACGTATGGGGGCTAAAATGATATGGATGCCCACTATATCAGCCCATCAGCACGCAAAGTATTTTGCTGAGCATCGGCAGGAACGGTTCTTTAATAGTGAAACGACACTGGATGATTCGCAGTCTAATCTAACTATATTAACAAAGGACCACCAAGTAAAAGACGAAGTGAAGCGGATTCTATATTTGATAGCTTCATACGATGCCATACTTGCCACAGGTCATCTTTCTCCTTACGAAGTGGATATATTGGTAGAAGAAGCAAGGTCAATAGGAGTGGAAAAAATATTAATTCAACATGCGGACCTCGGAATTGCCCGGATTCCCATGGATTTACAAAGGAAATTAGTGAACCAAGGGTGCTACATCGAGAAATGCTATTTAGCATGTGGAAATGATTTTAATAATATTACGATCCCTCAAATGGCTGAATCTATTCAGTCTCTAGGAGCTGATTCTTGTATTCTAGTAACGGATTATGGGCAGCCTCACAATCCTACCCCCGTTCAGGGGTTAAATCAATTTATTAAGGAGCTGTTAGAGGAAGGGATGGAGGAAGATATAGTAAGAACAATGATTACAACCAATCCTGAATCATTGTTATTTAGTGAAGACCAAGGAAAAGGAGGGGATTGAGTGACTCATTGGATGGAAGCTATTAGAGAAGAAATACCAGATTCGCAAATAATGATTGAACTATCAGATCGGTATAGTTATAGCTTTGATGCTTCCTTCGGTGAACATCTTCCAGACGTAGTTATTCAGGCTAAGAATAAACAGGAAGTTGTTCACATTGTTACAATAGCCAACCAATTTCATATTCCTATTTATCCCCGTGGGCAAGGAACTTGTTTAAGTGGCGGCCCCCTTCCTGTATACGGTGGCATAGTTCTAGATTTATCACAATGGCCAGAACAAATCGGAATGAGTGCGGATGATTTGACCGTAACCGTTTCCCCAAGTGTGCTCACTGCTCGTATAAACGAAGAGGCTGAAAAACACGGGCTTATGTATGCACCAGATCCAAGCAGTGCCCATGTTGCTACAATAGGAGGGAATCTCGCTGAAAATTCAGGTGGACCCCGTGGTCTGAAATATGGAGTGACAAAGGATTTTGTATTAGGATTAGAACTTGTGACTCCAGAAGGTGATGTCATACGTACAGGGGGGCAGACGATAAAAAATGTGACAGGGTTTGACTTAACAAAATTAATCATCGGGTCGGAAGGAATGCTTGGCATCATCACGGAAGCTACGTTAAAGCTTGTTCCAAAACCACCAGCTGTCCAAACGATAATGGTCGAGTTTAACAATGTTCAGACAGCTGGAAGGGCTATATCGCGCACCTTAACGTCTGGAATACTACCTACGAAAATGGAGCTCATGGATCAAGCATGCATTCATGCTGTAGAACATTTCAAACCGTCAGGACTGCCCATGGAGGCAGATGCGATTGTAATAATTGAGCTAGATGGACATCCGGAAACACTTAGAATTGAAACGTCCTTAATTGAAGAAATCATGCATGAAATTGGCGCCTCTCGTGTAAGTATCCCGACAACAAGGGAGGAAGCCTCAAGGATATGGAATGCGAGGAAGCAAGTTTCTCCAGCTATTGCTCGGATTAAGCCCACTAAGGTTTCCGAGGATGCAACTGTACCGCGAAGTAAAATTCCTGATATGATGGATCGGCTTCAAAGCATTAAAGAAAAATACCACTTAGACGTAGTGGTGTTTGGCCATGCGGGTGATGGCAACCTCCATCCCAATATTTTGTGTGATCAGCGAGATCAAGAAGAAATGGCTCGCGTGGAGCGAGCTGTAGAGGAAATTTTTCAGGCAGCCATTGACCTTGGTGGTACATTATCTGGGGAGCATGGGATAGGAACGATGAAAGCACCGTTTATGAAACAGGAGCTTGGAGATGCTGGCTTAGAAATGATGAAGCGGATTAAAGATGCTTGGGATCCGAACGGAATTATGAACCCAGGAAAAATATTTCCTGAAAAAGGTCAAAAGCTGGTGTTGCAAAATGAGTGAGCTACAATCTCTACAGCAGAAGATTAATTATGATAAGACGTTTGATTGTGTCCAATGTGGCTATTGTCTTCCCGCTTGTCCTACCTACGAAACGATGGAGAGAGAAACACACTCTCCTAGAGGACGCATCAACCTGGTGAAAATGGTAGCGGAAGGAAAGGCTGCGATTGAAGATTTAGAAGAACCGATTGAAAAGTGTCTTGGGTGTATGGCTTGTACAACGGTTTGTCCAACCGATGTGCAATATGGGCACATCTTAGAAGGAGCAAAAGAGGTAATTGAGGACCATAAAATAAAATCGCCATCGCAACTAAAAGTGGAAGAATTTCTATTTGGTACCTTTTTCCCATCCGATAAGTGGATGAATACACTTGGCAACTTATCCTGGTTTTATCAACGGAGTGGGATTCAAGCCTTTGCCAATATGGCGCGTCTAACGAAACTAGCTCCCCTGCATTTGGATAAGTTTGAACAGGTGATACCGCCCCAGCCGTCACCAAAAGAGCGCTCCCAAAGGGAAAATCGATATATACGGAAAAGACCAGCACAGGCAAAGGTCGCATTCTTTACAGGATGTGTGATGGATAGTGTATTTTTCCGAACCAATCAGAATACTATAGAATTGCTACTGCGCTGTGGGTTTGAAGTGATATTACCGGGACAGCAAACTTGTTGTGGTGCGCTGCACGCTCACTCTGGAAAGATAGAGGATTCCGTAGAGCTTGCGAAGCGTAATATAGAAGCCTTTGAGCAGGAGCAAATAGATTATATTGTTAACAACGCAGGGGGATGCGGTGCTCGTATGGTAGAATATCATCATTTATTTGAAGAGGGTACCTTGTGGCATAAGCGTGCTAAGCAGTTCGTGTCCAAAATCAGGGATATTTCAGAAGTTCTTATAGAAATTGAGGATTTGTCATTCCATAAGCAGGTGGATAGAACCATTACGTACCAGCCCTCTTGCCATATGACTAACGTGCAGCATGTTAAAAATCCACCACTCCAGTTAATACAAAAGGTACCAGGTGTTACGTTAAAAGAGTTATCCCGCCCTGATTTCTGTTGTGGGTCTGCTGGTATCTATAATATTATTCATTACGAAGATTCCATGGATATTTTAGATGTAAAAATGAAAGACGTCTGTAGCACAAATTCAGATTCAGTCGTGACCACAAATCCAGGATGTCTCTTACAAATGAAGCTAGGAATAGAACGAGAAGGAGTTACCCAGAACATGGATGCTGTCCATCTGGTTGATTTACTGTTGGAAGCTGATCCAGAGCAAAGATAAAAAAACGCCCTTCTAACACCAGAAATAGTTACATGCAGCTCCCTCTCCCTAGGCAAAAAAAAGAGAGGGGGCTGATGATGTGCACTCCACTCCCATTCCCTTGTTTCTTTTCCCCGAAAAAAGGTTACATATATATAAGTACCCATGAAAGCTATAATAACCTCAAGAGTTTGTTTCATAATAGAATGAATGAAATGGAGGAGATAGAATGAAAGTACTTATTGTAGGAGCGAATGGTCAGATTGGAAAGCACTTGGTAAAGGACATTCAAGACCATGATAGCCTGAAAGCGAGAGCGTTGATTCGTAAAGAAGAGCAGGCTTCCTATTTCCACGATTTAGGGGCGGAAACGGCCATTGTTGATCTGGAAGGGGAAGTAGACAACATTGTAGAAGCTGCAAAAGGGGTTGATGCACTTGTCTTTACTGCTGGTTCAGGTCCGCATACCGGTCCGGATAAAACGATGATGATTGATTTGGATGGTGCGATAAAAACGATGAAGGCGGCTGAGCAGGCCGGGGTTAAGCGGTATGTTATGATCAGCTCCTTTGACACGAGACGGGAAGCAATTCAGTCTGCGTCAGAATCCTTTGCACCATACGTTGTTGCCAAGCATTATGCAGATGAATGGTTAAGAGGAACGAATTTAAATCACACCATCATTCATCCAGGAAAATTAACGAATGATGATGGTACCGGTCACGTAGAGGCAGCTGCTGAGGTGGAGCGAGGAGAAGTTCCAAGGCAAGACGTGGCCCGTGTTATTCTAGAAACACTCGTTCATGATTCAACCATTGGGAAGGAATTCCAAGTGGTTTCTGGGCAGCAATCTATTACAGATGCAGTGACGTCCCTGTAGGACTGGAGAGTTTGGTTTATCCTACTTAGCAAAAAAAAGCCTCTCAAAGGGGGAATCCCTGTTGAGAGGCTTTCTATTGTTATTTTTTATTTACAGAAGCGTCATGAATGCCTTCGATGGTCTGGTCTAGTGTCTGGTTGAATTCCTCGTCGGATTGATTGGCGTTTAAGTCGCCGATCAGAGCGCGGGAGAAGCTTGCGATAACGCCTTCGTTCTCTCTTAGCTTCTCATTGGCTTCTTCTCTTGGGTAGCCGCCAGATAGTGCAACGACGCGGACAACGTTTGGATGCTCAACTAATTCCTTGTATGCATTGGCTTTTGTAGGAATAGATAGCTTAAGCATGACGTGCTCCTCATTGGATAAGCTGTTCAAATGCTTGAGAATTTCCTCTTTCAGAATGTCCTCTGATTTCTCTTTATCCTCACTGTGAATGTTTACTTCTGGTTCGATAATTGGGACAAGACCTGCTTCCATGATGCGTTTAGCAACGTCAAATTGCTGGTCGACAACAGCTTTAATACCAGCTTCGTTTGGCTCATGGATAACCGAACGCATTTTTGTACCAAATATGTTGCGCTCGTTCGCACGTTTCAGTGTTTCGTCTAAGTCGTGAATAGGCTTCATGAGCTGGACACCGTTCTCTTTGTCTGCCAGTCCTTTGTCTACCTTTAGGAATGGGACAACACCTTTACTATCTAGGTAATCCCCAGTGTATTTGCCCTTAATTTCACGGTCCATCGTTTGTTCAAATAAAATAGTTCCAAGGATGCGGTCGGAATCAAAAGCCGGAGAGGTAATGATTCTCGTACGCATTTGGTGAACGCGATCAAACATTTCCTCTTCGCTTGAATAAGCATCTTCCGGTACGCCATAATCTGCTAGTGCCTTCGGTGTACTTCCTCCACTTTGGTCGAGGGCTGCGATAAATCCTTTACCGTTCTTGATCTTATCAAATTGTTTGGTGTTCATCGTGATCACTCCTTTTTCAGATTAAGTACGACCATATGTAGGGTTCCCTTCTTTAAGGGACACATAACCCCAAATACATATCGAATCCTACGTTAAGGTATTTCAACAATAACGCTGCCGTATCCTTCCCCTTGCTCCACTTTTATATTTGCATCCTCTATTTCATCCAGCGAAAATGTATCGAGCGTTCTGTGCTGGAGTCTGTTTTGTTCGAGAGCTGCAGTAATATCACGTATTGCTTCCTTCTTAGCTTCTTCCGGCATGGCATATACGATGACCATTCTAATGGTAAGATTCATGAACATCATCTGCTTGAACGGCAGCTTTGGTTCGGGAATAACCGTAGAAGAATAGGTTGCAATGGTACCGCCTATTTTTATAACCTGTAACACATTGTCCAGATTAGCCCCAAATTCTACATCAATAACTCGATCTACTTTTTGACCATTTGTAAACTCGAGAATATGTTCCACCATGTCTGCCTTCGTGTGGTCTACGACTAAATCTGCACCTGCCTCGAAGCAAAATTGACGTGCTGCTTCATTGCTAGCTGTCGTAATTACGGTTGCGCCTGCTTGCTTTGCCAATTGGATAGCATAATGTCCAACCCGGCCGGCACCACCTGTAATAAAGAGCAATTGATCCTCAACTGGTCCATCGGAAAAGACGCAGCGATGTGCCGTCATAATCGGTATTCCAATTCCCGCTCCTTCCACGAAGGAGGTTGTTTCCGGTAAACGAACAGCTCTATTCGTATCAATGGCTACGTATTGAGCGGCAGTTCCCTGCAAACGGTTATATTGAGCCTGATAGACCCAAACGCGCTCCCCAATGCGACTATGAGGGACTCCCGTTCCAACAGCTTCAATAATACCCGCTCCGTCACTGTTTGGAATAACAGCACCGTTATCCAACAAATCTAAGAAGGAGCCGCTTCGTTTCTTAGTATCTGAAGGGTTCACACCAGACGTCTTCATTCGTATTAATACTTCCCCATGTCCAGGCTGCGGTTTTTCTATTTCTCCTACTTCTAATACATCCTTCGCCTCTCCAAACTGATTAAACCAAGCTGCTTTCATTCCTATTACCTCCATTAGCTAACTCATACTCGTTGAAATGATTGGTTACGTAAGCATTCCATCATAAACCGTCTCCTATTGTCCACTATGAGGTCTTGCTGTATATCTAATAGGATGACCTGTACGACCTTCCGCATTCCTTTTTTTGAGGTGGTATTTAAATATAAAGAGAAAGCCAGCATTCAAGAAAAGTTCTCTACTGCACCATACGAGGCTGGGCAGCAGGGAAGGGAGGGATTGCCCAAACATCCCTTCCTACCATAAACGGATCAAACACCTTCCAAAAGCAAAACATGCCACTCCCCGTAAAAAAGGGAATGGCACATCTTGGTTTGCTATAACCCATCTAAGAGTACGCGGTCCCGCTCGCGCATCTTGTCGTATGTTTCTATGAGCGTATCAGGTACGAGCGTTCTTCCGTAATCCCACGCATTTCGTTCAATTTCGGCCTTCAACGCTTCGACTTCTTCCTCCTCGCCATACATCAGTGTACGCAGGTCGTGCTTGTGCTTTTTGAACGTCAAGTAGTAGCCGATCTCGTGGTAAAGCATGGATCGGACAAGGTGCTCATCCGAGTCTCTTATCTTCATCTTACTAATATAGCCATTGACCTCCAGGTAATTAAAGGTAATGGTATTGGTAGAAACATTGTAGCTCATTGGCGCAGATAGGTTATTGCTGAACTGATACTCTATTTGTAAATGGTGTTTCTGCAGGGTTTGTTCAATGATCTTCTCAATATGCCATATGTAAAGCATGACGTTCCCTCCTTCATATCGCTATCTTAAGAAGTACCTTCTTGATTACTCAATATAAAGGAAAAAAGTCGTTCTGAAAACGATAATCGCCCAACAAGTCTAAAAATAGCCGGTTTTATGTGCTGCTATTGTTTTTATAGGATAATGTGCAGGGAAATGTTTTATTTCTCCCCAATTAGGAATAGTATGTATCAGTATGTATGGAAAGGAGTGGTATAGATGGGGAAATGGATTGCGAATCTTGTAGCGTATCTGCTTGTCGTAACGGTAAATATTCTCGCTAACGCTCTTCCGCTGAATGGTCAGACGACGGGGGAGATCTCCAACAAGCTTGATGTAATCTTCACTCCAGCTGGCTATGTGTTTAGTATATGGGGGCTGATTTACATACTGCTAGGAATATGGGTTTTGCGGCAGTTTCCTGCAAGCCGGAGAAACCTTCCCTTATACCAAACTACGAGTGCTTTATTTGTGTTGAGCTGTGTACTAAATAGCTTATGGATTTTCATGTGGCACTACGAGTTCTTTGCGATATCCGTTATCGTTATGGTGCTATTACTGCTCACGCTCCTCCGCTTATACGTAAAGCTGAAGGAGACGGATGCTGTCTTTTTGGACGTAGTACCATTCTCTGTATATCTTGGCTGGATTAGTGTCGCTACTATTGCCAACATTAGTTATTATGTAACTTATCTTGGCTGGGACGGCTTTGGAATTTCTGACTCAGTCTGGGCGTTCCTTCTGCTTATAGTGGCAACAGTATTAGCAATCACGTTTTTGAAGAAAGAGAAGGACTGGGTGTACCCCCTTGTATTCGTCTGGGCTTTTATAGGTATCGGTGTGAAAAATATGAATGCAGACCTTCCATTAGTGGTCTATTCTTCTTATCTATTAGCTGGTATTATATTGCTCGCAACATTAGTGTTTCTCGTTAGGCAAAAACGCTAAACACTCGTAGAGCACTATCTTCCTTAATATATGGCTTCTCCCCCGTGTGGTTTACGGCGGAGGAGTCTTTTTTATTTTCGGGGCTGTTAAAGACCGTTGTTGTTAGTAAATGAATCCTCATGTATTGCAGGGTTAAAACAAATAGATTGACGCAATAGTTGCGTGGGTGTAACATATTTTATATAAAAGTAACATATAAGGAGTATTAGAATGAATAAAACGCAAAGGAACATTATGGAAGCTGCTATTCGAGTTTTGTCGGAGGATGAGTATGCATTGCTCGAAACCATTGCGGCAGAGGCTGGAGTTAGTCGGATGACACTTCACCGATATTTTAATACTAGAGAAACATTATTTGAACATATTCATGAACACTTGATTCAAAAACAGATGGTTATTTTTCAAGAGGCCAAGGAAAACCAGGGGGATCCCCTTGAGCAAATGAAGGAAATCATGAAGCGAAATGCAGGAGGAGATGGCTTTCACCTTTTGTATAAAGAGCATCGGGAGCATGAAGACCATGATCCGGAGACGTGTAAGTTCTCACAGGTAAATAAAGCTTTAGCTGAAATAATCAAAAGCTTGAGAGAGGCTGGATATCTTCAAGCCTACGTCCCGGATGCATGGGTTTTTCATATGTATGATGGCATTCTTTTTACAGCATGGGAAACGAAAAACAATGGTTCCGTTGCTCCAAAGGATATCCCAGATTTAGCTTGGAGAACTTTTAAGAACGGGCTGTTGGAAACAGAGGAGGAATAAGAGAGTGTCGGACAAAGAGCATTGGGAGGAATTATATAGAAGCAATGAGTATCCATGGACATTTCCTGATGAAATGCTTGTAGCAGCAATGAATAGGCACAAACCGGGTAAAGCCATTGATTTAGGTGCTGGAGAAGGTGGGAATAGCTTCTGGCTGGCCGAAAAGGGATGGGATGTGACAAGCATTGATCAGTCAGCAGCAGCTGTAGAGTTTATCCGTTCAGAATCAGACAAAAAAGGATATTCCATTAAGGCTGAGGCAGGGGATGTACTATCTTATACAAGTGAGGATACATTTGATCTTGTGCTGATTGCTTATGTCCATCTTGCTCAACAGGATAGGCGGCTGTTGTTTGAAAAGGTGGCACAGCTGTTATCAGATCATGGAATCTTAATATATCTAGGACTGTACAAGGAGGACTCGGGGCTTCCAGAAGGAGCACGTGCGGATGAATTTCCAGGGTCTATGCTGATTGCTGATGATATGACACGAACAGACGAGCTTGTAATTGTTGAGCAAGAGAATATTCAGCAGCGTCTGCCCATTGGACATATGGAAGGTTTCTATGAAGGAGTTACAGCAAAAGTTATCGCTAAGAAGGGGAGCGGGATGAATGAAAAATAGTATGTGGGACGTCGTTATTATCGGTGGGGGAGCGTCAGGATTAAGCGCTGCCTTAGTCCTTGGAAGGTCAAGAAGAAAGGTACTAGTGATAGATGCTCAGGAGGCGAGAAATCAAGTTACTCGTTCTTCTCACGGTTTCTTAACAAGAGATGGGATAAGTCCCGGAGAGTTCAAACAGATTTCGGTAGATCAATTAAAGCGCTATCCAAATGTGGTTTATAGAAAGGATAGAGCAGTCGACGTAAAGAAGGAGGATTCCTTGTTTAAGGTGGCAACGGAAATGGGAAGCGACGTTCTTAGTAAACGAGTTATCTTTGCGACTGGTATGAAGGAGGAGCTTCCTGATATACGTGGATTACAAGAAGTATATGGAACATCAGTATTTCCTTGTCCTTATTGTGATGGGTGGGAAAGAAGAGAGGAGCCCTTAGCTATATTCGGCAATGAAGAATGGCTAATGTCCTATATCAAACTGATTTGCAATTGGAGTCAAGATGTCATGATTTTTACCAATGGTCCTGCCAAGATAACAAAAGAGGAGAAGCGGGAATTAATGGAACGAAATATTCCACTGATAGAAACACCGATTGAATGCTTGCAATCTACAGATGGTCGCCTAGAAAAGGTGATTACAGCAACAGGAGACGCATTGGAGAGAAGTGGCGGTTTCCTTATGGAGACTGGGGCAACCCAGGCAAGCCGTCTTCCAGCTAAGTTAGGTATTGGGCTTGGAGAGATGGGCGAATATCATACACAAGAGGGTGGAGAATCGTCAGTTAAAGGGATGTATATTATTGGAGATGCTAAGAATACTTTCTCTGGTTTAATGAAGGCAGCAAGTGAAGGGTATGAGGTTGGCGCCAGCATTAACCATGAGTTAGTGCTGGAAGAGTGGTAGGCTATGGCGGTAAGGGGTATGTTCGTTTTACTGTCTGTGCAGAGTAGTATATAATAGGGTGTCAAATAAGAACAGAAGGAAGTTCGTATGAATAAACGGAAGAACCATAAATCTAAAAATGCAGGAAAAAAACAACATAGATCGGATAAACAGAATAGAAAGCCACACGCTCTAGAGGGCCATCAAAAGCGTAGCTCTGCCAAAGGAAAAGCAAACAATGCTTCAAAGCATGGTGGTAAAGCTGTAACGGCAGAGGTAACCTGCTCTGGTTTGACTAGTGAAGGGAAAGGCATTGCCCAGTGGAAAGGAGAGAGGCTGGAGATAGCCCATCTGATGCCTGGAGAAAAGGCAGAGGTGCTGGTTTCCAAAAAGGGACAGTTTGTACATGCGGAGCTGAAGCAGGTCATTGAATCTTCTAAAGATAGAGTCGCCCCGCCATGTCCTTACTATTATGAGTGCGGTGGCTGCCAGCTTCAGCATATGAATCAGCAGGCGCAAACCCGTTTCAAGCAGGAGACGGTGGATGTACTCATGAAACCATTTGGTAAGCCAGAGCCTATTATGACAATGGACCACCCTTATGATTACCGAAATAAGAGCCACACATCCTTTGGCCTTAATCAGCAACGGCAAGTGATAGGCGGGCTGTATGCTCAAAATACGCATGACATTATTCCGATGGATCGCTGCCTCATCCATGATCCGAAAGCAGATGAAATTGTGCAGACGATTAAAGGCATGATGAAGTCCTTCAAAATGCAGCCGTACAACGAAGACACAGGCAGAGGCTTCCTTCGCCACGTGCTAATTAAGGTCGGGAAGGTAAGCGGGGAAATTATGGTCGTCCTTGTAGCGGCATCGTCGGAGTTTAAAGGAAAGAACAACTTTGTGAAGGCATTGCGCCAAGCTCATCCAGAAATTACAACGATACTCCAAAACGTAAATAATCGAAAAACTAGCATGGTGCTCGGTGAACAAGAGAAGGTACTGTTCGGCAAAGGAACGATAACGGACACACTTGGTGGACTGAAGTTTGAGATCTCAGCAAAATCCTTCTATCAGATTAACCCAGTCCAAACGGAGAAGCTCTATACTAAAGCCATTGAAATGGCAGAGCTTTCCGGGAAAGAAACCGTAGTGGATGCGTATTGTGGTATTGGCACTATTAGTCTTATTGCTAGTCAAAAGGCCGGCAAGGTTATCGGCGTCGAGCTGAACAAGGATGCAGTACGCGACGCTATTCGAAATTCCAAGCGAAACGGAATAAAGAATGCAAGATTTTATCAAGGCGATGCAGGTAAGTTTATGGTCGACATGGCAGCACGTGGAGATAAAGCGGATGTCGTCATCATGGACCCGCCCCGGACCGGGAGTGACGAAGCATTCCTATCAAGCGTAGTAAAGCTTAAGCCGAAACGGGTCGTGTACGTTTCCTGTAATCCGGAAACCCAGGCTCGCGACTTGAAGTATTTAGTCAAGAACGGATACAAAGTTGACGGCATTCAGCCAGTGGATATGTTTCCGCAAACATACCATGTGGAATCTGTTGTGAAATTAGTGAGGGAATAAGGAGCAACTTAATGTCCTTTCCGTAACCATAAATCATAAAGAACAGAGCTTTTTTTGAAAAAAATGTAGATGTAGAGAGACAGTGGAGTGGGAGATTGACATTACAGTAAGACTTCCACTAGATGTGGAGTAATATGAAATAATTGAGTAAGGTGCTGTCCTCCAATGGATAACAGCACCTTCATAATGTTCCTCTAGTAAATACCTACCTTTGCTTCCTCAACCGAAATTTCTCCTTCAGGCCTTCTGCACTGCTTGGGCCTACATATAATTCAAATTCTCCGTTATCGCTTTTATATTCTAAATTAGCATGGTGGTACCTTAACTGTTCTTCCCTGATGTCGAAGGTAACGTTCTTTGATTCTCCGGGCTGTAGGTGAATTTTAGTGAAGTCCTTTAGCTCTTTCAAGGGACGGACGACTTCTCCTACAAGGTCTCTTACATAGCATTGGACAATTTCTTCGCCTGCGATTTGTCCGGCATTAGTAATAGTTGTCGTGACAGAAAGGATACTGTCTTCATCTATTTGGCTGTTGGATAGGGTTAGATTGCTGTATTCAAAGTGCGTGTAGCTTAACCCGTAGCCAAATGGGAAGAGTGGTTCATTTGGTATATCCAGGTATTGAGAAACGTAGCGTTCCTGGGCATCTGGTGCGTCTTTAGGTCGTCCAGTGTTGAAGCGGTTGTAATAGATTGGTACTTGACCAACGGAATAAGGCATGGACATGGTTAGCTTAGCTGATGGGTTTATGGTTCCAAATAGGATGTCCGATAGTGCGTTGCCGCCTTCGGTTCCAGGATACCAGGCTTCGATTACTGCGTCGGAGTTGTCAAGGACTTCCCTTAGATCAAGGGGACGGCCGTTAAATAATACGGTGACGATAGGTTTACCTAGTTCTTTCAGCTTTTTCAATAGGTCCAATTGTACTTCAGGGATACGGATGTCCGCTCGGCAGCCAGCTTCTCCGCTCATATCCGAATGTTCTCCTAATGCTGCGACAATAACATCTCCATTCTGTGCCGTTGATAGTGCAGCTTGAAGCTGTTGCTCTGTGCTTGTTTCAATATCACTGCCTTTTGCTGCAAAGAGCTTGTCCTGTGACACATATTGGGAGAGGCCTGCATGTACCGTAATCGTATCCTCAGAGGAACCTCCCCATGACCATGGACCAAGAATATCGGTGCTCTGTGCGAAAGGGCCGATTAAGGCGATGTTTTGCGTTGCCTCTAGCGGCAAGATATGTTCGTTTTTTAATAGAACGATAGATTGACCAGCTAGCTTTCTTGCTGCATCTCTGTGCTCTTTGGAGAGGACGATCTGGTTCTCCTCTTCTTCATTCGCACCTCGGTAAGGGTTTTCAAATAATCCTAGCTTCTGCTTCAGCTGTAAAATACGCATCACAGCTTCATCCAGCATAGCCTCCTCTAAAGCCTCTTCATGAATTAATTCCTGGATATGGTTCGTGTAACAGGAGGTCATCATTTCAATATCGACTCCAGCATTCATCGCTTGTTCTGCAGCTTGTTTTGCTCCTTCTGCTACACCGTGGGGGATAAGCTCTTTTACTGCTCCCCAGTCGGATATGAGTACTCCGTTAAAGTCCCATTCTTCTCGAAGAATGCCTCTTAAGAGGGGAGCGTTCCCAGTGGATGGGACGCCATTTAATATATTGAAGGCGGTCATTACCATTTGGGCTCCTTCATCTAATGCTGCTTTATAGGCGGGGAGATAGTGCTCCCGCAGCATCCACTCAGACATATCAACAGTGTTGTAGTCTCGTCCTCCCTCTGGTGCTCCATATGCGGCGAAATGCTTAACACAAGAGGCAACCTTGGAGGTGTCGTGTTCTAAATCTCCTTGATACCCGCGAACGAACGCTCGGGCAAAGGTGCTATTTAGGAAGGGATCCTCACCAGTAGCCTCCATTACTCTTCCCCATCTTGGTTCTCTCGATAAATCCACCATAGGAGCGAAGGTGACGTGGACTCCGGCTGTGGATGCTTCCTTTGCAGCAATGGCGGCACTTTGTTCAGCAAGCTCTAAGTCCCAAGAGCAAGAAATGCCTAATGGGACAGGGAAAATAGTCTTAAACCCATGGATAATATCGGACATGAATAATAATGGGATTCCAAGCCTGTTATCCTCCATATGTACTTTTTGTATGTTGATTGTTTCCTTGGCTCCTGAAGCCCCTAAAACCGACCCTGTATTGGGTATATCCTCTTCCTTAATATTCATATTCTCCATCGGTCCTGTAATTTCGCCCCGATCTGTTGCCCCTTTAAAGAAAGGAGTAGCTAGTTGCACAAGCTGTCCTACCTTTTCTTCCATCGTCATTTGCTTTAATAGATTATTTAATTGCTTATCTGTCATATAGTCCCCTCCTAAAAAACGAATTAGTGAAACGTTTCAAGAAACATATAGGTGCAGTATAATTTGGGTAAATCCACAAGTCAACCTTTTAAAACGCAATATTATAACGATTTAAAAAGATTTCAAAAAAATCAGCAAATCTATTGAAAGCGGATACACAATACATTATAATGCGTGTATCGAAACGTTTCAATTAAACTTTTTTACTAAAGGGGTGCGTGTGAGTGAAGTGGAATGTGATGACTGTAATGGCTTTATTATTAGTTATGCTTGGGTTGGTAGGGTGTTCCAATAGTTCGTCTTCAGGGGATGGGGACAAAAATACCGTAACGGTGTGGGCTATGGGAGAAGAGGGTAAGAAGCTTCAGGATTTTAGTAAGACATTCGAAGAAGAGCATTCGGATATGACTGTGGATGTACAGGCTATTCCTTGGGATAAGGCCCATGATAAGCTCCTCACAGCAGTGGCTTCTGGCAATGGCCCTGATGTCGTGCAGCTAGGGACGACGTGGGTATCAGAATTTGCTGATGCTGGCGCATTGCTTGATATTTCAGAGTACATGGAAGACTATCCTAATTTCTCAAAGGGCAATTTCTTTGATGGATCTGTATCAACGATGGAGTATGAGGATCAGGTAGTGGGCGTGCCATGGTATGTAGATACAAGGGTTATCTATTATCGGACCGATTTATTGAAGGAAGCGGGCTATGAGGAGCCTCCAAAAACGTGGGATGATTTAAAGGATGCTGCTACGAAGCTTTCTGATCGCGGAGAAGATATGTATGGCTTGGATATTGATCGTAATGATCAGATTACGCCGTTCATTTTTGCTTGGCAGAATGGCTATGAAGCGGATTTAGAAAATGGAGAGCTAAATTTCGAATCAGAGGCGTTTAAAGGGGCTATGGAATATTATACGAGCTATTTTAAAGAAGGTCTAAGTCCAACGCAGGAAGGCAAGGACATAGTTGAGGCATTTAAAGATGGTACGAAGCCAATGTTCTTTAGCGGGCCGTGGATGATTAATATTATTAACGATCAAGCTCCTGATTTAGAGGGGAAATGGGCTACAGCGGTTATGCCGGAAAAGGAGCAGAACACATCTAGTATGGGTGGGTCTAATCTTTCCGTCTTTGAAAGCTCAGATAATAAAGAAGGAGCTTTAGAGTATATTTCCTTCATGACCGAAGTGGAAACGCAGCTGGACTGGCTGGAAGAGTCCAATACCCTGCCTTCTAGAACAGAAGCGTGGGAAGACCCAGTAATGCAGGATGATCCTATGTATGCAACGTTCGGAGAGCAGCTAGAGAATACGAAGCCAGGACTGCAGACAAAGCAATTTGAGCGAATCGCTCAGGAATTACTCAGCTCCATTGAACGAGTGACAGAGGGTGGAGCAGATTTGGATAAAGAGCTGGAGGAGTTTAATCAGAAGGCGAAGGAATTAGTGGAAGAGTAAAAACCAATGGAGGAGGTGGTGGCGCGGTGTTTCCATCATCCTCTATCCATGTCATCTCGAGATAGGTGGGTTCATATGAATCAATTTAAAAATAGACATCCCTATATGTTCATAGCACCAGCTGTCGTGTTACTGTCCTTGTTTAGCCTTTTTCCAATTGTTATAGCCTTTTTTATCAGCTTTACGGATATGAATTTAAAGGGTCTTGCCGATTGGTCGTCTATTTCCTTTGTGGGAATAGAAAATTATCAGGATTTATTCGCGGACGATACGTTTATTAAATCCATATTCAATACGTTATTTTACGTCGTGTTTGGTGTGCCGCTCGTGATTGCCTGTTCTTTATCCATAGCGTTGTTACTAAACTATGGGACGAGCTGGGTGTTTAACACTTTTCGTGCGGTTTATTATATGCCTTCGATTACTAATATTATTGCGGTTGCTGTTATTTGGGGGTATTTATACAACACGGAGTATGGGTTGTTTAACTATATCTTATCCTTCTTTTCAATCGATAAGGTCGCCTGGCTGGAAGACCCCCTCATGGCTAAAATCTCTCTCATCCTATTAGCTGTTTGGAAAGGGATTGGCATTAATATGATTATATTCCTTGCAGCATTACAGGGGATACCGAAATCGTATTATGAAGCAGCTAAAATAGATGGCGCAAACCGATTTCAGATGCTCTTTAGCGTTACCTTGCCATTGCTTCGTTACGCTACCTTCTTTGTAACGGTGACGACCTTAATCGGCTGGATGCAGTTTTTCGAAGAGCCGTTCGTCATGACGGATGGAGGACCCTTAGATGGAACAATTTCTGTTGCGCTTTTCATTTATAAGGAAGGCTTTCGATTTAGTGAATTTGGCTACGCCGCTGCAGGGTCGTTTGTGTTGTTCGCCATGATTATTGTCGTAACGCTTATTCAGTTTAAGTTTAGAAAGTCGGATACGGAGTATTAATGGAGAGGGGTGAAGCGAGATGGCTACTGTAACGAAGGCAGGTAAAGTAGAAAAGTCAATTGTAATGCTGGTAATGATTGTAGGAGGAGTGCTCGTCTCTATTCCGTTTATATGGATGATCTCCAGTTCCTTTAAGCCAGAAAGTGAAGTGCTGGCTATACCTCCAACCATTATTCCGGAAAATCCGACCATTGAGCATTACATCAACTTATTTACAAATATGAATTTTGCGGTGTACTTACGAAATACGCTTATCGTTGTCTTGTTTTCTTTCGTGGGGCTGCTGTTTAATGCGATGGCTGGCTACGGTTTTGCCAAATATAGCTTTAAAGGTCGGGAAAAAATATTCTATGTTGTGTTAGCGACGATGATGATTCCTGGGCAGGTGACCATGATACCGGTGTATTTGCTCCTGAATTATATGGGACTGACCAACACGATGACCGGTATAGTGCTGCCAGGGCTAGCGGTTGCGTTTAGTATCTTTTTGTTTCGGCAGTTTATGACAACCATTCCTACGGATTTACTTGAAGCAGCACGTCTCGATGGGGCGGGAGAATTTTATATCTTTTTCCGGCTTGTGATGCCTATTGCCAAACCAATCTTCGCTGTACAGGGTATTCTAACCTTCATTGCTGGCTGGAACAGCTTTCTGTGGCCGTTAATTATCGCAAATGATGAAAGTCTATATACATTGTCAGTCGGGTTGTCATTATTACAGGGGCAATATGCTAACAACTTTGCGCTGCAAATGGCGGGAGCTGCCTTTATGGTAGTGCCGATCATTATCATCTTCGCCTTTTTCCAGAAATACATTGTAGAAGGCTTTACCATGTCGGGCATTAAATAACGCCAACGATAGCACAACTGTTACAATAGAAGATAGGAAACCATACAGATGGAGGATTTTAATGGCTACAATTAAAGATGTGGCTAAACGAGCTGGGGTAGCGATCTCGACCGTCTCTTATGCCCTGAACGGCAATGAGAAGGTCAGTCAAGCTACTATGGATAAGGTTCTGAAAGCCGCGAAAGAGCTCAATTACCAGAAAAATGGCTTCGCTTCTGATTTAAAGCGGACGAAGACGAATACGATTGCCTTAATATTAAGTGACATGTCCGGTCCCTATTTCTCTGAGCTAATTAAAGGTGTTCAAGAAGTGGCTGCAAGCAATCAATACGACTTGATTGCTTGCAGTTCTGTTGGTGGAGACCGTTCCACTGCAACGAAATTTCTGAAGGAAAAACGGGTGGACGGTGCCATTATTTTAGCCTCCAATATAAGTACAAAGCTAATAGAAGAATCAGCGCGCGAGGACTTTCCTATTGTCGTGCTTGATCGGGAAGTGGAGAATCCGTATGCCGTTCATGTGGAGGTGGATAACCAGCATGGTGCCTTCCAAGCAGCAGAGTATTTGATGAAGCGTGGACATCGCTCCATTGGTTATGTTAGTGGACCAGTCGATTCTCACGATGATCAGGAACGGTTTAAAGGGTATAAAAGTGCGCTTGATAAGTATGATATCCCTTTTCAATCTAAGTGGAAAATTGGCGGAGATTTCACAAGAGATGGCGGGTATCGAGCAACCAAGATGCTCATTGTGCAGCAGAATCTACCGGATGCTATATTTTACGCTAATGATGAGATGGCGATAGGCGGGCTGCAGGCTTTTACAGAGAAGGGGATTCGTGTCCCTGAGGATATATCAATTATCGGATTTGATGATATACAGCTATCGGAATATGTTACGCCACCTCTGACGACGGTGCGTCAGCCGAAATATGAGGCAGGTGCGTTAGCGGTGCATATCATCTTTCAAATGCTCGCAGGGGAAGAGGTGGAGAAATACTTTAACCTTTCCACAGACTTTATAGAGCGCTCATCCGTTCAGCTTAAATAGCAATGCTCCGGTGGAACGCACCGGAGCTTTAGAATTGAGAAATATAATCTTTCCATGAAAGAGCGCCCAAAGCTCCCAATCCTTCAAGAGGAGAGGGAGCTTCTTATTCTTTATTGAATAGAGAATTCTTCTTTGATTAACAGCTCTTCTGGCGCTTTGCCAATTTCAGATTGGTGGAAGTAATCTCTTATAACGCCTTCGTTCATAAAGTTACTTAGTGCTACCATGGACATTCCTTGGTCAAGAGCGAGGTAAGCTTTGGTCACTTCTCCTGTTTCTACATTGACGGAGTCATAGAATCCGTACTTGCTAAATGTTTCGAAACGTTTCAACTGCTTTAGGTTCTTTAACGCTTCCCATGGTGCATATTCCAGCGCGAGGAAAGTAGCGTGCGGGGTAACGGTTCCGTCTGATTTGTATCCTTCCATTCCAAGTGGCGTAGCCGCAAATTCGGAGTAATCCTCTGGCGTTGCAGCCGGGGACATCCCCCATGCGTCGTATCCTTGCTCTTTGGCGTATTCAATTTGCAGCTTTGCGTGCCGTTTATTATTTAGACCAAGCGCATCCTGGCCTAGCTCTTTTTCCTTTAACACAAGGGATGGCATGAGGGCTTCAAACATACTGCCTCCCCAGCTTGGTACATATTTAGTTCCATTATAACTATAGTGTCCCTCAAAAACTTCGACACCGTCATACGTAGTGGTGTAGCCTTCTGGAGTCTGCTGCTGCCAATCCCAGCTCTCTGGCATGGTACGTTCCATTTTCCACCAATGCTCTTTTGGGACATCGCCCTTCCCGATAGCGATATAGCTTGCTACTCTTGGTTCGGTGTAAAGCGCTCCATAATGGTGGGCAGTGTATTCTCCCTTGGCGACATCATACCCTCCTCTCATTTGACCGACCTCTGGAGTGTAAAGCTTAGAGTAATCCATATTCTCAACGAGTCGATTGGACTGATCATAAAGCTCTGGATAAGCTTGTCCCACTACAATTAAGCCTGCCGATAACCAGCCATTATCTACTGTGGAGATAAACTCGCCCCAATCAGTAAATAGGGAGCCATCAGAGGTGTTGTACCAATTGTAAAATAGTCCATTCCATTTTTTCATATCCTCTAGCGAATGAAGGGTGGTTTGTATCTTATCTACTGCTTGCTTCCTTGAAATGTGGCCAGCTTCTTCAGCAGCGATGGTGCTCATCATGTAGATACCAATGTTGGTTGGTGAGGTGTGCTTTTGGGCTGTTGTCCTGTTTCCTTCGTCGTCAAAACGTACAGCATCAAGTAAGGCCGGTTTCTTCTACTGTGAAATCTTCGAAATAACGGTACGTTTTCTTTGAAACCGCTTGCATTTTTTTCGATAGAAATTGGTGGTGATCCGAGCTGGGTTGTTTCGCAAGTGTGGTGGATGGAAGCGCCGTTGCAGCTAAAACGAAAAGAGAGAGTAGTAATACAGCTATCTTCTTCAAACAAACACATCCTTTTTAGTTATTTAGTGAAACGTTTCGATTACAGTGTACCGAATAACTGAACCCTCGTAAATAATGTAATGGTACTAGATGAGTGAAATTTCTGAACTTTACTGTGTAGGTCGTTTGACCAGGGGAGTAGATTATACCAGCTGAAATAAGGCGTATTTGTTTAATTATCAGAATTTTTAGTATAAAATAACATGTAACATACTAACTAGTCAGTATGCAGGCCTTTATACCTTGGTTGTAGATGGTATTTTATGAACTGGAGGTGGAAAGATTGGGAATGGTAGAGACTGTATTAGGACCAGTAGATGCGAGTAAGTTAGGGAAAACATTGATTCATGAACATTTCTTCTTTGGCTATCCGGGATTTCAAGGAGATATGACCCTTGGTACATTTGATTTCGAGGAGAAGAAACAACAAGGGATAGCGGTAGCTAAGCTGATGCAGCAACAAGGAGTGGAGACGGTTGTGGATCCGACTCCTAATGAATGTGGCCGCCATGTAGGCTTGCTGAAGGCGGTTGCTGAAGCGACAGGGATGAATATTATTTGTGCGACAGGCTTTTATTATGAGGGGGAAGGCGCGACACCTTATTTCAAATTTCGGCAACAGTTAGGTACGGCTGAAGCAGAAATTTATGAGATGTTCATGGAGGAAATTACGAATGGCATAGAAGGGACAGGAATCAAGCCAGGGGTCATCAAGCTTGCTTCTAGTAAGGATGTCATTACTGATTATGAGCAAATGTTCTTTCGTGCTGCCGTAAAGGCTCATAAAGAGACTGGTATTGTTTTGCTTACCCATACACAGGAGGGAACGATGGGACCGGAGCAGGCGAAGCTGTTAATTGAAGAAGGAGCCACCCCTGAGAAAATAGTGATTGGTCACATGTGCGGTACAACGGATGTGACACAGCATTTATCTACGCTTGAACAAGGGGTGTATCTCGGGCTAGATAGATTCGGTCTGCATGGAATTGTAGGGGCGCCAATGGATGAAGCGAGGAAAACGGTGTTGGCTGGATTAATTGGACAAGGATATGGAAAGCGGCTTTTGTTATCTCATGATACGGTCAATGTATGGTGGGGAAGAGAACCAAAGCTGCCAGAACCCCTCCAGGAAATGCTCCAAAATTGGCGCCCTAACCATTTGTTTATTCATATTCTTCCTGAACTATTGGAGAAGGGTGTCTTAACAGAGGAGCAGGTGGAGGAGATGTTTTATCACAATATAGCGGATTTATTCGAATGATGTGAAAAAGGAAGAGCGTGCTGGCTCTTCCTTTCAGAATGTCGAGGAAGCCCCATTGTAGAAAAAAAGCTCTCTTACTGCTTGAAGGATAAGCATCTTTATTGGGTGGGTGCGCTCATAAATTTTTAAATTCGCTCATATTTTTCGATATTCGCCCGTAAATTTGAAAATCCGCCTATATTTTTAAAAATCCGCTCATAAATTTAAGAATTCGCCCATAAATGCTGTAGGAGTCGTTCTACAAGCTGAAAGGAAGAGCATGCTGGCTCTTCCTTTCTTCATTATACGACTACTTGCCTAAAACCATTACGCCAACCATCCATGCAGGAGACCCAAAAGGGTAAAGATAACAAGGTGATCACCGATGGCGATATAAAGGGAGCGTCTTGGCATTAATCCGAATAAAGCGTTTTTCAAATAAACGAGAGAAATGATAATGCCGAGGAGAAGTCCGATACTTAACCCGCCCGTTATAGTGTCCAGGCCGGTCTGTTTTATTGCTATAGCTACAAGTGTTGAGCTGATAAAGGCTATGAGTACGGATGTGATATATTTCATGGCGCCTTCTGTCTGGTGAAGTTGAATATCCTTATTTTTATCAGCCTGTTTGTCCGATAATAAGATTGAATAATAGATTCCGCCGTACAGCATATACAAGACGGCACCTATGATGATGGGAATAAACATTGCTAAATCTCCTTTCTATTTTGGTTCAATTGCCAGAGCAATGGCGCTAATATGCACCTGTAGAGATGAATTTTCTCCTTTATCGAATGTAACGAATTCGATTGGATTCTCCAAATAACGAAAGCCGCTCTTGGGCAGCCAGAAGCTATACAATTCCCCGTAGCATTCCATAAGATAGCTTCTGTCTTCGTACGATACTGGCTGGTGAAAGGTATAGAGAACGTGCTTTCCGCCGTTGAATGGTTTGAGGATTTCTTCAGGAGCTTCTGCCTCAGTTACTTCTAGACAGCATTCGTAGCGGCTTTTTTCCGGTGGTGTAATATATGGATTGCTCTTAGGAGCTCCTAGTGTCATCGATGATTTCTTTAGCACATCTCGGCTATCTGCCCATTGATATACGTCTTCCCATACAGAGGGAATTCCCTCTGTATAGGGGCCAATACTTTGTCTCGTTACCATCATGCAGGGAGGTAAATGGACCACTTTTACCTCATTTATATCCAGCCAGCTATATTCAGTATAGGTCGCTTGTGTGGAATCGTCTTGCTTATTGTTGCTGTATAGTTTAGATTTCTTGCTATGTTGATATGGTCTGGAAAAGTGGTCTAAGTATCCGCCCTCCCGCCACTGTCTTGGACTCCTATGGAAATAAGCTGAAAAGGCAGAGGTGAAGTAGGATGAGGACGTAAAACCGCTCTGGAATGCAACTTCTGTAACGGACAGCTGCTGCTCGTAGATCAGCAGATGGGCTGCTTCCTCCAGTCGAAGACGCTTGACGTATTGAGCAGGTGTCTCTCCCATCGTTTCTTTAAACATTCTTTGAAAATGAAAGGGAGAATAGGTAGAGATGTCGGCCAAAGTTTTTAAAGGAAGAGGATCCGTTAAATGGGAATCTACGTAATCAAGTACTTTATATAGGTAAGTGTCTTTATTATGTTGAATGAATGTGTCCTCCTTATGGGTATTTTCTCAGTTTGTAGTCTTTCTTCATTATTATAAATTATTTCGAAGGGTGGTTATAGTTTCCTTTTGTAGGTAAATGGAACAGTCTCTTCGTGGCATTCTCCCTCCGTTTTACGTCTTTTCTGTAAGTATTCCAAAATTTTTCCTGTGCAACCTATTGCGTGTATTTAGGAGATTTGTAGTATAGTTACAATAGACAGAATTTTTGTATCACTGTGACAAAAATGAAATGTAACGGTACAAAAATAACATGTTAGTTTTACTAGATATAATACGTTAGGGATAGAGAACCCATTGTTTAGGAGGAATTTATTCGCATGTCCCAGCATACTACTTTTCTCTACCATTCAAAGGTGCAAGATTTGTTTCACAATATACAAAAGGTCATGATCGGTAAGAAAGAGGTTACAACGTTAAGTATTGTAGCGCTTCTTGCGCAAGGGCACGTTCTGCTCGAGGATGTTCCTGGAGTGGGGAAGACGATGCTTGTGCGCACGTTAGCCAAATCCGTTGATTGTGAGTTTAAACGAATCCAATTCACACCCGATTTATTGCCGTCTGATGTAACGGGTGTGTCAATTTATAACCCGAAAAATATGGAATTTGAGTTCCGCCCGGGCCCAATCCTAGGAAATATTGTCCTGGCGGATGAGATCAACAGAACCTCTCCCAAAACGCAGTCCTCCTTATTGGAAGGCTTGGAGGAGAACAGCATAACCGTGGATGGCAGCACCGTAGAGCTTCAGCGCCCGTTCTTTGTAATGGCTACCCAGAACCCGATCGAGTATGAAGGTACATATCCTTTGCCAGAGGCTCAATTGGATCGTTTTCTTTTGAAATTGAATATGGGGTACCCGACTCCTGATGAGGAGATGGAGATGCTTGGGTTGATTACAGGGGAGCACCCTGTCCATTCAGTTGGAGCTGTTATGACCCAGGATGAGCTGATTGGGCTGCAGGAGGAAGTGCAGCAGGTGTATGTGGATCATCATGTGAAACGATATATTATTAACCTGGTAACAGAAACGAGGCGACATCCTTCTGTTTATTTAGGAGTGAGTCCTCGTGGTTCTATAGCGCTCATGAAAGCGGCGAAGGCCTATGCGTTTATCCAGGATAGGGATTACGTCATACCGGATGATGTGAAATATTTGGCACCCTTCGTGCTGAGTCATCGGATGATTACGACATCGGAAGCTAAATTTGAAGGGACATCGACTTCTTCCCTGGTAGATGAATTGGTAGATAAAGTCTCTGTGCCTGTGAGCCGGGAAAAATAGTATGAGAAATTATGCCGGAATGATTGGAAAGATGTTAATTGGTGTCGTCCTGCTAGGGATCTTATATGCGTACGCCATGTTTCAGGGCGGGTTTGTTAGTTGGTTTCTCTTCTATGCCATGCTGCCATTCCTGTTATATATGATCTTGTTGGTGTTGTATCCTATTTCTAACTGGAGCATTGAACGCTCCCTATCGAAGCAGGTGCTCCAGACAGGCGACACTCTAACTGTGACGCTTACCATCGATCGGAAGATGCCCTTTCCGCTATATTTTTGTATTATAGAGGATTATGTGCCGGAAACCTTTCAGAGAGCTGGTGTGAAAGCAAAAAGCTATCAATTTCTGCAGGATCCTAAGCAGCTGTCCAGCCATCAGAAGGTGAAGCGTGTTGCCTTCCCGTGGTTTATGCGGAAAATACGGTATGAATATACGTTTGAAAATGTTCCTCGAGGCGAGCATAAATTTCATACTATTCGTGTGAGAACGGGAGACTTTTTTGGCTTTATAAAGAAGCAGCATTACTACACGGTAGGAGAAGCTATCCTTGTGTACCCACATAAACGTGATGTGGGAATTACGAAGCGAATGAATAGCTTTGAAGAAGGTGCGTCGCCTTCCTATTCTCCCGCCAAAAAGAATACTACTATTGTAACCGGGGTTAGGGAGTATGTACCGGGGGACCGTTTTTCGTGGATAGATTGGAAGAATACCGCTAAGAAAAACTCCTTCATGACGAAGGAGTTTGAGCCGCAAAAAAGCTCGGATGTTATGTTGATTCTCGATGCCAATATGGTGGAGAAGGACAAGTCGCTGGCGTTTGAAGGAAGTGTCGAGCTATGTGCTTCTTTAATCCAATCGTACCGTCGTTTGTCCTCGCAGCTAGCATTTATGGTGCTTGGTGAGGAACGGAAGCTATTCCCGTTCACCAAAGATGCGCTGCAGCAGGATTATATGAACCATTATTTAGCACGAGTAGAGCCAACGGGTAAAGCGAATTTTGGAGAGTCGTTGCTGATGCAGCAGCGTGTACTGCCGAAAAATTCAGTGCTAATGCTTGTAACTAATACGTTAAATGCGGACTTGAAATCTACCATCTCTCGTTTAAAGCAGCATACTGGTAGAGTGGTGTTGTTTTATATTGACGCTGCCGATAGGATTGGTGCCCTGGAGAAGCAGATTATTCGGGAGCTGCAAATAAGTGGTGTCGTCGTAAATGTAATGACAGAAGGGGAACTGACAAAGCCGGTATTTGAGGTGAGTACGTAATGGCAAGCAAGGACATAGACAAAAGAAAACGTATCTACACAGCCATTTTGTATATATGTGGTTTCCTATTATTTCTGGAATGGCTGCGTCCTCTGGAGCAAATAACGGATACAGGCAATATTGCAATGTTCATTGTGTACACTGCATTTTGCTTTTTGCTGTCCTATTTGCAATGGCCTTGGTATATGGCAACTCCGTTAAAGTTAGCTGGTATGGCCTTTATTCTCGATAGCATGTTTATGCCGCAGCGGTTTTTCAGTCCTGCCTGGTTCCAATATTTATGGGAGCACGTTCAATATAATGCTGAGGTCATGTTGTCCTATCAGTTTTGGGAAATGACGCCTCTTTTCCGGAGCTTTCTTTTCCTGCTACTGCTTTGGCTAATGAGTTACCTTGTATATTATTGGTTCGTTGTGGCGAAGCGGATTAGTTTTTTCGTCATCCTGACGTTCGTTTATTTAACAGTACTTGATACGTTTACAGCCTTTGATGGCAAAATACCGATTGTGCGTGCGTTTCTTGTTTCGCTTTTAGTGATGGGCTTATCCAGTATGATGAAGGAGTTAGAGCGGGAATCCATATCTCTGAAGGGGAAAAGGCTGTACCGGGCGTGGCTTCTCCCGTTAATCGTATTGGTGTTCAGCTCCACGGTTATCGGTTATACAGCACCGAAGCGGACACCGCAATGGCCAGACCCTGTGCCGTTTATTCAGAAAGCCGCTAGTAATATGGGTGGCTCCGGAAACACGGTACAAAAGGTAGGGTACGGTACAGATGATACACAGCTTGGCGGCTCATTCGTTCAGGATAACACACCTGTGTTTCAAGCTGCCGCTAAGAATGAGCATTATTGGCGCATTGAAACGAAGGATACTTATACAGGCAAGGGCTGGGTCAATTCCGACGAAGGAACCTTCGAGGAGTATGACCCAAATAGCACTCTTCCTATCCAAACGTATGAGGAAGAGAACGTGGAGACAACCGAACAGGACGCGACAATCTCGATGGAAGATGGAGCTAGCTTTTCTAGGCTTGTCTATCCATACGATGTTCAGAAAGTAAAGCAATCAGGTGCTGATGCATTTCAAGTAAATACAACGACAGATGTCATCCAGCCTGAGAAGAACGGAGAACAGCTCCAGTTAGAGGGGTATAAGGTAGAATATGTTCAGCCTTCCTTCTCTTATCAGCAGTTACGAGAAGCTTCTGAGGAAGACCCTGACGATATTGAAGAACGATACACTCAGCTTCCTGACTCACTGCCAGGACGGGTGAAGACTTTATCGGAAAATCTGGTCAAGGATGAAGAGAATCGGTATGACAAGGCTCGGGCAATAGAGGAGCATTTTACAAACACGGGGTTCGAGTATGATACTGAGGGGATACCTGTACCTGGGGAGAATGAGGATTATGTGGATCAATTTTTGTTTGACTCTAGAGTCGGGTATTGTGACAACTTCTCCTCCTCTATGGTTGTGATGCTGAGAAGCGTCGGGATTCCTGCCAGATGGGCGAAGGGCTTTACTGGCGGGGAAGAGATCGACACCGCTACCAAGGAGGATGGCGAGGAATACACGGTTTATGAAGTAACTAGTTCCAATGCTCACTCCTGGGTAGAAGTCTACTTCCCAGACATTGGCTGGGTCCCTTTTGAACCAACGAAGGGCTTTGGTAACCATACAGATTTTTATTTAGAGGAAGAAACGGAAGAAGAGGAAGATTCCGAGGTATCAGAAGATCTGGAGGAAAGCTTGAACCAGGAAGGGCCTGATAAGGAGGAGCTTACTGAGGATCAAATGGAAGATGGAACGAGTGATGAAGCTATTGGATCTACCTCCATCCTGAAAAGTGTTTGGTTCTGGGTAATGGCTGGAGGACTTGTGCTGACTTCCTTCCTATTATATCGGTACCGTTTCCATTGGCTTTTCTATTTCTATAAGAAACGATTTTATCGCAACCCTAATAAGGACAATTATGAAGCGGCTTATCACTTCTTAATGAAAGCACTCGCTGCAAAGGCTGGTATGGCTCGAGGAGAAGGGCAGACGCTAAGAGAGTATGCTAGAGAGGTAGATCAGAATTTCCAATCGAGAGATATGGGCATGCTTACGCATTACTATGAGCGTTTGCTATATCGCGGAGATGAAGCGAATCAGCCGTGGCAGAAAGTCACAGAATTATGGGAAAATTTAATCAAAAAAGCACTATCTTGACCGGTCCTCATCCTGTTGATAGAATGAGTTCAACTTAATAGTTCCTTCATATATCCTCGATAATAAGGTTCGAGAGTCTCTACCGGGATACCAATAATGTCCTGACTATGAAGGCAGAATGAAAGATTCGTGCTACGTGTATGAGAGATTTCTGCCTTCCTATACCTTTTTATAGGAGGCAGAAGTCTCTTTTTTTATGGATGAAACAAGAACGCAAGATAAGAAACAGCACAATAAAGGAGTGGAATTGGATGAAGCAAATGAATGATATGATTCTAGTATTAGACTTTGGCAGTCAATACAATCAGCTGATTACAAGAAGAATCCGTGAGTTCGGCGTTTATAGTGAACTGCATTCACACCGATTAACAGCAGAGGATATTCGCCGCATCAACCCAAGCGGTATTATTTTGTCAGGTGGTCCGAACAGTGTCTACGAGGAAGATAGCTTCCGTTGTGATCCGGAAATTTTCAGCTTAGATATCCCGGTGCTGGGGATTTGTTATGGAATGCAGCTCATGACGCACCATTATGGTGGTAAGGTGGAGAGCGCTGAACAGCGAGAGTACGGTAAAGCGGATATTACTATTCATCAGATGTCTAAGCTGTTTGAAGATATGCCAGCCGAGCAAGTGGTATGGATGAGTCATCGAGATAAAGTTATCGCCCCGCCAGAAGGGTTTCAGGTAAATGCAGTGAGTCCTTCTTGTCCAATAGCAGCGATGAGTAACGCCGAACGTAAGCTGTACGGTGTCCAATTCCACCCCGAGGTTCGCCATACAGAACATGGCAATCAGCTTTTGAAGCAATTCGTATTTGGTGTTTGTGAAGCCAAGGCTGAATGGTCTATGGAGAATTTCATTGAAATGGAAGTAGAGAAAATCCAGCACCAAGTAGGGGATCGAAAAGTACTGTGTGCTTTAAGTGGGGGAGTAGATTCCTCGGTTGTTGCAGCGCTAATCCAACGAGCGATCGGAGACCAGCTTACTTGTATTTTCGTCGACCATGGTTTGCTTCGTAAGCATGAAGCGGATAGTGTGATGGAAACATTCAGTGAGGGCTTTGAGATGAATGTTATTAAAGTTGATGCCAAGGATCGCTTTTTATCCAAGCTCGAAGGGGTTTCAGATCCAGAGGAAAAACGGAAAATTATCGGTAACGAGTTTATTTATGTGTTTGACGATGAAGCAGATAAGCTGAAGGATATCGATTATCTTGCGCAAGGGACACTGTACACGGATATTATTGAAAGTGGTACCGAAACAGCGCAAACAATTAAATCCCACCACAATGTGGGCGGCTTGCCTGAGAATATGCAGTTCCAATTAATAGAGCCGCTCAACACGTTATTTAAAGATGAGGTTCGTGCACTAGGTACAGAGCTTGGTGTTCCGGACCATATCGTTTGGCGTCAGCCCTTCCCGGGACCGGGACTAGCTATTCGTGTAATTGGTGAAATTACTCCTGAAAAGCTGGAAATCGTGCGCGAATCTGATGCAATATTACGTGATGAAGTGAAAAAAACTGGACTCGATCGCGAGATATGGCAATACTTCACCGTTCTTCCTGATTTCCGTAGTGTGGGGGTGATGGGGGATGCGAGAACATATGACTATACAGTAGGAATCCGTGCTGTTACATCCATTGATGGTATGACATCGGATTGGGCTCGAATCCCGCACGATGTTCTAGAGAAAATATCCACGCGAATTGTCAATGAAGTGGAGCACGTCAATCGTATCGTGTATGATGTGACGAGTAAGCCGCCATCCACTATTGAATGGGAATAACGAATAATAAATTGTATTTTTGGTTAAATGTTCGGTTTTTCTGTTGACTAGCATCCTGTTACTTAGTACAATGGTACCGAATCATAAAAAATAATCATAAACACCGTCGTATAATATTGGGAATAAGGCCCGAGAGTTTCTACCGGACTACCGTAAATGGTCCGACTACGAGGTGAATTGCTAGATATAGATATTCCGCGACCGTTTCGTGGAGAGCAATTTACTTTCCTAGTTTAAGAGACTCTTGGCTGCATAAAGCCAAGAGTCTTTTTTTGTTGTACCAAACCGAACGACGGGTAAGGGGGAGCACATTGAAGAACTTCTTTCAGTTTGAAGAGCTCGGTACAAATTATCGTACAGAGTTTATCGCAGGACTTACTACTTTCTTATCTATGGCTTATATTTTATTCGTAAACCCTAACACACTGGCATTAGTTGGTGTAGAGCAACTGCCGGATGG
Organism: Pontibacillus salicampi; assembly: GCF_042434395.1. NCBI lineage: Bacteria > Bacillati > Bacillota > Bacilli > Caryophanales > Bacillaceae > Pontibacillus > Pontibacillus salicampi. The sequence goes on along the minus strand of NZ_JBHLTP010000023.1, from coordinate 1,700 downwards.
TGTGACTCGGATCGACCAAGGTGCTGTGTTTACCGCCACAGCTCTTGCGGCAGCGCTTGGGTCCATTATTATGGGAGTATTTGCAAAGTACCCGATTGCCCTCGCTCCGGGCATGGGATTGAATGCATTTTTCGCCTATACGGTCGTCCTTTCCCAAGGGATCAACTGGGATAAAGCGTTAGCGGGTGTATTAGTTTCTGGACTTATTTTTATTGTATTAACAGTAACTGGTCTCCGGGAAAAGGTCATTAATGCTATTCCTTCCAATTTAAAGCTGTCTGTGGGGGCGGGTATTGGTTTGTTTATTGCGTTTATCGGCTTTCAGAATGCTGGGATTATTGCAGGGAGTGACGCTACTCTCGTGCAGCTCGGCGAATTAAGCTCTCCTACAACCTTGCTTGCCATCTTTGGAATAGTGATTTCAGTCATCCTTCTTGCTCTTGGTATTAAGGGTGGTATTTTTTACGGAATGATTATTACTTCTATAGTAGGAATGGTTGCAGGATTAATATCTCCTCCTAGTGGAGGAATCGGTGGCGTCGTAGGATCTGTTCCCTCATTAACACCTACATTTGGAGCTGCCATAGAAGCGTTGCCTTCTATATTATTGTCAGGTGATATGTGGATTGTCATTCTTACCTTCCTATTTGTCGATTTCTTCGATACAGCAGGAACGCTAGTAGCAGTGGCAACACAAGCTGGGTTAATGAAAAACAACAAGCTGCCCAGAGCTGGTAGAGCCTTGTTCGCAGACTCTGCGGCAACGGTAGTAGGGGCAGTAGCTGGAACATCCACGACAACCTCCTACATTGAATCGACAGCAGGGGTTGGGGCAGGAGGGCGCTCTGGCTTTACAGCAGTTGTGACAGGATGCTTCTTTTTGTTAGCGCTCTTGTTCTCTCCGTTATTAAGCGTAGTTACCCAGGAGGTTACCGCACCAGCGCTTATCATTGTCGGGGTACTCATGTCTTCTGCTTTGAAAAACATTGATTGGGATTATTTCGAGATTGCAGTACCCGCCTTTATGACCATTATCGCCATGCCACTTACCTACAGTATTGCAACTGGGATATCGATTGGTTTTATTTTTTATCCTATTACCATGCTGTTAAAAGGAAGAGGAAAAGAAATTCATCCAATTATGTACTTTCTTTTCTTTGTATTCCTCGCTTATTTTATTTTCTTAAGCTAGCCTGGCATGAACCATCTCCCCGCCGACTGTGAAAGGTCAGTGGGGAGATTTTTTAATTTAATGGGTTTGGTAATAGTGGGGTTGTTATAGCAGCATAGCGCTTTTATGTGGAGGGATTGGATTGTAAATCAACCTAACATCAAGGTGGGGCTTGAACAGCGTCTATAAAAAAGAATAAAAGAAAATACGAAAAAACCATTGCACAATGAGAGAATACCATGGTATATTATTAAACGTTGCGCTAACGACGGCAACAAAACAAACCAAATTAACTGCACAAAACAACGAAAAGAAAAATTGAAAAGTTGTTGACGCAAGATTGATTGAATGGTATATTAATAAAGTCGCTGTTTTGAGCAGCGGACACAAACACAAAACACTGTTGAACTTTGAAAACTGAACAAAACAACTTGTAAACAACCTGTTAATTTTTTAACATTAGCCAGTAATCATGTTCACATGATGTTAGGCGAACTCTTATGGAGAGTTTGATCCTGGCTCAGGACGA
>NZ_JBHLTP010000022.1:0-63012 GCF_042434395.1 Pontibacillus salicampi | reverse complement strand
CCATAATCGAAGTATGGTGGCTTAAGCGAAGAGGTCACACCTGTTCCCATGCCGAACACAGCAGTTAAGCTCTTCAGCGCCGATGGTAGTCGGGGTTTTCCCCCGCAAGAGTAGGACGCCGCCATGCTTGGTTATATAACACATACTCGAAAGAGTATAAACCATATCTTTTATATCATCGCGGGGTGGAGCAGTCTGGTAGCTCGTCGGGCTCATAACCCGAAGGTCGCAGGTTCAAATCCTGTCCCCGCAACCAATTTACTTATTCTTCTGCGTTGATGGAACATCTTCGAAGGAGATTATTAGTAATATGTTAGGTGCAATGAAAATGGTCCGGTAGTTCAGTTGGTTAGAATGCCTGCCTGTCACGCAGGAGGTCGCGGGTTCGAGTCCCGTCCGGACCGTCCTTATTTACATATCAATTGTTTACACAAGCCTTAGGAATAATCCTAAGGCTTTTCTAATGCAAAAATATAGTCAGTCTTGCGCTTATTTGCACGAGTTTTTCTTTTTGGTCTGGTTTTTGCTATGATATAGAATAACATAGGATACTAATCGGAAGTTGGTGAGGACAGTGGGCCACACATATAGGACGACAACCAAAACGCCTGAAGGAACCCAACAACTAGCAGAAGCAATTGGGTCTCTTTTACAGGCTGGAGATGTAGTTACATTAGAAGGGGGTCTTGGTGCTGGGAAGACGACCTTTACGAAGGGATTGGCAAGAGGGCTAGGGGTTACCCGTACGGTAAATAGTCCAACCTTTACTATTGTAAAAGAGTATGAGGGGCGTCTTCCCCTCTATCATTTAGATGTATATCGTCTCGAGGATAGTGAGGAGGATATTGGCTTTGATGAATATCTGGAAGGGGATGGAGTTGCTATCGTCGAATGGGCTCAATATATTGAACCATTTCTTCCGGAGAATAGATTGGATATTACGATAACGTATCATGGTGAAGAGGAACGCATTATCCAGTTCCTTCCTCATGGGGATCATTTTGATAGGATTTGTAAGGAGTTAGACATATGAATATATTAGCGATTGATACTTCTAATCAAGCATTAGGGGTAGCTCTCATGAAAGACAACGTATTAGCAGCCGATTATCAGTTAAATATCAAACGTAATCATTCTGTCCAGCTTATGCCTGCTATTCATCGATTGATGGAGGAGGCAGAGATGAAGCCAAAGGAATTAGATTGTATTGCAGTGGCGCACGGACCTGGTTCCTTTACAGGTGTTCGGATTGGATTGACGACTGCCAAAACCTTGGCTTGGACGTTATCCATTCCGATTGTTCCTGTTTCTTCATTGGAAGTGGCAGCCTATAATGCAGTTGCTCATACTGGCTATGTCTGTCCGTTTTTTGATGCAAGGAGAGGGTTGGTCTACACAGGTCTATATAAAGCAAACGGAGCAGAGTTAACTCCTGTGGGAGAAGAGATTAATACAAAGATGACAGATTGGCTTGGGCACTTACAATCTCTCCAGCAGCCTGTCCTATTTATTAGCTCAGACATGGCCCTTCATGAAGAGAATATTACAGAGGTTTTGGGAGACAATGCCATTATTCCTGATGCTCCTGTTCACTTACCTAAGGCAGGTATGCTGGCACATATAGCGAAACGGAAGCAAGCCGTATCGGTGCATGAGATTACCCCAAACTACTTGAGGCTCGCGGAGGCTGAATCGAAATGGCTGGAAAAGCAGCAGGAGAATATGGAATTATGAGTAATGAGGTTATTCGGCGTATGGTAGAAGAGGATATGGAGAGCATTCTTCATATCGAACAGGAATGCTTTGCCACACCGTGGTCGAAGGAAGCATTCTTTCATGAGCTTTATGACAATCCATATGCATATTATTTCGTTATGGAAGTAGAAGGACAAGTAATAGGCTATTGTGGTCTATGGGTCATCATAGATGAAGCACACGTAACCAATATAGCCATCCTCCCGTCCTTTAGGGGGCATAGCTTTGGTAAAAAATTATTTAACGTCGTGCTAGAGGCAGCTCGTACGATTGGGGCTATTCAATTGTCGCTTGAAGTACGGGTGTCTAATGTTGTAGCGCAGAAGTTGTATCGCAGTTTTGGGTTAGTTCCAGGAGGTATCCGGAAAAACTATTATACGGATAATCAAGAAGACGCTGTAGTAATGTGGGTGAAATTATAATGGAAACGAAAGATGAATATATATTGGCCATTGAAACGAGCTGTGATGAAACAGCCGTCGCCATAGTGAAAAATGGAACGGAGCTTGTTGTAAATGTGGTAGCCTCTCAAATTGAAAGCCATAAACGCTTTGGAGGAGTAGTGCCAGAGATTGCTTCAAGACACCATGTGGAACAAATTACACTAGTTATAGAAGAGGCTCTTGAAAATGCACATATGACCATGGATGATATAGATGCTATCGCTGTGACAGAAGGACCGGGGCTTGTCGGTGCGCTACTTATCGGGGTGAATGCAGCGAAAGCACTAGCATTCGCTCATGACAAGCCATTAGTAGGCGTTCATCATATTGCGGGACACATCTATGCCAATCGGTTGGAAAAAGAATTTGCTTTTCCATTGCTGTCTCTCGTTGTTTCTGGTGGGCATACCGAGCTTATATTGATGAGGGAGCACGGCTCCTTTGAAGTAATCGGGGAAACGAGGGATGACGCTGCAGGAGAAGCGTATGATAAAGTAGCGAGAACATTGAAGCTGCCTTATCCTGGTGGTCCACAAATCGATGCACTGGCAGGGCAAGGGGAAGCTTCCATCGATTTTCCCCGTTCCTGGCTAGGAGACGGATCCTTTGATTTTAGCTTTAGTGGATTGAAATCCTCAGTCATTAATACGCTACACAATGCGAAGCAAAAAGGGATCAGCTATACTCCGGAGGATGTCGCTGCTAGCTTCCAACAGAGTGTTGTGGATGTATTAGTGCATAAAACGTATGAAGCTGCTAAGAAGTACGGTGTACAGCAAGTAATTGTTGCAGGTGGAGTAGCCGCTAACAAAGGACTGCGTGCTCGTTTAGAGGAACAATTTCGTTCAGAAGAGGAAATGGAATTACTTATCCCGCCATTATCACTGTGTACAGATAATGCAGCAATGATAGGGGCTGCAGGAAGTGTAGCCTTTAACCAGGGCCATCGAGCCGGATGGGACTTAAATGGTAACCCTTCCTTAACGTTAGAGCGATATGCGAAAAGAGGAACAATAGTGGACAAGTAATGAAGGAACTGCTATCACAGGATAGCAGTTTTTTTTGTGCACTATCTTACTTCTAGGTTTTCAACAGGTTGTTCATAAGCATGTGGATAAGATATTGTAGATATTTGTCGTGGAGGGATTTCGTCCTGTGGGCAATAATTGTGGATAAGTAACGTTAAAATTGTGGATAGTGTGTATAAAGCTGTGAAAAACCAGTGCATTCATTAACAGCCTGTGTATAAACAGGTGGATAACTAGTAAGGGACGAATAAGATATTGACATCTTTCGACAAACCCATGTGTAGTGTCTACCTCTACCATAACGCCTCTTTATGAAAGCGTTGTATATTTTTTATTAATATTTCGTAAAAAAAACCACCCGAACATCGGATGGTTTAATCGTCTTGATGGAGACTTTCCCATTCCTCCATCAATTCCTCTATTCTTTGCTTGCACTGATTATTCTCTTCTGTCAGCTGAAGCGATTTTTCATGATCCTGATAAATTTCAGGCTGACAGAGCAGGTCATCGTTTTCTTCTATCTTTTCTTCGTTTTCCACAATCTCTGTTTCTATTTCTTCAATTCTTCGCTGCCGTTTTCGTTCTTCCCGTTTTTGAGCTTTATTCTGTTGATAATTATTTTTGTTTGCTGTCTTTTCTTCTGTCAGTTGTGGATTTTGCTTGGCATCAAAGGCAGCAAGCTCTTTTTCCTCTTCCTTCTTCTCTAGGAAGTAGTCATAGTTCCCAAGGTAGAGATGGGTGTGGTCGCCTTGCATCTCCAGCACTTGTGTGGAAATCTTGTTGATAAAGTACCGGTCGTGAGAAACGAACAGTATGGTGCCAGGATAATCGGAAAGAGCAGCTTCCAATACCTCTTTACTGTCTAAATCCAGGTGGTTAGTCGGCTCATCAAGAATGAGCAGGTTAGATTTCTCCAGCATCAGCTTTGCTAAGGCTAACCGCGCTTTTTCGCCACCGCTTAAGGAGTTGACCGTCTTCAAAACGTCCTCCCCCGTAAAGAGGAAATTACCAAGAACGGTTCGAACATCCTTTTCATCCATGCCCGGGTACTCGTCCCAAAGCTCGTGCAGAACGTCCTTGCTGGATTCCAGACGGGCCTGCTCCTGATCGTAGTAGCCTATTTGAACGTTCGCCCCATATTGAATAGAGCCGCCGGCAGCCTGTAGGTCGTCTGTGATAGTTTTAAGCAGTGTCGTCTTCCCAACACCGTTTGGTCCTACTAGCGCTACCCGATCTAAGCGATTGACGTCAAAGGTAACATCAGAGAACACGGTGTTGTCCATATCTGGATATTGAAAGGATAGGTCGCGTACCTTTAGCACGTCATTTCCACTTCGTCTGTTAATATCGAAGGAAAAGCGAGCCGATTTCTCATCGCCTTGAGGCTTGTCCATCTTTTCCATTTTCTCTAATTGCTTACGCTTACTTTGTGCTCGTTTAGTTGTGGATGCTCTAGCGAGGTTTTTCTGAACGAAATCCTCTAATCGCTTTATCTCCGACTGTTGTTTTTCGTATTCCTTCATATCCTTTTCGTAGTTGGCAGCCTTTTGTTCGAGATAGCTCGAATAGTTGCCCAAATACTTTTGAGAGGTATGACGGGATACTTCATATATGACGTTTACTACCTTATCCAAGAAGTAACGGTCGTGAGATACAATTACAACGGCACCAGGGTAGCTTTGTAAATATTGCTCGAGCCAATTCAACGTATCCATATCCAGATGGTTGGTCGGCTCATCCAGTACGAGTACATCGGGCTTAGCCAGAAGCAGCTTCCCTAGAGCGAGGCGGGTCTTCTGTCCGCCACTTAGGGTGGAGATTTTCGTATCTACGGAGAAATGTTTAAATTGAAGGCCATTTAACACCGCATTGATATCTGCTTCGTAACGATAGCCGCCCTCATTCTTAAATTCTATTTGCAGAGCATCATAGTCCCGTAGCAGCTTCTGATATTGGTCCTGCTGCTCGATTAGGTCGGGATCCGCCATCTTTTGTTCCATTCGGCGCAGCTGCTCCTCTTTTTCTTGTAGATGGGAGAAGACAGTAACCATCTCCTCCCATATCGTTTTATCTGATTCAAGCCCTGTATGCTGCTCAAGAAACCCTAAGGAAACATCCTTTGGTTTATGGATTTCCCCTTCCTCATACGGAAGGTCTCCCGCGAGCACTTTCAATAGGGTTGACTTTCCGGCACCGTTTCGTCCTACTATCGCAATCCGATCATTAGTGTGTACTTCTAATTTAATATTCGATAAAATAAGGTCAGCGCCGAAGCGTTTCGTTAAATTATTTGCCTGCATTAGTATCATGGTCGTTCACCTCATCTCTGTTAAGTGTATCTTAACAGGACCGGAATAAGCAAGATGCTCGCACGCATGTGAAACGTTATACGAATTAGTTAATTTTTGGTACACTTTAAGAAAACATGCCCTGGCAAAATGGCTTTGTACCTTTTTAGGAGGTTTACACACATGTCAGAGTTCACACATTTTAATGAGCAAGGACGCGCTCATATGGTAGATATATCGGAAAAGCAAGAAAGTGTTCGTACCGCAATCGCACATACTAGCATCGTCGTGGACGAAGCCGTTCACCAGGCTATAACCCAGCAAACCATTGAGAAAGGCGACGTATTGGCTGTTGCCCAGGTAGCAGGGATTATGGCGGCCAAAAATACATCTAATTGGATACCGATGTGCCATCCCTTATCGCTGAAAGGGATAGATGTGTCCTTTCACTGGCAGCAGGAAGGGCAGCAGTATCGGCTTCACATCGAAACGCAAGTGAAGACGAAAGGCAGCACCGGTGTGGAAATGGAAGCGCTGACGGCAGCCTCTGCCACAGCTTTAACCGTCTATGATATGTGTAAAGCCCTTGATAAAGGAATGATAATCGGGGAAACCTATCTGGCAGAGAAGACCGGGGGAAAAAGTGGAGATTACCATAGACCGTCAGACGAAAAGGGGGACAATCCATGGAAATAGATCAACAGAAAATACCGCAAGCGACAGCAAAGAGATTACCCCTTTACTATCGCTTTATTAATAACTTGCATAGCCAAGGGAAGCAAAGAGTATCTTCCAAAGAGCTCAGTGAAGCAGTGAAGGTGGACTCAGCAACCATTCGACGAGATTTCTCTTACTTTGGGGCACTAGGGAAGAAAGGCTATGGCTACAACGTACATTATTTACTTACGTTCTTCCGCAAGACACTGGATCAGGATGAAACGACAAACGTAGCACTCATTGGGGTAGGGAACTTGGGAACGGCCTTTCTCCATTACAATTTCACGAAGAATAACAATACGAAGATTGTCATGGCATTTGATTCGAGCAGCGACAAGATCGGGTCAGACATTGGAGGCGTGCCCGTCTACCATATTGATGAGGCAGAAGAGCGAATGAAGGACGATGTATCCGTTGCGATTCTTACAGTACCAGCTCAAGCTGCTCAGGGAATAGCTGATCGATTAATTGAAGCAGGTGTGGTTGGTATTTTGAACTTTACGCCAGCAAGAATAACCGTGCCAGATCACATCCGTGTCCATCACATTGATTTGGCTGTAGAGCTGCAGGCGTTAGTCTACTTCCTGAAGCACTATCCACTTCAAGAGGGCGAGACGATGCTCGAGGAAAACGATATAATCGAATAAGGAAGAAAGAACGAATCTCATTTTCGCTGAGGTTCGTTTTTTGTTTTGCTGTATAGGAGCTACTTCTAATCATCGCATTCGTAATCGGACTTGAGCCCTTCAGACTTAAGACAAGTCGAAAGCAGCCCAGCTTGTAAATAATGGGATGTGCTGATAAGGATATGGTGGGGCTTAGACAGGTAATCATAAAGGATATACATTTCAATAGAAACGATATATTACCTTTCATTCGACAAAATATGATATATTAGAGATTATTCGGGACACGAAATAAAGGACAAAGGGGGATATTATGAGCAGATTATCGAATAAATGGCTCGTGGTAGTGGCGGTGCTGTTTGGGACGTTTACGGTCATATTAAATAACAGTATGCTGAATCCGACTATACCACGATTTATTGAGATATTTGATTCAGATGCCGTCAGCGTCGGGTGGATGCTGACCATCTTTATGGTTGCGATGGGAATGACGATGCCGCTGACAGGCTTTCTAGGCGACCGGTATGGGAAAAAGAAAGTGTATGTAAGCGGGCTGGTCATTTTTATCATCGGCTCCATAAGCGGCTCCCTTTCTCCAACCTTGGGTATGGTTATCCTGTCGCGGTTCGTACAAGGGATTGCCGGAGGGCTGATGATGCCGATAGCGATGGCACTCATCTTCAACGCCTTTCCGAAAAACGAACGCGGACTAGCCGTTGGAATTTACGGGATTGCGGCCATGGTTGCCCCTGCTATTGGACCGACTGTTGGGGGAGTCATTATCCAGTACTTTGCCTGGCCGTTTCTATTCCTATTTAACATTCCATTCGGCCTAATCGGAATTATCCTATCCACAAGGTACTTGAAGGAAACAGACAAACAAACGGATCTTAAGTTCGATGCAGTCGGATTTGTGCTCGTTACCCTCGGAGTAGGGGGCATCCTCTATGCCTTAGGACGTGGGAAAACGCTCGAGGCTCTAACGCAGCTTAGCAACATTGCTCTTATCGCAGTCGGTGTTCTTGCTCTCGTATTGTTCGTACGCTATGAAAACAAGCAGGAGCAGCCGTTATTAAATTTATCCATATTCAAAATCCCGACCTATGCAATCTCGACGATTGTAACAGGATCCGCATCCATTGGGCTGTTCTCGGGTATCTTTCTATTACCATTGCTTATTCAAAACGTATATGGACTAGGAGAAATTAAAACGGGTCTGCTCTTCTTGCCAGCAGCTGCAGCAAGCGGAATTTTCATGTCGATAGGTGGGCGCATCCTTGATAAGAAAGGGCCAAAATGGGTCATCCCCATTGGGTTGTTCGTGCTTGCGGCCTCTACAACAGGGCTCGGCATGGTTGGATTATCAACGTCCTATTGGGTCATTCTAGCCTTAAATATGGTACGAGGTGTCGGACTTGGTCTTAGTAACATGCCAGCGACAACAGCAGGGATGAACAGCATACCAGAGGAGCAGGTCGCACAAGGATCGGCGATGAACAACGTACTACGCCAGATTTCGTCCTCCTTTGGCATCGTGTTCTTCTCCGTGTACTACGAAACGAGACGAGCCCAAATTGCAGCAGGACAGTCTAATATGACCGAAGCGACACTGCAAACCTTAAATGAAGCATTTCTCGTATCCACAGTTCTCGTGTTAATTGCCGTTCCGTTTGCCTTCTTTATGAAGGGCGTACAGGACGATGAAGAAAAAGAAGCAGCGGATAGCTAAATCCACTGCTTCTTTCTTTATATTCAGGAAGCGGAGCCTTCCTTCCATTCTCTTTTCAATAAACCATACAGCACCATATCCACAGGCCGATCATCGCGGTACACATATTCTCGAAAGGCTCCCTCTCTCGTAAAGCCAAGACGCTCATACATACGAAGGGCACGCTCGTTGTTCTCGAATACCGTTAATTGCAATCGGTGTAAATTACATTCCTCAAAGGCAAACGCCATAAGCAGCTGCATCGCCTCCGTTCCATACCCTTTTCCACGATACGCATCGTCTCCAATGGCGATAGACACCCAGGCATTTCGCTGGTTCCAAAGAATACTGTCGAGCTCCATATAGCCGATGAGCGTATTTGTTTCCTTTGTCCGGATGGCAAACAGAAATCCATCGTTGGAGGAGGCTGCCTCCTCATACCACTTTTCCATCTCCTGCATCGTTTTCGGTTTGGCAATCGCCGCATCGAATTGGCGAAGGAACCGTGCATCCTGATGCCATTGTATTATCGTTTGCAGATCTTCTTTTTCAAAAGCCGTCAGTTGAACATGTTCTCCCGTTAATGGCATAAAATCCTCCTAAGGCATAAAAAAAGACAGACTCCAACGAAGCGAATCTGTCTTTTCTGTGATGTCGTTATTTATTTTGTTTGCGAGTGCGGAAGTGCACCATAAATAATCGTATACATACAGCGAAGTCAAAGGTGGCAAGTAACGCCATGAATACGGTGAATAGATTCCATACCGAATCATTCATCGCTGCTCCTTGTATGGCTACATAGGTGAAGACGATCCCCACAATAAAGTAAAGAAAGGCCATGAATAGGGGTGACAATCGCATAGTAGGTTAGCCTCCCAAAATGATAGCTTGAGCATTCTCAAGCTGTTTCTCCATTTGCTCTAACTGCTCAGGAGATATCATAAATTGTATCAGCACAACAATTAAATTCATTGCCATGTGCGCAATAATCGGTACGATAATACGCTTCGTCTTGACATAAAGGAACGCAAACACAAAGCCCATCGCCGCATATTTCAGTGTATGCGTAAGGTCCTGGTGAACCACTGCGAAGATGAGTGATGATATGAGCGCTCCAACGAAGAAGTTCGTCCGTTTATAAATAGATCCAAAAATAATCTTGCGGAAAATCAACTCTTCTAGAATTGGCGCAATAATCGTAATAATAATGATGAAAATAGGAGCGGACTTGGCTATGTTCATTAAGTTCTGCGTATTGGCCGAAGCCTGCGGAATGCCGAGCGCTAGCTCAATCAGTGACGCCACAATTTGTGCTGAATAGGAAAGGAAGATTCCAATAACACTCCATAGTACTATTTTCCCTAAAGATATTTCATCCCGCTTGAGGGAGGTATCTCTCATATCAGGTCGAAGTAGTAAGAGGATGACAATTAATGCCACTGAAAAACTAATCAAATTCCATGTTACAATCAACGTTGTCGACTGGTTGCCCGGAAGCTCGCGGAGACTTTGTAGGAAAGGCTCTATACCGCTAAAATCGACATCATATCCAAACAAAAAGGCAAGTAATGGCATGCCGATTGCTCCAGAGAATTGCATGAGTACATATACTACTATGGTATACCAGTATCGTTTTGGCAAAGCTCAACGACTCCTTTACACACATTTCTTTCATTCTACGTATTGTAACACATTTTTAGACGGATAAAGAAACGAAACACATGTCTGTACTATTTCCTCACCAGCTTCACAAAAATAGGGAATACGAAGTAGAAAAAATTGCATCTTTTCACTTGCATAATTAAAGCGAATTCATTATTATAAGAATTGTGTTAGCACTCACGATATGAGAGTGCTAATAAATCAGATGACAAATATCATTTAAGATTAATTGAGGAGGGTGTCTGATTTGTTAAAGCCATTAGGTGATCGAGTTGTAATTGAGATTGTTGAGCAAGAAGAAAAAACGGCAAGCGGTATTGTACTGCCGGATTCCGCAAAGGAAAAGCCACAAGAAGGTAAAGTAGTTGCAGTAGGATCTGGTCGTGTAACAGAAAACGGTGAGAAAGTTGCACTAGAGGTTTCTGAGAATGACCAAATCATTTTTTCCAAATATGCAGGAACTGAAGTGAAATACGGAGGCTCCGAATACTTAATTCTACGGGAAAGCGACATCCTGGCTGTAATTAACTAAGAGTCGCAGTGGAACAGGACACGTTCCGAATAAGCTAGATTATTAACGAAAGTAAGCATATATACCTTAAATCAGGGAGGCATTTTTCATGGCTAAAGATATTAAATTTAGTGAAGACGCTCGCCGTGCCATGCTACGTGGTGTGGACCGTCTAGCTGATGCTGTTAAAGTAACACTTGGACCAAAAGGACGTAACGTGGTTCTTGAGAAGAAATTTGGATCTCCACTTATCACAAACGATGGTGTGACCATCGCTAAAGAAATCGAGCTAGAGGACCATTTCGAAAACATGGGCGCACAGCTTGTTTCCGAGGTGGCTCAAAAAACAAACGAAATCGCTGGTGACGGTACAACAACTGCAACCGTGCTAGCACAAGCAATGATCCGCGAAGGCTTGAAAAACGTTGCATCTGGCGCAAACCCAGTAGGCGTTCGCCGCGGTATCGAAAAAGCAACAGAAGTAGCGATCGAAGAGCTGAAGAAAGTATCTAAGCCAATCGAAGGCAAAGAATCTATCGCTCAGGTTGCCGCTATTTCTTCCGCTGACGAAGAAGTAGGCCAGCTAATCGCAGAAGCAATGGAGCGCGTTGGAAACGACGGCGTTATCACCATCGAAGAATCCAAAGGCTTTAACACCGAGATGGAAGTTGTAGAAGGTATGCAATTCGATCGCGGATACGCTTCTCCATACATGGTATCTGACCAGGATAAGATGGAAGCGGTTCTTGAGAATCCGTACATCCTAATCACAGATAAGAAAATCACCAATATCCAGGAAGTACTTCCTGTACTAGAGCAAGTTGTACAGCAAAGCCGTCCTCTACTTATGATCTCTGAAGACGTAGAAGGCGAAGCACTAGCAACACTAGTTGTCAACAAACTACGCGGTACATTCAACGCTGTATCCGTTAAAGCACCAGGCTTTGGCGATCGCCGTAAAGCAATGCTAGAAGACATCGCTACCCTAACAGGCGGTCAAGTAATCACAGAAGACCTAGGTCTTGAGCTGAAGAGTGCAACAATGGATCAGCTAGGCCGTGCCAACAAAGTAGTTGTTACGAAAGAGAACACTACTATCGTAGAAGGCGCTGGCGACGCACAACAAATCGGCAGCCGCGTGAACCAACTACGTGCTCAGCTAGAAGAAACAACTTCTGAGTTCGACAAAGAAAAACTACAAGAACGTCTAGCGAAGCTAGCAGGCGGCGTAGCAGTTATCAAGGTTGGCGCAGCAACCGAAACAGAATTGAAAGAACGTAAACTACGCATCGAAGACGCCCTAAACTCTACTCGCGCAGCAGTAGAAGAAGGCATCGTAGCAGGTGGTGGTACAGCTCTTGTGAACATCTACAACAAAGTAGCAGAGCTAGACCTAACTGGCGACGAAGAAACCGGCGCGAAAATCCTACTACGCTCCCTAGAAGAGCCAGTACGCCAAATCGCACACAACGCCGGCATGGAAGGCTCCGTCATCATCGAGCGCCTCAAAGGCGAACAAGTAGGCATCGGCTTCAACGCCGCAACAGGCGAATGGGTTAACATGATCGAAGCAGGAATCGTCGACCCAACCAAAGTAAGCCGCTCCGCCCTACAAAACGCAGCATCCGTAGCTGCCATGTTCCTCACTACCGAAGCGGTAGTAGCAGACCAGCCAGACGAAGACAACGCTGGCGGCGGCATGCCAGACATGGGTGGCATGGGTGGTATGGGCGGCATGATGTAATCATACGCCAAAATCCCTTGTGAATTCAGCGTTCGCAAGGGTTTTAGCTTTTCGTATTCACCTAAAAAATAACGAAAAAATAACATTTTAGTTCGTATTTATGTTTTCGAGGACGTTTCCGTATAAATTTCGCACTTTATCGGAGGCGTCCTCTTTCATTTTATTGGTCACATGCGTGTAAATTTTCATTGTTGTTTTGGTATCTTCATGCCCAACTCGTTTCATTACTGTAGCAAGATCAATGCCAGCCTCAGCCATCATACTAATATGAGTATGGCGGAAAATATGAGGAGTAGCATGTTTTTCTATAGATGTTTTCTCCAGTAACCTTTCCATCCTTACCACTATATTTTTTGGGGCGAACGGATAACCGTTAGGGCGACAGAATACAAAATTCTCATCATGGTATTCTTCTAAAGTATGGCGGTATTTCATCTTAAGCTTCTGTTGTCTCTTCTTATGCTCCTGGAGTAGCTTAATAACCTCATCTTCCAACTCGATAGTTCTAATAGATCCTTCTGTCTTAGGTGGAGTTAGTTCATAAGACTTCATGTTGTTATTTTCGTTATAGAGTGTTTTGGTTATTCTGACTTGGTTTTTGCTGAATGTAATATCAGACCATTTGAGAGCACACAACTCCCCAGAACGCATGCCGGAAAAGGCTAATAAATAGAAGCGTTCCTTGTCCAATTCTAGACCATATTTATTCACCTCTTGTAAAAACTCTTCTAACTCACTTCGTTCTAGGTACTTTTCTTCAATTTCTTCTTTTTCAATTTCTTCAACGGTCCTTCTTTTCTTAGGTACAATTACATCCCTGCCTGGGTTATCTCTAATTAACTTATTTTTTATAGCATGCTTAAAAATCATATTAGCAGTGGTGTTTACACCTTGTACTGTAGTTCTAGCATAATCCGGACCTAATTGATTGATAATTTTTTGATAGGCAGCATGTGAAATTTGATTGATAGGTGCTTTTGCCATGAACCGGTTTAATATATTTATTTCTTTTTTGCGGATCCGAATTGTGCTATTTTTCACTCCAGTTTTACTATATACTTCTAACCAATCAGCACCTACAGCATCAAAAGTTATTTTCTTTCCGGCATTCTCATTAATACCATCATCCTCAAGTGTTCTTAATGCATCATTTACTCGCTTCTTCGCTTCTTTTTTTGTATCAGCACGTCTTGCAATCTGCTTCCTCTTACCAGTAACCGGGTCTTTGGGTCCTTCTTCTACGCAAACCCATTTCTCTTTTCCTTTTTTCGTCTCGATTGTGTAGCAATGCATCTTACACACCTCCTCAAAACTACAATAAGTCTCTTAAAAAGTATCTGTTGGTATAAGTTGTGAAAATTTCCTTTGTTCTTGGTAGTTTATATCCTCAATGACTTTTCTGATATCTTCTTCAGTAGCGCCATGTTGTCTTAATTCATCTAAAAAAGCTTTGAATGATGGTTTCTCTTCAATGGGGAGATCATCATGTAAGTCTATGGAGCTTGAGAAAGGGGGTGGATAGTCCTGTCTTTGCTCCATAATAGCTTGAGAAAAGAGTTCGCCATATACCTGGTTTTCATAATGTTTTAATCTTTCGCTAGCAAATTCACTGGTCACTCCGAAAAGCATGGAGATATAACCTACAGCTTGATTACGGTACTTAGGAAGCTCTAACTCAAATAGCATAAATGTTGGCATGGAGAAATGAAGGGCAAAGTTATGTGCTTGCCACTCTTGCTTGTTTCGAAAAGTAGAAGGCATGATTATTTGATTACCAAAGTGCATAAGTGCATGTCCCAGTTCATGACAAAATTCTTCCCATTGTCTAGCTTTAGACTTATCAGTGCAAATATTTATTACCTTATTACCAGGAAATTCAGTGTATTGACTGTCGTAGTGTGAATGCCTTAAATCGATCATCATTTTTTTAGATATATAGCTAATATCAATCTGATAAGGTTGATTGATTCCGATATATTCATATAGTTCTTTTACATACATCTCTAGTGTTGTCATTTGGTACTTCATAACTTTAGCCACCTTTACAAAAAATAGAACGTATGTTCGTTTTTGTGTTATAAAAACACCCTCAAAAATAATAGATAATATTACAATTGAAGGTATTAACCAGTTTTAATTGTATCTACCCGTTCTTCTCGTTTAGAACATGGGAGGACGGTAATATTATAGTTTGAGAATGCATCTATAATATTGTCTGAGATGCTTTTATCATTATCATTTGCTAGTACATAAAAATTGTGGTCAGATTTGTTGTTTTGAATATCAATAAAAGATAGTAAAGGTATTTTATTTTATATGCATCTGTATTGTATTTTATAAGAAATTGATACTTATTTTTACATTTATGCGTGAAAAGAGACACGCCACTGAAAAATGCATGGGCGTGTTTAAGAAATCATTAAATATAATATGATTGGTTATACCTATTAGATCAGGAGTTTTATTCCTGGTCTTTTTTCTTTTGACTATTTAAATACCTCAAAAACTCCAGTGCTTTCTCCCTGTTTTCTTCTGGAGATTCACTAAATTCCTTGAAGGCGATTGAAAAGTTGGGATCATCTAGCAATTTTTCTAACTCTTTATCTTCTTCTGATTTTTCTTCTGCTGCTGTGTAAGAAGGCTTATCCGATCTACCCAAAAGGTAGTCTGTGGTTACTTCGAAGTAATCAGCCATCTTCTGTAAAGTTTCATAGTCAGGAGTACGTTGCCCTTGTTCGTACATTGCATAAGTAGTTCGAGCAACACCAAATCTTTTAGAAATCTCTTCTTGATTAAGTCCAGTACCTTTCCTTAACTCGCGAAGTCTCTTATTTAACATAACATCCCCACTCACCTTCGTTATACTATCTATTATAAGGTCACGAAACGTGTCAGTAAAACAACTACACAAAAAGAGTAATTTGTTCGTTTTTTCTATTGACTATACACTTTAAGTGTCATATACTCTTAAACAAGATATACACAATATGTGTAGAGGAGGTGTTCACATGAGAGATTGGCTTCTCGCGTTCCGAAAAAAACAGCAGCTAACTCAAGCGGAGGTTGCTGAAAGAGTAGGAATAGCAAGGACAACGTATAGCATGATTGAAAATGGTGAACGAGGGGCCACTGTTAAGAACGCAAAAAAAATAGCTCAAGTATTAGGTTTTCATTGGACTATTTTTTTTGAAGAAAATATACACGAAATGTGTAAAAACCAAAGGGAAGAGGTGATTTAAATGAACCAACTCACTGAAATGTTTGAAGGTCAACGGCTTAGAATTATTCAACAAAATGATGAGCCTTTGTTCTTGCTAAAAGATGTATGTGAAATTTTAGAAGTAGGTCATGTGGCAACTGTTAAAAAGAGATTAGAAGATGATGTGGTTTCAAACCACCCCATCCAAGATTCGCTCGGAAGGACCCAACAAGCAACATTCGTAAATGAAGATGGTCTCTACGATGTCATTCTCGATAGTCGAAAGCCAGAAGCGAAGAAGTTCAGAAAATGGATTACCTCTGAAGTTATTCCATCCATTAGGAAGCACGGTGCGTACGCAACCGAACAAACAATCGAAAACATCATGAACGACCCAGAGTTTGGTATTCAGCTTTTAACAAACTTGAAGGATGAACGAACAAAGCGCGAGCAAGCCGAAGCCCAGCGCGATCAAATTATTGAACAACAGCAGTTGGATAAACCTTACACGGATTTTGGAAGAGTTATTTCAAACTCAAGTGGTTCTATTAATATTGGCTCTTTTGCCAAAATGATGTATGACCAACACGGATTAAAAATTGGAAGGAACAAGATGTTCCAGTGGTTGCGTGATAAAGGCTATCTTATCCAATCCGGACGAGAGAAAAACAACCCTAAACAACGGTATATCGAACAAGGTCTTTTCGATACATCTATTACATTAGTAAGCCGTACTCATGGCGATGTTGAAAGCGTGACTACTCTTGTAACCGGAAAAGGCCAGGTCAAACTAGCTGAAAAACTCCTAGCAGAATACCAGGAGGTGATATAAGTGCTAAAGGTTGAGTTAGACATCGAAGAGCTTCAAAGTCTCATCAATGACGCTGTAGATAAAGCAATTGAGCGTCATGGTCTAAAAGATAAGTTACCCCCTGTATTAACCAGGAAGCAGTTTATGGAGCTCACAGGTATTGGCGATAGCAAGTGTGCTGAACTTTTCAACAGAGAGGATTTCCCTGTTATACGTGAATTTGGTTACCCAAGAGTCATAACAGAAAAGTTATTTGAATGGATGGAATATCACACTAACTCAGTAGAAGTGAAGCAATGGCAGTCCTGGAACCTTATTTCCTAGTCTTTATCTAATTTAATCATACCAAACTTACAGTAAATGTTTGGTAACTATAGGAGGCGAATTAATTGAGCATTGGTAAAGCATTAAAAAAAGCACGTCAACAGGCCGGAGAGAGTCAAACAGTTGTAAGTATGGAAGCGAATTGCGCACGAGAGTCTATCTCAGCATATGAAACTGGAAGGGCAAACACTCCTGCAGACATATTCAGGTTTGCGATGGGGCGATATAAAGACCCTGCGCTAGCAAGAGAAGCGGCATCTAACTATTACGGTACTTATTTTATTCCAAATCTCAATGGCAAAAATGTGGATTTACATCGGTGTGCTGTGACGATGAAAAGTGAAGAAGAATTCGAAGAAGCATTCAATGCTCTAAAGCAAATCAAGAAGTTCTTAACAAAACAACCATCTGCAATTAGAGATTATGAAAAACAAGAAATAGTAACAGCTGCACAAGAAGTTGCTGAGTCTATGACAGCCGGATTTTACTTTCTATCAGCTTTAAAGGAATACGACATTAGTTGGAATGACATATGGGAGTCTCACCATAGAGAGCTTGTATCAAAAGGTTTTTCTCAAGCTGGTAGCTCAAGAATATGAAAATCTTTAAGGTATTAAACAACAACAAAGTACAAATTTGGATAGCTTTTATTGGAGCCCTTGGATTTGGTTATTACGCATTAGTGACTAGTTAACAAAGGAGAGAGATTAATGAAAACAACAGGGATTGTTAGAAAAATGGATGAGCTAGGACGGATTGTTATCCCAGCAGAGCTAAGAAGAATGCAAAGTTGGGGTGAACGTCAACCAGTGGAAATCTTTGTCGAGGGCAATAACATTATTTTACGAAAGCATAACGGAAATAGTAATCAAGCTGAACTTATAGAGCAACTGGAGGCTTTGCATGCTACAGCCAATACAAAGCAAGCACCTATTATTCAGAAAGCTATCAAATTATATTAGGCAATAAAAAAGACTGCCATGAGCAGCCACTCATTAGGCAGTCAGTGATAGGATATCTATCTATTATTCTACCATTATCGACATATGGGTACAAGTCGAAACAGTCAGCAGTTGCTGGCTGTCTCCAAGGGATTACCTCCTTGGACTGATGAGACAGGTTGGGAAGGAGAGTTTAACTTGAACAAAGCAGATGACTTTACTCCAAAGGAAGAGAAGTTATTTGAAGATTTTCAGTGTCAATTTCGAGGTATGAAGCACGATCTGATTAACATGCTTAAAGATTATTACTTAACATACGAGGATGTAAGACAAAGGTTAGCAAAGATGGAAAAAGAAGCGATTTGGTCAGGAGATGAAGCTTTGATAAAAGTGATAAAAGATGTAGAAGAGTTTTTTGATAAAGAAAAAAACGGATTACTAATAAAGTAAGCCGAGACAAAATTATAAGTTCTCTATTTTAACTATAGAAGAGGTAGAATAAACAGTTTCTTTATTATCAACATGAAAAAAATACTGTCCATTTAAGAATATCTCAGTCAGTGAAGGAATTAACCCATCATGTGTATGATTCCAAACATCCATTGGTTCTTTCATACTCGAAGAAATTCCACCGTTCACCTGGATTTCAGATACAGGAACTAAGTATTATCCTTCATTGATAGTTAGAGTTTCATTATTACTAAATGTAATTCTAGCGTTTTTCACTATAAACACCTCATTTCCAAACCACATTCTACCAATAGGTGTTAAAAGAGGCGACTAGATAAATAGAAGGGCAAGGCAGTCTTGCCCTCATGCTTCAGGGGAAACTTGTTATATCCCCCTAAATGTTACGGTACATTTCCCTGGAGCATGAGGGTGCGACTGACACCAGAAAGGAGGCAAAGACAGTTAGAAGTCAGTCTCCACTCCTTGAGGAGTATCACAGTCACTTCTAGCTGGCTAGACCATATGTACTATGTAGAATTTTGCATGAAAGAAGACCACAATTTTATTTGCTGTCACACCGAGCTCATTTTGGCAAATGGCGTTACTCAGTGTAAAGAAATAGCAAATGAAATTGCGGCTCAAATAGGTTTATCGAATTGTAAGGTCTTTGTACAAGAACCTTAAATTCATTATCTCATAGCCTATCATATTCAACAATAGAAAGGGTGTATGGACCATAGATATAACCAAAATCAGAACATTTCCTATCCCTTTTTGCTACACCTGGATGACGGCTGATGCTACGAACCGTGAATTACAATCTTACAAGTACGTTAGTGCTTACATTAAGAAAACGAATCCTGGTTGGAAGTTGATGAAAATCCAAGGAATGAAGGCTGTATGCAAAAGAATTGAAGAAGAAGGTGATTAAATGAGTAATTACACTGCTATAAGAGAAGTACTGAATCGAATGAGTGGTCAATATAACACTTTCACAGTTCCTAAGATATACGTTGAGTACACAGGGGATCTAACTACTGCTATTCTTCTAAATCAGGTAGTTTTCTTATCAGATAAATCTAAGAGATCTGATGGGTTCTTTTATAAGAGCTATCAAGAATGGGAAGAAGAGATATGTCTTTCAGAACGTCAAGTTAGGTACTCGGTAAAAAAATTAAAAAACATGGGATTCTTAGAAACTTCTATAAAAAAAGCTAATGGTGCTCCTACTGTTCACTACAAGCTCGATTATGACAAATTGTTAGATTCCATTCTGACATTTTGTCAGATTCCATTAGAACAAAATGTAGGATTCCATTCTGACAATATGTCACAAACATTAACAGAGACTACGACAGAGACTACAACAGAGATAACAACAGAAATACCATACGCTGAGATAGTAAACTATCTCAACCATACAGCTGGAACCAAATACAAACACACTACCAAGAAAACTCAAGCTCTAATCAAAGCTAGATGGAATGAAGGTTTCGGTTTGGATGATTTTACAAACGTCATTAACACTAAAGTTAATGAATGGATAAACGACAGCAATATGAAGAAATATTTAAGACCTGAAACATTGTTCAGTCCTAAATTTGAAGGATATCTAAATCAAGAAGGGGGAGAAGGAAATGGAAACTACAAAGGGTCTAATCAACTCTCTGGATATGACTTCTCCAAAGGCAATGGGAATATCACTTTCTGATAACAGTTGTGAGCATTGCAAACGTCCTATGATATTTGAAGGTGATATAGAGAAGTGTATTTACTGCAGAAATAAGCAAGAGAATAAAGCTTTAGCAAAAGCAGCTGATGAGCAAATGAAAAAAGCTAAGTTGGACAAGTTGTTTGAGCAATCGAGTTTAATCAACGACCGGTTAAAAGGTGCAATATTCGATAACTACCATCCTGATTCAAACGAACTTAAAAGAGCTAAGGCGATATGTGAAAGATATGCAAATAACTTTGATTCGAATAACAAGGTAGGGTTATTAGTAACAGGCCCTTATGGTACAGGGAAAAGCCATTTGGCAGTAAGTATTACAAAAGCAGTACTACAAAAAGGACATAGCGCATTATTTATCTCAGTACCTAAGCTGATGACCAAAATACAGAATTCATACAACAAACAAAGTGCAACAAACGAAGAAGATCTACTTAATGGATTATTTGAATCTGAGTTATTAGTCTTGGACGACTTAGGAGCAGAAAAAACTAAAAAGGATGATGGTGAGTTCTCCTGGGCCAAAAGAAAAATGTTCGAAATTATAGATGGACGAGCTGGGAAGCATAATGTTTTTACTTCCAACTATGATTTCAATGGATTACTAGAACTATATGGGGAACGCGAATTCTCTAGAATGATTGAGAATTGCCATCCAGTAAAGATGCCAGGTGAAAACTATCGGTTAAAAGGATTCAAAGATTAGGGGGTAAAGTTATGTGCGGCATCTGCAAGGGGACAAACGTCAAACACGAAATCGTGGATAGCGGATATACATTTGAACCTTGTCCAGTATGTGGTCCTCAAACGAAAGAAGAGCATGATAGAGAGTTTGCGGAACTTTACAAAAAGCTGGATGAAGCTGAAGCATTATATAAAAAGGAGAAGACTGCATGAGCCTATATTTTGCATTAGAGAACGTAGATTTAGATTGGAAACCCCATGAGCTACATCGATTTAGAGAGTATTGGGAGCAGGGATATAGCATCCAACAAATATCTAGAATGTTGAAACGCCCTCAAAAAGATATTGCTGCAATAATTTTAGACCAATCATTAGAAGATCAAATTAGTGTAAGGTATGGAGGTATATTTGGGAATGAGTGGGCGAGTAAATCATTTAAGAAGAGCAGTTGAACTCTATCAACAAAAGCAAAAATACATTAATGAACTAAACACTCTTGGATATGAGAGAACACCTGACGGAATTAATATTCACAATTTAAACCTAGTGGAGCTTGAACAAACGTTAATGAATGTAAGACATCGTAATGGATACTTGTAATTTAATAGTTTTAAGTTAGAGAAATTTAAACAAGCTAATCTGATTAAAATATTGTTAATCCTTAACGAGAAGAGAGTGTTTATTAATGCCAAAGCAAAAACGTCAGCGAAAGTGGTATTTACTCTTTAGGAATGAGGGAAACTATCCAGTTCATCGTTATGAACCTTTACACAAATATGAATTACAAGCTCGTAAACGTAAAGGATGGAAGGTGAAAGCATCATGACTGCTGAGCAAATTATCCAGCATATGAAAAGTCTTGAGCCTGGTGAAGAAATGTCCTATAACCTTGGAGGTCATATACTTACTGTTAGAAGAGTAAGACCGGAAGAAGCAACTTTGATTGTTAATTGTATAAAGGAAACATAAAAAAGGCGCACAGCTAAAAGCAATGCGCAAGTTAAGAAGATGTATTTCTACAAGCATAATATTAGTATATATCAATATTTGAGTTATTAAACAAAATAAGCATTTTGTTTCATTCACGTTAAAAGGGGAGGAATATTACTCCCCATCCTACAGTTTATGCGTCTTTGGCTAATGATTGAACGACATCATCTAAATCTTTACCTTTATAAATATCTTGTGAGCTTGGTGCTACGACTCTGTTTCCAGTTGAAATGTTTTCTACGTATAAAACTTTATTGGATCCAACACTTTTTGTGCATACAAGAATATCCTTTTCATCTACTTTTACGAGTGAAAACTCAACTTTTCCATTGTGTAACTTTGTAGAAATACTCATGGGATTTCCTCCTTTCTTTGGAAGTCTAGTAGTAAGCTAAGCGTTACATTACTGATTGTCAACCATTTTAAGGAAGAAAAGGTGATATTATGTGAATTTTCAATGTGTATTGAAATTAACTAAGTAGCGATTAAGTATAATTAGTAAAGGAGCTAGATGAAATGCAAATACCACCAAAATTAGACGTTTGGTGGTATTTGGGAATTAGTGGGCATGTGAATAAACATCGTTATTGGGGATAGGAAGAAAACCATGAGTTAACACTTTCTCTAACAGGTTCAATGGTGTACCATACGTAATCCAGGTTGGAGAAGGATAAACCAAATCCAATTAGAATTATAAATGATATTATCTTACTTTTCCCATTGTATTCATGAGTATTCTTGTGCTTTCTTATCTCATCTATTAGTAAAGTTACTACAATAAATATAGCAACTATAATTCCCACAAAATTCAACAATATAACTGGAGAATGTCGTAAATCAAAAATTATTTTGATATTATGGCCCAACCAATCTAATAAGACAGAAAATGAACTGACTTTCATGGGGGGGATTTGATTAATGATATTCATAATTGGCTGTGGGATAAAGTGCAATGTGATTATTAACGCAAAGGTCAAAATTCTTTCAATACCCCATTGAATTTTAGCAGCCTTGTTTTTAAAGGGTAATTTACTGTCTTTGTATAACACAATTACAAGTAATAAAAGACAAACTGCAGGTACTATTTTATACGTTTGTGAAAACACCGATAATATAATACCTAAGATAATAGTCCCGAGAGTAAAAAGGGCTATTGCTTTTTCTAATTGATCATCATTTTGGGTATTTTTAACTCCATTATTATTGACTGTTTCATTGTATGTAATATTTTTCTTAAAAGAGTTATTTACTGTCGTGGATGCATCAGTGTATGTATTAATACCGAATTTGTTATCTTGTTTAATTCTTGGTGTCTTATCTTTGGAGAAAAACTGTTTTATCGCTAATAAAATTGTCAAAATGCTAGCTACTATAGAAATAAAAGCACTTAAAAAATCAAGGTTCATGATCTAGAACTCCTTCTTTTAAATTAGACACATTATACCATGAAAGTATGTCATTACCATTGCACGAGAGGTATTTTAATTTCAGAGGGACTAGAAAAAGGAAAAAGTTCAAAATCATGAATTTATTGAAGGGGTAGCATGAACCAATCAAAACACATCCTATTATGAATGAAGAGGTGAAAGCTTTCTTAGAAAATGTTGAGAATTATGTAAAATTCCCGAAATAGAAGAAGGGCTAAAGCAAATATTGAGCCTGCCCTTGGGAAGGGATTTGGAAAGAAAAGAGGTTTGCGCATAAAGCTTTAGAGTCTGCGAACGAAACATAAAGATAGAAGTGGATAGTAATACTTCTATCATGAGTAAGCAATTTTACGTTATAAGCTTCCAACCATCTCGGTTAATAACAAAAGTTCATCTTTTAGCTGATTCTTTATAATTGGGTCCTTACATTTTATATAATCATAAAAAAGTTGCTTTAGATGCTTAGTGAACATTAGAATTTCTGATTCAGATAACAAATGACATGTCTCCTTCAGTGACCTTTTTATAAAACATTAATTTGGAATTTTATATTTCAGAAATGAATTTAGGTATTATGGATTACAACATTATAAATAATACCAATTAATGGTTAAAAAGGGAATAACTATTCGTGATATTTGAAGGAGCTATTTATAAAGAGAGAAATTGTTACTTAAATTTAGATAAAAAAAGCCAGGAAGGGTACTCCCTGACTTCTGGAATAGTATTGGCTAACTACTATTTTACCATATTGGGGGATTCCTAGTGAGTGAAGCAGCCGAAAATTACAATGTAATGATAGAACAAATAGATTTGAGTGAAAATGCAACATACGTCGTAAAGAATGGAGCATTGCATAAGTTACCTGACCCAGAAAGTGGTCATGGTACACAAATTATTAACTGGCAAGGTGGTAAACCATGTCATGGAAAAATAGAACAGAGTTTTAAATTCTAACTAAATATGCTTATCGGAAAAACCGAGAGCGCTGATTACAAGTTGTGTAGAAGCAACTCTGTAGTTAGTGCTCTTTTTATTTTTATAGGGAGTGGACAAGGTGATTGGAATTTCTATTTATATCGTTGTAGGCATGCTGGTGTGTGTGTTCCATGATAATCCAGAGCAAATGAGCAAAGAAGACGAAACGATTCAAGTGTTATTGCTGGTTGCTTTGTTGTTTCTTTGGCCATTTTATGTGGCTACATTGTTTGTGAGGAGAGGATATTGGTGGGAGTGAGCATTTGAAGGCTTATAAGAGTAAGCTTATTTCTGCCCCAATCATAATCAAATAAACCAAGAGAAAGCCTGAAAGCCTAAAATACTTACTGACGAAGATTTATGAGAATTAATGGGTGAGTACAGACCAACATATAAACGCGGACGTGGTGGATCTCTAAACAAAAAATAGCTAAAGGTGCTGATTATGTTGTTAGATTTATTATTTGAATACAAACAATCCCTGAGGGAAACCAAGAAACTTAAAGCTGAGGTCGAAGCCATTTCTGAGGAAGAGCGCACGATTGCACATAACGAAGATATTAAACAATTCAACAGTATAATCAGTCATCTTCAATTTGTTATTGAATGGATTGATACAGGGAGACAACCTTATGCCAAAAGAGGATATGATCGTAGAGAAGTATATAAGCGCATGATACCTAAGGACCCTAGGGAAATGGATGCAGTGCATTATGATAATGATGTAATAAGTAAGCACATCACCACTATAGATGAATGGGATAGACAGCGCATGGATGATGCATTATCGGTACTGACCGAGAGAGAGGGGGATATCTATATGTTGCACCATGCACATCTAATGACTTACGAAGAAATCGGCGCATTATTGAATATTAAGAAGACGACGGTGCAAACCCATTATGAGCGTGGGGAGAAAAAAATTCAAAAGCGTATGGCGGAAAGCTTATTCTGTCTAGCGGAATGAGCTTTCTGCTGAGTTAGCGTACCCGTCATGCATTCCATTACAGCAGTGTCTCCATATTTAGAAGTTCATTTTGTCAATAATCCTATTTTTGTGGTACTTATGCCACCTATAAATAAGAGGATATATAAGTTTAAGAAGCAAGCTGACAAATTATAGAATAGACATTTTCAGAAACTTTTCTACTAGAAACACTTCAAGGGTTGTTCATTAATTTCAATAGAGAAGATAAAAAAGACAACTAAACGCATGTCTTTTTTATCTTCTTATGCATAAACTATTTGGTATTAATTAGAATTATAGAGGTGATTGTGTGTGTTTGTACGGTAATTATAAAGAAGTGAAAGTAATTAATCCAAATCAAAAAAACAATATAGTATCCGTAGATGCCTGCATTTCAGAGGAAGTTCAGAAGTTAAATAATCAAGGTATTATTACGTTAGGTTGCTGTTGCGGGCACGGAGAGGCAGGGAAATTAGAAGTAATTGAAAATCAATTTGGTTTATTTAAAGAATTCAAACAGCCACCATCAGTTTTAATTAGTATAAAGAGTGTGGAATTGGCGAAATATTTTGGTTATAAGCCTTATCCTTATTTTTATGCTGATGGCACAACCAAAGAAACTTGGCAAATGTCTTTAAAAACGGGGTGTGTAACAAAGGAGGAGTGTGAACAATGGCATAAAT
The DNA here is from genome assembly GCF_042434395.1 of Pontibacillus salicampi. NCBI lineage: Bacteria > Bacillati > Bacillota > Bacilli > Caryophanales > Bacillaceae > Pontibacillus > Pontibacillus salicampi. The sequence continues at coordinate 37,347 of NZ_JBHLTP010000022.1, read as the reverse complement.
TAAATCATGTACCTTATAAAGAAAACATAGGGTTTATTTAAAGAAGAGAAGATATCTTCTCTTCTTTAAATTGGCTTAATAATGGGAATTCCCTATACAATGAGCGCAGTTGTCAAAGTTTTGCCTTTTTGCTTCTGAGTGTGTATCAGGAATAAAAGTTTTTACATGATTCAATAAGATTTTGTCAATTTCACATCTGGTTTTCTCATTGTCCAAATCATGAACCTCATTAGTGTTGTTATTCCCAATGAACCTTTTTCCATTAAATGGGTGTTGATGACGTCTCATACACTGACACCTCCTTTCTTCCTATTGACAATATTCGTCATTTAATAGGTAATTCCTTCCTAGAAATAGAAGTTATATTATGAAGGGAGGGGGAATATGTTGAACGATGTAATATTGAATGCATTTATAGAGGGGGGGTATTCCAGTTTTTATGATGTTTTTAACGCCGCTATTAGTATGGATAGTATTTCCCGGAATAGTAACTGGATTAGTATTTAAGAAAAAAGAAAGCTTCTCAATCGGAGCATTTATCGGGCTTATAGGTGCATTTACAATCGGCCCTTGGAGTTAAAAGAGAAACATGCATCCCATCAGGGGTGCTTTTTTAATTTGCTAACGAAACATTTTGGGGTAGGTGATATGTAATGACGGGGAGGAAAAATAAATATCATACTCTTCTTCAATCCTATTGGGAAGACTTCGAACACTGGTGTAGAGATGGTCTATCGGAAGAAGGGATGTTCAATTATCAAGTCTATAACTAAATGGGGATATCAGAGAGCATAAACTATAAAATCAAAAAAGATACCTCCTACAAGCTAGTGTTCATTCTCAAAATAGTTGTATATAAAGAAGTGGAGGGAAGTAAGGAATGAATATCGTACAACCAATTCGAGATACTCAGAAACTAGTTAAGATGAAGAACTATCTAAGAGCGACAAGTGAACGAAATTACATGATGTTTCTTCTGGGTATTTCGACAGGATTACGGATTTCAGATATCTTGATGTTACGTAAGGAAGACTTACTCAAGTCACATATTTATCTTAAAGAGAAGAAAACCACCAAAGCAAAACGCGTTAAGATACCAGGATATATTAAGAAAGAAATTGTCCCTTATGCCAAGCATCTACAAGACGGTGAATACGTGATTCGAAGTAGACAAGGGGGCAATCAACCGATTGATCGCTCTACAGCATATCGTATCCTGAGAAAAGCTGCGGATTATGTGAATCTCGAAGAAATTGGAACCCATACTTTAAGAAAGACGTTTGGCTATCATTATTACAAAAAGACAAAGAATATTGGATTGCTTCAGAATTTATTTAATCATACCAATCAACAGGATACCTTACGCTATATAGGTATAAACCAAGACTTATTAGATGATGCAATGGATACAAGAATCTATTAATAGCATCCATCTTTTATTTTTAACTAGGAGAGCAACACAAAAAAGACTAACGTGCACTCATATATAGAAGTGCTCTCAAGCCTTGTACACAGGGGGTTATACGATAAAGGCGAGTGCATCACTCCATAAAATATGTTGAACTCATTTCGGAATAGGAGGAAGGGCTTATGGAAATAGAACAAGCCAGGGATAGAATCCAAGAGTTAGAAAACTTCATTCATATGGTTGAACATTATGATGTAGATAGTATGGAGAAAGAAGCGATACTTCTTTATGTATTGAGGGAAAGCGTAAATAAGGTTGCTGATGAGATGAACCAGAAAGGTTATCGAATTGGGAAGCGGAAACTACGTGGAAAAGATGTGACAAATATTATTATGGGCGTACCTATGGATCCAATACATGAGAACGCACAGAAGTGGTTCAAATCTAGTAAAAGACATGCAAGGTGAAGTGGTTGTGAAAAATCATGGAGTTTTTGCGGAGGAAATCCAAAGAATATAACAAGAGCATTATGCTTTTTGCAAGTTACAATTGTATTATAGATTTTTGTTTCTAGTGGAAATTGGGTCAAGGCTATATGACCTTGACCCAATAATTAACCCTTAGGTGGGAAGGGATCTTTCCCATAAGAATCACTATCACGAAATCTACCGTCTTTACCTTGTATTCTGTGTTCCGAATGATTTTTTTTTGCTTGTTTTCTAGAGTATTCCATTGCTTCTTTTTGAGTGTCACTGACTTTAGAAACTCTTGAGGACCCTTCTTTTCTAGAAGCCCATTTATCGCCATATTTAACAGTATAATAGTTTTTACCCATTAAAATCACCTCCTTCGTGTATACGTTTTTATACTAAATAGTAAGTAAATCCTTCCTAATTAGGAGGAATATTGTATAATTTAGTAGAAATAGGGATTTTAATAGGGGGTAGAAATTATGCCAAAAAAGAATGTTAGATTTGATTATTTTAAGGTTTGGTCGGATTATTTTAATGAAACTACGAATATGATGGAACAAAGCTTGACTGACCTGACTGAAGCAATTAAAGCTGCACAGAGCATTGACGTATCTCGGAGAATTCTTGTAGTCGGTGATGATGTAGCTAGATTGCAAAATATAAAATTCAATAACAACAAGTGGGAACTACATTTTATGAGGATAAGAAAACAAGGTTTTCCTGTAAGAACTAAGGATGATGGAACTGTAAACTTCTTTGACGATATGGAAGATGATGAAGGTCTAGGTGAGGAGGTATCGGCATTATATGATCCCCAGACCCATGTAATTATGATTAGACGTAATATGTTCAGTCTATCTCCTTCTGCTATAGCTAATTTCTTTACTACAATTGTTGGTGGGCCAGGTTTTAGCATATATTTTAAACCATTAGTACATCCACGAGCTATGGAATTAATACAGAACGATCACCTTATACGTGGAGCAACTGTATATGTTTCTGATGTGAAAAATGCAAAATCTCGCACCAAATTTTCATTAGGAAGGCTAACTAATAAGACTGAAGATATTAATGAATCTGTAAACTATTCAATAAAAATAAGCTTAAACCAGAAAGGTTCTAAGAAAAATAGTAATATCCCAATCTATGAGGAGCTCCAAGAATTAGAAGAGGATGCTAATGTAGAAAGCATAGAAGTTAGAACAAAAGCAAATGAGGACGCTAAGGTAGAGTATGTAGATTTAGTTAAACATAGACTCACTGATTTTAATGTTTTCACAGACAGGGATTTTGATAATAATTTTAGAAATATTGTCCATGAAACTGTAATAGCAAAAATGCAACAGTTATATAGAACGAGGGTAGACGAAATAAAAAATACATATGTATAAGGGGAGAGGTGTTCATGCGCACTGTTGAGAAATTTTATCCCTTAGTAATTGCTACATTGTTCACAATAGTATTCTACTTTCAAAATATAACTATAAAAGAAATAGAAAAATTTGATTCTGTCTTAAACGGTGTTATTACAATTAGCTCAATAATTATAGCTTTTATGGGAACTATGGTTTCCATCTTAATTACTTTGATGAATACTAGTGTTATGCAAGCTATAAAAGACTATCAGGAAGGGAACAAACTATCTAGTTTTATAAGTAGACCTATAATCTGTGGTCTATTATTATCCATCTATTGCTTATCTTTATATGTTTGGGGAGATACATCAAATGATAAACTTTCTGAATTCTTTTTCCTTTTATTCATATTTCTATTAAGTTATTTTGTTTCAGCATCTTTTAGAATTTATTTTATTTCAATAAGCATACTAAGAAATGTTTTGAATGAGAAACAATCAAAAAGAAAGCAAGTCCAAAAACCGGAACTTAATGATGTATGGACCCAAGAAAAATAAAATAATAGATTAAATAAAAAGCACTCAATTTGAGTGCTTTTTTATTATAAATACCTATTAGGGGGAGGAGTAATGAATTTAGTAAAGATAAAAGAGCTTATTTCTCACAATAAGCTAGTGAAATTCTATCAGTGTCTAGAATGGAGAGAACTACGTCTATTTGTTCTAAAACGAGATAACTACGAGTGTCAAACTTGCATGCGAAAAGGAAAAGTTGGACCAGGGCAGAACGTTCACCACATCAAGGAAGTGAAACAGTATCCAGAATTAGCTTTGGTAAAAAGCAATTGTGAGGCTATCTGTATTCCTTGTCACAATGAAGAGCACGACCGTCTGTATGATTATCAAAAGCCACAACCTAAATTTATAAATGAGGAGAGGTGGTAGTTTGCCAGGTATAAAAAGGGTTAGATGTATCAAATGCAATAGAAGAATGAACCTATTAAGAGGTTTTGATTCTTGGAACAATAGAGTTGTTGGAGAAAATCCACATTGTAGTAACTGTAATTATTTTATGATTAATAACTCTAACAAAGTAAGTAAATAACCCCCCCTTAAAAATTTCCGCCCTTTTTTGGGAACCCTTTGAAACGGGGGAGGGGTGGCGACTAAAAAGATAGATGGCATTTCTCGCGTGAAAGGATATTGGGTAAAAATGGAAGAAAGGAGGAAGAATCTATGGCTGCGATAAAGCGTGAAAATTTAAGGAAAAGAATTGAAAAAGATTTAAAAAATCAGTTGAAAGATAAATGGATTGTCGGAAATCATTATTCCGATATGATTCAAGATTATCTTTCGTTGTGGGATTTAAAATGTGATTTGATTAATGACATTAGAAAATACGGAACTAAAATAGCTGGCATGCATGGTCCTAAGTCAAATCCAGCAATTAATGATTTACACAAGACAAATGCACAAATGCTAAAGATTTTATCAGAGCTAGGATTAAACGCATCTCCTAATGAACCGAAGGATGATGACGATGAGTTCTAAGATAAAATACAATGAGCATATTGATCGATACATTAATAAAGTTAAATCTGGCGAGATTATCGTCTCCCAAGAAGTACGATTACTTATTGATTATGTCCAACTAAAGCTTGATCGTGATGATGTATATATTGACGGGGAAGAAATAAACGAGGCTATTGATAATATCGAAAAATATTTTCCTTTTAAGCTTTTGGATTGGCAAAAGTTCATAACAGCATTTGTTGTGGGTGTCTTTTACGAAGATGGTTCTTTAGTTTTCAATGAGTTTTTTATCATGATGGGAAGAGGGGCCGGGAAAAATGGTTTTATAGCTGCTTTGTCCTTTTACCTTATTTCCAAACAAAAAATAAAAAACTATGATGTTGGTATTGTTGCTACAAGCGAATCACAGGCGAAAACCTCTTTTATGGATGTTTGGAATGTCCTCGATGATAACTGGAAAAAACTCCATAAGTTCTTTAAGAAAACGTTAGAAATTATTGGTTTCTATAAGACGAAATCGAAATTAAAGTACTATACGAACAATGCTCGTACCAAAGATGGATTAAGACCAGGAGCAATAATATTTGATGAGGTTCACGCTTACGAAAGTGAAGATAATATAAAAGTATTTACATCAGCTTTGGGTAAGGTACAACGCCCAAGGCGTTTTTATATTACTACAGATGGCTATATTCGAGATGGATTTTTGGACCAAATGAAAGAAGAATCTAGTATGCTTCTCAAAGGGGAAATCAAGAAGAGTAAACTATTCCCTTTTATATGTAAATTAGATGATAAAGAAGAAGTCCATGATTTTAGAAAATGGGAAAAAGCCAACCCCTCCATAAATCATTTTCCTGATTTGAAAGAAGAAATGGAGACCGAATATCACAATCTTGAGCATCGTAAGTCAGCAAAAATTGAATTTATGACTAAACGTATGAATGTCCCTTCACAAGATGCTTATGACTTAGTTGCGGAATGGGAAAAAATAAAAGCAACCAATCAGACCATGCCCGACTTAAAAGGGGTAACTTGCATTGGTGCAATAGACTATTCGGATACTAAAGACTTTGCGGCAGTAGGGTTGTTATTCAAACAAGGTAATAAACGATATTGGAAGCATCATACATTTATAAATCAAAAGTCTCTTGATGCTAATAATTTCAAGGTTGATTTAGAGAGAGCAAAAAGTGAAGGGTTAGTAACTATAATTAAGGACGAAACAAATAGGCCTGAACATATAGCTGATTGGTTTGCAGAACAAGCTAAGTATTATCACATCAAATTAATCACAAGTGACTTATATAGGATTAACTATTTGAGAGAAGAATTTGACAAAATGGGTTTTAATAAATTGGAGATTGCTAGAAGTGGAACCAAAACTCACACCATGCTTAGACCAATCATTGAAGATCTATTCGCTTATGAAAATATCATCTATGGAGACGATTTAATGATGCGATGGTACACAAACAATGTGTATATAAAGAGAGATGCCAAAGAGAATATCACTTACGAAAAAATTGAGCCACGTCTTCGAAAGACAGATGGCTTTTTTGCGTTATTACACGCTTTGCAATTTGAAGAACAACTTCCTAAGCAAGTGAATATTAAACCATTCAAAACCATGGTTTTCTAAGGGGGTGACCAATTGGGACTAAAAGAGTTGTTTGGGGGATTATTCGGAGGAAGTAAATATGTTGATTTAAAAGGTACATTTATAGACCTTGGAGTGGAATACCATTACAAGAATCTAGCCATACAAACCTGTATCAATTTAATAGCTAATTCCCTTGTGCGGTCTACATTTAGGACATATGAAAAAGGCAAGGAAAAGAAAAGCCATAACTATTATTTGTTTAATGTCCAACCTAATGTGAATCAAAACAGCAGTCAGTTTTTTCATGAGTTTGTATCCAAGCTAGTTTATGATAATGAATGCTTGGTAGTTATGCAAAACAAAGGGTTATATGTTGCTGAGAGTTTTGAAATTAAAGAGTTTGCACTTAAAGAAAATCTTTATACAAGCGTAGTTATCAATGATTATAAGTTAGATAAAACTTTCTCTGAGTCAGAGGTTTTTTACTTTAAATTAAATAATGAGCGTATGAAAAACGTTCTTGATAGCTTATACGCTAGCTATGGAAAGTTGCTTTCTGCAGCAATGAATTACTACAAACGATCAAACGCACTAAGAGTTAAGCTGAAAATAGATGGTAACTTTGCACAAACAGATGAGAGCCAAGAATCCATGGAAGATATGTTTAATGAACAGATGGAACGCTTTTTGAAAGCTGAGGATGCTGCTGCTTTTCCAGAACAGTCCGGTATGAGCATAGAAGAGATGTTTCAAAACAGTAAAGGAACTACTACAAGAGACATAAGGGCTATAGTGGATGATATTTTTGATTTTGTAAGTATGTCTTTCCACATACCAAAGGGACTCTTGAAAGGAGATTTAGCAGATGTTGAAGGACAAACAGATAACTTTCTCATGTTCTGTGTAGCGCCGATTGCAGAGCAGATTGAAGATGAGGTGAACAGGAAGTATTACTCCAAAGATGAATTCTTAAATCGGACATACTTTAAAGTGGATACCTCACTCATCAAATATATTGACCCCGTGAAACTAGCTACTGCATTGGATAAATACCTATCCAGCGGAACGCATTCTGTTAATGAGAACAGAAGCATGGTAGGTCTTGAACCATTAGAGGAGGATTGGGCAGATGAACATTATGTTACGAAAAACTATGAAGGCATTAAAGAGTATTTGAAAGGGGGTGAGGGAGAATGAACTTAGGGGATGTTATGAAGAAGTATTCTAACAACTTAGAGAGTAAATTCGAAGTTAAGAATGAAGCACAAGATGGTGCTGCTTCTATATATATTGAAGGCGCTATTGGTGGAATTTTCAGCAGTGCTAGTGCCGTAGAAATTCGGCGACAAGTTAACTCAATTGAGAAGGATCAAATTAATGTTCATATCAACTCTCCTGGAGGTGATGTTTTTGATGGAGTAGCAATTCATAATTTACTGAAAAATCATAAGGCCGAAATTATTGTTTATGTAGACGGGATTGCGGCAAGTGCTGCATCTGTTATTGCAATGGCAGGGGATAAAATCATCATGCCAAGAAACACAATGATGATGATTCACAACGCATCGACGTTTGGTTTTGGAAATGCAAAAGCATTTAAGAAACTCGCAAATGATTTAGAAAAGGTAGACTCTGGGCCAGTATTGCAAAGTTACACTAGTCGGTTTGTTGGTGAACAGGGTGAGCTTCAAAATCTACTCGATGATGAGACATTTTTAACAGCAGATGAATGTTATTCATTAGGCTTTGCTGATGAAGTTGCTGAAGAAATAGAACTTGAAGAAACTTCAGAACCTGAAGGGGCCAAAGAAAACATACTAGCTAAATATGCAGCTCAGCAGGATAAAGCGAACGGGAATCAGCAACTTCAAAATAACCCGCAGTCAGAAGGTAAACATACTGACAAGCAAACGAACGTAGCTAAAATATTTCAGAACTTTTTTGACGCTTTTAATCGATAAAAGCGTTTTTATTTTGCTTTAAATTAGAGGGGGATCTATGTATGAGTTATAAAATTAAACCGTTGAAGTTAAATCTACAGCACTTTGCAAAAGGGATGAATAATCTTGATCGTGATGAGAACAAACAAAATGAACTGAAACAACAGATTTCTGATGCTATGAACAGTGGTGACCAAGATGCAGTAAATGATGCTCTTTTCGCAATGGCAGAAAATATTCAACAAAGCGTATTACAAGAAGCACAGTCTTATATTGATAGTGATATTACCGATGCTAAAATCATGGAACAACGAGGTATCCACTCTCTCACCAATGAGGAAACGAAATTTTATAACGAAGTCATTGATGGCGAAGGTTTTGACGGTGTAGAAACACTTGTTCCAGCTACTGTCATTGACCGAGTATTTGAAGATTTAAAACAGCGACATCCGTTGTTAAATACAATAGATTTTGTGAACACAACTGGTATTACAGAGTGGGTAGTTCGTAAAGGTGACGTAAACCCAGCTTTCTGGGGTAAGTTAACCAGTAAAATTAAAGAATTGCTGGATGATGGATTCGAGAAAAAGAAAATGGATCTCTACAAGCTTTCTGCATTTATTCCAGTTGCAAAGGCTATGCTTAATCTTGGGCCACAATGGTTAGATCGATACGTAAGAACCGTTCTTGCGGAAGCTATGTCCATTGCTCTTGAGGAAGCAATTGTTAAAGGTTCAGGTAAAGAGCAGCCGATTGGCATAATTAAAGACTTAAAAGGGGCTGTAACGGATGGTGTTTACCCAGATAAAACAGCAACTATCCTCGCTGACCTTAAGGCAAAAACACTTGGTCAAAAAGTCATGGCTCCCTTAACAAAAGGCGGAAAACGTTCCGTAAGCAACGTTATTATGGTTGTAAACCCTTTAGATTACTGGAACAAAATCTTTGGGGAGCAAGTCATTTTAAATCAAAATGGTACTTATGTGAATACAGGTCTACCAATACCAGCTACCATTATTCAATCTGTAGCAATGCCGGAAGGTAAAATGTCTGTAGGGTTAGCCAAAGACTATTTCATGGGAGCTGGTTCAAGTCGTGAAGTAGAAACATCTAATGAGTATCGTTTTTTAGATGATGAAAAAGTGTACATGACTAAAATGTACGCAAATGGAACACCGAAAGATAATGAATCTTTCTTACTATTCGACATCTCTGGTATTGGGGCGGAAACGCCCTAATGCTCCCTCAAATATAACGGCATCAAATGTGACAGATACCAGCCTTAATCTGACGTGGGATGCTGTTAGCTATGATGAGGGAATCCAACATTATGAAATATATAGAGACGGAGCATTCGTTGATACTAGAGTTGGAACTAGCTTTGCTGATAGCGGCTTAACAGCCGACACAACGTTTAGCTACCAAGTTCGTACAGTAGGAAGTAATAATGTGAAATCTGCTCTAAGTGCTCCAGTAGAAGTTACCACTACCAGCGGAGCGTAAGGAGGTAAAATAGTTGAAAGATTATGTCGTAGTAAGTCCTTTTCAGGATAAGACACAAAAGCATCGCCACTATCGTGTTGGCGATGCTTACCCTTATGGGAATTGGAGACCGTCTCAAGAACGAATTGATGAATTACTCTATAACGAGGAATACGGCAGAGCTTTCATTGAGGAAGTGTCGGAAGAGAGAGAGTATTCCGAAGAGGAGTAGGTGATTCAGTGGAAATAGAAGCACTATTAGAAGAAGTGAAAGGCTATCTTAAAGTTACATGGAATGAAGAAGATAAGGAAATAGAGGACATTATCAAAGGCGGCCAATATTATCTGAATGAGAAAGCAGGAGTTGATTTACACTTCTCTACTCATTACAAAGCGAAACAACTCCTAAAAGACTACTGTCGTTATGTATATAACCACTCTTTTGAGTTGTTTGAAGTAAACTTTGGTAGAGAGATACTAACCCTCTCAGTGAATGAAGGGATGAAAAAACGTGCGGCGGAACATTCAGCGACCGATACATCAAGTATTTAACGATGGTTTTTTATATTATGGACATGATGAAACTCAACGTAATAGTACAGGTAAGCGTATAGGGGATAAGTTCATCCAAAACGGTATGCTAGCTTATCAGTTGATGGATGGTAGAGAAGAAGATTACGAGATGGCAAACACACAAGGAAACAGCCTTGATTTAAAGGTGAAAACACCGTTTCCTCCATCTTTTTATAACGTACCTAAAACAAACCTGAAAGTCTATATAGAAGATATAGAATACCACGTGATAACCGTCGATTTTGATAGAGGTCGCCGGTTTTTATTTTTCTATCTTCAGGAAGTAGGTGTCGCAGATGAATGAAAAAGCCAAAAAGATGATTGAGCAACAAAACGAGAGATTGTATAACACTCTCAAAGACACCTTTAATCTACCTGTTTATCAAGATTCTGTAGCAGACGATGAAAGGCCTAATAAACTAAACCTATTTTTGCTTATATTCGGAGATTGGAGTCCTGGGGAAAGCGAACAGTATCTCACACAAGATATTATCGTGACGTATTTGTCGGAGGATAGCGAAACGTTGGAAACAGATGCATTAGATATTATCTCATCCATCTCTAGCATTAATTTAATTAATTTCCATGATTCAAATAGAGATAGGGTGCAAAAAAAGGACACTGAGGAATACGTTGATCGGTTAACGTTCATTTTCAAACGAGGGATTAAATATGAGTGTCCGATTTGAAGTTGATTATTCCGAGGTACAGCGACTCCAAGAAAAATTTGCTCAGTTACCAGGCAACGTAGAGAAAGTATTAAATGATGTATTGCATTCATTTGGAGTAGAAGCTGTTAAAGAGAATATCAAGGAACGTATCCCTGTTTCTGATAAGCAAAAGCGACATGCAGCTAACTACAAATCTTTGAAAAATGAAGATTTTAATCTAGGTTTTATTATTAAGCCTAAGCCCAAATATAGATATTTGGTATTTCCAGACCAAGCACTTGGTACATCTCTAGGGAATTCTCCAGAAGAATTTATGAGCAAGGGGAATGACGCAAGTATTGATTTAATCATGGCGCAAATCAACGAAGAAGTTGAGCGTTTATTAAGGGAGGAATTTTAATGGCAACCGCAGTAGAAACGTTTGATGCTGTCTCTGTCAAAAACACTAGCATTCAGTTTATCGATTCAGATGGAACACAACAAGATGGGTCTCCAATTGGATGTGTTGGAACCATCGGGGGAGAAACAGAACTAAAAGAAATTGTTAAGCGTTGTGAAGGTGTCGAGAAAAAGAAGAAGACAAAACCAATTAAGATGAATCTAACTTTATCAGCCCATGTAAAACAATCTGTTCTACGAGGGATATTCGGATTATCTAATCAGGGTATGAAGCCAGGGATATATAAATACTCTGAAGATGCGGATGCTAAAGATTTTATTTTAACTGCTGATGTTATTGATGAGTTTGAAGATGTTACCAAGTTAATTGCTTTTGGCAATTGTACAAGTGCCACAGGATTAAAATTCACTGTGGAAAATGGGGCAGATGAACTTGCTCTTATGGAATTAGAATTTACAGCTTATACAGATGATAAGGGCAACTTTATGTATGAGGCTCTAATCCCTGAACTAGATGACGACACAATCAAAGATACATGGCATACTCAGTTTAATACATCACTAGTGGAAGTAGCTACACCTTAATGAGCAGGGATAACCTCCCTGTTCTTTTTATTTTAGGAGGGAAAGCATGGCTAAATTCGAAAAGATTACCTTGAAAGACCGCGAAATTGTAGAAACAGAAGAAGGTGATTTCGAAGAGAGATTTTTGAATGAAAGACATTATCCAGCTGCTATTACAAACTATGGTCTGAATATTGGAGAAAAAATGGGCTTGTTGGAAGGATCTAATCTTACTGATTTATTAAAACTTGCTAATCTTGAAAAATTACAGAGTGATATCAGTCGAAATTTCATTTCAGAAGAGAGTATGGAAGCATCAGATGAGATAGACATTGTTAAGTATTTAAAAGTTATTTATATAGCTTTAATAGGGATAAACAAAAATCTCCAGTTATCCTTTGATGAATTCACAGAAAAGTATCACGATACTACTCCCACTATTATGCAAACCTATACAAGGTTGGTCATGGCTAGTTTGAGCGTCAAACAGAATAAGTTTGCTGAAGGGTTACAAAAAAGCACTAAAAAAAAGTAGATAAAGACCAAAAGAAAGCAAAACCTCCTCAATTAAATGTGGAGAATGTAGAAGATCGTTATGTTTTGTATTGTTTGGTCTATGGCATAGATAATGAAATTTTTTGGCATCATCCTATACCAGATGTAGAACGTATATACGAAAGTAAACAAGCTTATGATGCATGGGCTAGTAATCCGACAACTGAAGGGTAGGTGAGAACATGGCTAAGAATCCAGAAACAAAAGTTAAGTTTAGTGTATTTAACCAGGAATTTAATAAAGCGCTTAAAGAAATGGGTGAAGAAAGCTCTCGACTGAAAAAAGAATTTAAACTACAGTCGGAGCAAATGAAAGATACTGCAACAGCTACAGAAAAACTAGAAACTACAATAACCTATTTAGGAAAGCAACAAGATGTAGTCAAACGCAAAATTAGCGCTACTGAGCAACAATTAGAAAAGGCGAAACAAACCTATGGAGAGAATTCTAACGAAGCTAACAAATTAGCAAATAAGCTTCTTGACTTGCAAATATCTGAACAAAAGTTAGAAAACTCTATAAGTCAAACCAGACAAGAGATTTCAAAACAAGGACAAGTATTTTTGAACACAGGTAAGGACGCAGAAAAATACAGGAAATCCTTGAAAAAAGTTTTGGATGAAGCTGGTGATATGGGTGAAAAACTGACATCAGGTGTGACCTTACCTTTAGCTGGTGCAGGTGCTGCAGCTGGAGCAAGCGCTATAAACATTAAAGATGCTGCAACGTTAATGACTGGATCGCTAGGTGCAACCGGGCAAGAAGCTAAGCAGTTAGAAGATGACATGAGGAGTGTGTGGTCAGAAGGTTTTGGAGACAGTCCGGAGCAAGTGGCAAGATCCATGATGATGGTGAAGCAGAATATTCAAGGGTTAAATGACGGAAAGCAGCTGCAGAATGTCACTAAGAACATGTTGCTTCTGGCAGATGCGACGGAAGCCGATTTAGGTGAAGCCACCCGTGGTGTCAATCAAATCATGTATAACTTCGGTAAGACTGCGGATGAGGCCATGAATCTCTTTAAGAAAGGTCATGAGGAAGGGCTTAACTATTCTCAAGAAATGTTCGACAATATTTCCGAATATGCTCCTAAGTTTAAAGATATGGGGTACTCTGCTGAAGAATACTTTCAACTACTAGTACAAGGGGCGAAAAACGGGGCCTATAACCTCGATTATATTAACGATGCGGTGAAGACGTTCGATGATAACCTGAACTCTGGTTCCGATTCCGTTAAAGACGCTTTTAGTCATTTAAATGAAGATACCCAGGAACTATTCCAAGAGTTTCAAAATGGCGGTTCCAGCACCCAGGAAGTTTTTGGTGCTGTCCTTTTGAGTCTCCAAGAGATGGAGAATCAAACTAAAGCAAACGAATTAGGTGCTGAATTGATTGGATCCAAATTTGAGGATATGGGCGCAGAAGCTGTGTATTCGTTAAAAGAGGTAAATGACTCCATGGACAATGTTCAAGGTTCTATGGATCGTTTTGCAGAGTCCCAAGAGGAGGTGTTCAGTAGAGAACTCAAGAGTACATTACGTGAACTTCAGGAAGCATTAGAGCCTATTGGAGAAGAATTACTGGATATAGCTCAAGATATTATCCCGCACATTAAAGACCTTGCTAATTGGTTTGCTGAAGTAGATGAGGAAACACAAAAGTTTATTTTGTCTATCGGTGGTCTAGTGGCTGCTGCTGGTCCTGCTATCACAATTTTCTCCAAGTTAGATGGTCTCATAGGTGGATTGATAGGAAGCTTTGGAGGGGCAGGAGTAGCTGTAGGAAAAAAGGGGTTTGGAGGAATTCTACTAAAGCTAGTCAGTAAAGCTGGACCAGTTGGATTAGGTATAGCTGCCATCGGGGGATTAGGGTTTGCAGTTAGCCAATTGATAGATAAAAAGAACAAATTAAATGAAGTATCTTTAGACACAGCTAACAGCATGATGAAAGAATACGAGGATACTGGTAAGATGATTAGTCAGTTTGATCAACTACGGAATAAATCCAAGCTTTCAAGTAATGAGTTTGCTCGTTATATTGACTTGCAAGCCGAGTTGAAAACTGCATCAAGCGCAGAAGCTGTTAAAGCGATTAAAGACGAGATGAATAGACTCCAAGATAAATCTAATCTATCTAATGATGAACTAAATACCATGATTGGATTAAATAAAGATTTAGCTGAGTTACTACCAGGTTCTACATCAAAAATTAGTGATCAAGGTAATAAAATAGTAGGTACAACTGATGAGTTAAAAAAATATAACGAAGAAGCCAGGAAGGCAGCTATATTAGAAATGAAAGATCAATTCTATCAAGCTGCAGAAAATTACAATCAGCTTCTTCAAAATAGAACAAATCAACAAAAAACTTTGAACGCTTTCAAGCTACGAGAAAATGAAATTAATAACTACCTGCAAAATTATACCCAATCAGAGCTTCAATCATTGGCTCAAAAAGTTAAGAAAGAAAAGGATTCTCTTCAGAACCAAGCCGCAAGTGCAGCTTTAGGTAGTGAAGAGAGAGCCAATTTAACTCAACAAGCACACCAGAGAAGACAGTTATATCTATTAATAAAAGATGGAAAACAAGGGCTTACAGAGCAGTTGCTTACTGTGAAACAGCAGAAGAATGAACAGCAACAAAAACTTAATAAAACAGATCAAGAAATATCCAAATTAGATCAAGTATATAGGAAACTGCAACTTCAGTATCTTAAGAATGGTGGTATTAATGAGCAAACGGCTAGGAAAGCCATCCAAGAAGGCAACATAGCAGCTACGTTAGATGAACAAATATCTAAATTGGAACAACAGAAGAAAAAGCTGAATGAACAATACCCTCCTAGTAAACGAAATACGGATGAGTATCAAAACCAGATTTCCAAGATTAATGGACAGATAGGGCAAATGCAAACAGCAAAAGGGAAAATTCAAGAGCTTGGTCAAGAAGCTTACAATTACACAGGTGAACTAGGCAAGGATGTTACAAAGAATGTTAATACACGCTTGAGCATGAGCGAAAACAGCGCAAGAAACTATACAAATGAATTGGGGCAAGACGTTAGCAAAAACGTGAATGCCTATGTTAGTCCTAGCGCTGCCTCCATAAATAGAGAACTTGGAGGAACTGTAGAAAAGAAAGTGCATGCCTACATGAGTTATAGCGCCAGTATGCCATATAGTAGTTATGCAGAAGGCACAGACTATCACCCTGGAGGTCCCGCCATTGTTGGTGAGGAAGGGCCAGAATTAATTAGACAGGGAAATAAATGGTCACTACATGATTTTGGAATGATACCTAATCTGAAAACTGGTGCTGATGTCTTTACTCATGAACAGACAAAACAGATCTTAAGTGGAATAAATAGAATGCCAGCCTATGCTGGTGGTGTTGGTGTTAGCAAGTCCTTATCTAACAGACTTACTCGATTAAGCACTAACCTAGCAGCAAGGCAACAGAGCCATATAAACAATAGTCTTTCTCTAAATATAGAAGCCTCATCTATTGAGATGGATGGTCACGAAGTTGGGTTGATAACGTGGAAAACTGTTGAAGAACAACTCAATCAAGCAGAAGAGGAAGACGTCAGGTTTGGTGGAGGGTGATGTAAAATGAAAAGTGAGCTAAACTTCAAGATTGAATATGCGGATGGTTCCTCTCTCGATATGCATGATATAGGGTTATGGGTAGAGTCTTTTCATATGTATTCTCCCAACGCTATTAGAGAGAAAGAAGAAGTGCCTGGAATGTCAGGAGCACACTTAACTTCCACGAGAATAGGCGAGCGAAAAGTTCATATTGCTTTCCAGGTTGAAACCAATAGTATCAAGGACATGGATGCTAAAAGACACGAGATATATAGAACCTTTTTCACCAAGAAAGAATTTAAAATCATTCGTGACTTAACTCCTGATAAATACATCAAGATATTACAGGAAGGCGAATACGACATCGATTATATCACTTGTGAAGATGGGGAATTTGAGCTCGATTTAATCATGGTTGACCCATTTATCTATGGTGAGGAACAAAGACAGGTTATCCATGATCCCGACCATCCAGAAGATGCAGACTCTATAATACATTTAGATAGTGATGAGGAAGTGGAACCAGTTTATAGAGTAACATTTAAAGAGCCCACTACCTTCTTCTCTATAGCCACGCCAAAAGATTTATTCATGCTGGGAGCTCCATATAGCATTGATGAGTCACAATATGATCCATCTCCACTTGTATTATATGACAACATGGGAGACGTTACAGAATGGACAGAAAATGGTTTGGTGCCAGTGGATGGAGGAAATGCTTCTAATTATTTCAAAACAGACGGAAGCCTGTTCTTTGTCACTTCCTATGGATCTGGTGATGGGTGGCATGGTCCAGCGGCAAGAAGAGATTTACCAAGAGCACTAGATAATTGGGTGGTAGATGTTTCTTTTAAACTATTCCTGGAGTCAGAAGAAGAGATAGGGAGAGTAGAATTATACTTAATAGCTGAGGATGGTTCTACATTAGGAAAGATGGCCATTAAAGATGTGTTCGCCAACTCCAATAATGCAATTGGTGAAATACGATTAGGTGGTTTAGAAAATGGCATAATGCTGGTGAAGGGAAATGGATATAGACCTGGAAGCTATAACAACAATATCATGCGCTTTTGGATGAGGAAGTTGGGAACTCAATATAAAGCACAATTTGGGGAAATTACAGACCGAGACGAACACGTAAATAGAATGAATGGTAAACACGAAGATAACGATAAGATATTTGATAAAAGATTAGCAGCTGTCCAGGTTCATGCAGCAAAAGCATCTGGACACAAATTCCCTGCGCAAACATTTATTTTAGACTTATACGTAGATGAGTTGGCAGTAGAGGAACAAGAAAATAACATACCATATATAGCGAATGCTGGGGATGAACTACTAATTGATTGTAGGAATCACAGCATTCTTTTTAATGGGCGCGATATCCTTCCCAATGGGGAAGAAGCTATTAGTTTACGAAATATGTACACGGATTTCTTTTCATTGCATCCAGGTATTAATTCGTTAGGTGTTTTACCTAAAAGTGCAGCAAAGGTTGAGACTTTCTACCAACCTAAAACACTATGATAGGGGGTGGGGTAGTGGTTGTATCCAAAATTGATAGTAAGTACGTTGGTATCTCAGATCAAGACATTAAAAACAGAAAAGAATACTATGGACCTAAATGCCTCTTTATATTTGGAAAAGACGAAGTACTAAAAGCAGAAATACCTTTGGATGAAGTTATGTCAGATAAACATATTGAGAAAATAGAGAATGCTCAAAGCACATATAGCTTCACCATCAGTTCCAAGCATTCAAAAGGAGTATATATCGAAGACGATGGTCTGGTTATCTTAAAAAATCTAGATGGCCATTTCATGGAGTTTCGAATTAAAAGTATTAAGACATGGAAAAACAAGACAACCGTCTTTGCTGAAAGCTCCCATATAGAATTATTAGATGACATTGTTAGACCGATGTCTTACGACAAGTATACCGCAAAACAATACTTAGACGCACTATTAGCTGGGCAACGTTGGAGTAGAGGTTTTGTGGAATCATCCAACTACAGGACTATGGAAATTAAGAATTATCCCTCTGTTTTAGAAGCAATACACAAAGTTCGAAACGAGTTTGGTCTAGAGATTAGGTTTAGAATAGGGTTAAACAGAAGTGGTTCTCGAATCGTCGGAAGATATATTGATTGGGTTAAACGTAGAGGAAAGCAAACTGGTCGTTCCTTTAATTATGGCAAGGATATTAAGGGGCTGGAAAGAGACAGTAACACAAAAGAAATGAAGACAGCTCTCATTGGATTAGGGAAAACAGATGAGAACGAAGAGCACTTAACTTTTAAAGATGCGGAATGGTCCACCGACAATGGAGATCCAGTAGACAAACCAAAAGGTCAGGATTGGGTCGGTGATCCTCAAGCGTTACAACAGTGGGGGGTACTTTTACCAGATGGCTCTCGCAAGCACATAGTAGGCAAACATGAGTCTCAATCAGAAGACCCTGAGTCTGTATTGCAGCATACCTGGGAAGTATTGAGAAGAAAAATAGGCAGCACTTTAAACTATGATATAAACGTCCTTCTATTAGAGAGGTTCACTGGCTATGCTCATGAAAAAGTAAGGCTTGGCGACGATAACATTGTAAAAAACAAAGATTTTGTCCCTGAAATCCTTGTTGAGGCTAGAATAATAGAGTTGGAAAGGTCTTATGTTACCCCCACTCAAGACAAAGCAGTACTAGGTGATTATAGAGAAGTAAAGAAACCGACCTATAAACTAGTACAAGATCTTCAGTCAGAATTAATGCGCAAACAAGGGGTTATTGAAAGCAAAACCAGAACGGTGAGGTCACCATCACCTCCGATGGACAAAAAGACTATATGGGTTGATACTAGCGGTAATGAGGATGTTTGGAAAAGCTGGGATGAAAACAGTCAGCAATGGAAAGAAGGACCGGGAGGGCCTCAAGGACCACAGGGTCCCCAAGGTGTTCAGGGGCCTCCGGGAGAAGATGGAGAGCCAAGATTCACATGGATTAAATACGCCGATGATAGTAATGGGAATAACATGAGTAATAACCCCACAGGAAAAGCTTACTTGGGGATATCGTATAATCAACTAACAAGTATTGAGTCTAGTGACCCGTCAGATTACAGTTGGTCGAAGGTGGAAGGCCCTAAAGGAAATAAAGGAGACCAAGGTATCCAAGGACCACCAGGAGAAGATGGAAAACCGACATATACTTGGATTAAATATGCAGACGATCAATCAGGCAACGGAATTTCAAATACTCCTGATGGTAAAGATTACATTGGTATAGCCTATAATCAACACAATCAAACAGAGAGCAATGATCCTAGTGATTATACATGGTCTAAAATTAAGGGGGCAAAAGGCGAACAAGGAGAGCAAGGACCAAAAGGACCTGAAGGGGAAAAAGGAGATAGAGGACCTCAAGGTTTAGAAGGACCTCGTGGTCCACAGGGGGCACAAGGTGTCCAAGGTGTTCCAGGTGAAGATGGCGACCCAAGGTACACATGGATGAAATATGCTAATGACGAACAAGGAAATGGTATGTCAGATTACCCCCAAGGCAAAGAATTTGTTGGATTTTCCTATAACAAATTAACAGCAAATGAGAGTAATAATCCTGAAGATTATACATGGATGAAATCTTTAGGACCAGTAGGACCACAGGGACCTCAAGGAGACACTGGAAGCCAAGGACCTCAAGGGCCAGAAGGACCCCAAGGACCAAATATAGTTGATACTAATACTTCCTTTGGTGTTGAGTGGCTAATAGCCGACCACATTAAAAGCTTGAATGGGCTTAATATTAACAATCAATTTGTTATTGATAGCAACGGAAATGCTATTTTTTCAGGTACCCTACAGGGGAATATCGTTAAAGCTCAAAATATTAATGTAAGTAATCTGAGTGCCATCCATTCTGATTTAGGTGATGTGAAAGCAGGAAACATTACCGCAGATACATTTGTTAATGTAGGTACGAATCTAAGTGTGGGAAACAATATATATATGGGTGAGCCTCAGGATACAGGTACAAAACGTATCAACTTCTTTTACGAGAATGAACCTGATCCGTTAGGGCAGCCCACCATAATCGGGCGCACTATCCAAGTAGAGGCTGCTAGTTTAAGTGATCCAGGGACCATGACTATTTCAATGGGAACAGTGAGAATAGAATCGGGAGATTTTAAAGTATTATATGGAGACTTAGAAGTGTGGGACCACCTTTTTGAAAAACATGATGATGGTTCTGGTGTCCAATTCCGTGCGAAAAATAACCCTGTAAACGGTGATCCGATATGGGTAGTTAAATCTAGTGGGCATTCAGAGCGTTTCAGGGTGGAGCATAATGGAGTCATTAGTACCTCCAACGATAAATTTGTCTTTGGTTCGGGAGCCGATATTGATACAGCTGGAGGCTCGTTCCGGGCAAGGCACGATGCTGACAATTATTTCTCTGTAGGACCAGGTCTTCAAGATATGTATATTGATAACGAACTAGCTTTTCGCTATAAAGTAGCTACTGATGATAACTATCATGGGATAATTCAAAGAGGTAACAGAACCTTAATAAAATTATTAAACGGTTCATCAAGCAAAACACCAGCCATACAGTCTCGTAATGGATATGATACCGAATATGGACAGGTTCATGGAACAGAGTTTGTAGCAAAATCTCAAAGGTCTTCTAAGAAAAATATAAAACCTTATGAAAAAAGTGTTTTAGAACAAATAAAAAAAATGAATGTTTACACATTCGTAAGAACCGCCTATCAATATGAAGATTTAGATGAAAGGTATAAATTAGGCTTTATGAAAGATGAGATGCCCAACTTACTGCAGAGCGGTGAAGGTATTGACATGAACGCTTTAACAGCCTATAACACTAAAGCTATTCAAGAAATTCTGCAAAAACTAGAAAACTTATAACACCTATACTGATGATCCTATAAAGGGGGTGAGAAAGTGCAAGAAATTCAATTTGATTATAATAAAGTTACGCAACAATTAACTTCTAAAATAGCACAGTTAGAATACAACCTAGCTTTAGCAATAGCTGAGAAGCAAGCTGTAGTAGAGTATGCAGATAAGCTAGAGAAAGAAAAAGAAGAATTGAAGGAACAGCTTGAAAATAATCGCTAAGGCGGTCTTTTTTTATGTCTGAATTTAGGGGAGTACGATAGGGGGCCGAATATGCCTGAACAACAAAAGGAAGTGGAGGACATGGAAAAATTCATGACAGTACTCATGGATGTAAAGGTGTCTCTTGGGAGACAAAATGAAAAGCTCGACAACCTTTTAGATATCAAACAAAAAGTAGATGAAACATATGACACAGCTAATAAAGCAGCAAATCGCTCTGCTTATAACCAACAAGCAATAGAAAAGATGGAGAAGGAAGTTAAGCGAAAAGCAGATAATGATGATGTAGAACGGATTGTCAAAGACAAGGATAATTGGAAACGGAATATGCCAGCCTGGGTTGCGGTAGCTTTATCAGCTATCGCTTTATTATTGCCTTATTTGGCCACGAATTAGAGGAGGTAACCACATGAATATAGAGAATGAAATGATGCAGCAAGTATTGATTTTTGCTTCGGTCATAGCCCCGTTTGTAACGGGATTATTACAAGCTGTCAAAAGGGTAACGGTTCTTCCAAAGAACTATATGCCATTGATTGCGGTAGTCATGGGAGTAGCGTTAGGAACAGTAGCATACCCATTTACGGATATGGGATTAGCATTACGTTTATGGTCTGGAGCTGGTGCAGGATTATCAGCCACAGGCCTATTTGAATTGGTGCAGAAGAAAGATGGTTATACGAACAAAGGAAAGGGTGGTGAGTAAGATATGACACCAACATATAGTGGTAGTGGGTTCCTATTAGATTTGAGTTTACGGTTCTTCTCTCAGCCTTATGTAGCTCTGGATATCGGACATGGACGTGATACATGGGAAAATGGGGGTGGAAAAGGTGTCGTTGTAGATGGAAAAGTGTACGAGGAACATGATGCAAATGCGGAGACAGCACTTATGGTAAAAGAAATCCTAGAAGCTCATGGAGTTCGAGTTTGGTTACCACAAGAACCATGGGAGAGGGACCGAGATTTATTAAGTCGCACCAATGAAGCAAATAGGAGGGGAGTGGATCTTTACTGGTCTTTTCACTATAACGCTGGTATTCCTGATGCTCAAGGTGCATGTGCTTTCTATTGGTACACGGCTGGAGATGCAAAGAAGCTTGCGAAACGCTTTGGGGAGTATTGTCGGGGTGCTGGCGTTGACACCCATGGAGATGGAACGCATGCAGGAGTTCCAGGTACATGGACTGAGTTGCATGTTAATAGAGAGACAAGCATGACAGCCATATTAACGGAAAATGGATTCATGACCAATCATGAAGATTTTGAGAACATTTTCGGAAGCAACAAAAAACAATATAGAAAGATGATGGCCCGCATTAATGCGAAATGTATTTTAAGTTTCTTTGGTATTTCCTATCAAGGGGACACATCAGATGATCCGGAAGTAATCAAAATTAGCAATGACTTTGAAAATAAAGAGCTAGTCATCCATGATAAGTACGCGTCTGAAGGATTAGCAATCTACGGAGAGCCAGTTAATTTAGATAATGAGAGTCAAAAAGTAGCTCATTACATTAGGAATGAGTCAAATGGCTTTAAGACTATCTATGGCAAGTATGATGTGGATGGATACGAAATGTACAAAGTAGCAAATAGTGCTGGTACGGTTCGATGGGTGACAGCTCATAATGAATATTCTTATGTGAAAGAAAAAACAAAAAACGTTGGTTTGGAGGAGGATGAATACATGCCTAAGAATGTATTTATTGTGAATGAATTTATTGATGGTGCAGCAATTAAAAAAGCGATGATCCGAAATAGTGGTAATATGGTGTATAGATTCACAGCTGAACGTGAGGATATTAAGGCAGAAGAAAATATTTATGTCTGTGGCGGTGGAATTGATGGGCTTAACCTTAAAAAGGGTAAAGTAGTAGACCTTTCAGGAAGTTCTGCAGAGGGTACAGCCAAAAATATTTATAAAGAGTTTGGTTATTAATATTCACCTCTCCCCTCCCTTTAGGGAGGGAGCTATTGATTTGTTTTGATAATTGAAAATTACCTATTATTCTATTGTATCTCAAGTTAAAATTATAAGAATAATTAAAAGAAGGATAGTTGGACAACATAATACTAATTTGTTTTATCAAAAGGATGTTATGTTTGGAAAATTATACGAATAATAATACAGCTAGAAGGTATAAGGCTTATGTGAGCACACTAGGAACTACTCAATTTCATTTAAGGAACCCGTATATTATCGCTTGGTGGTCCGTTGCTTTTCCTGGTTTTGGCCATTTATTGCTTTCTAAATATCTCAGAGGTTTTTTGTTGCTTTTTTGGGAATTTATAGTGAATATTAATGCTAAAGTCAACGTAGCTATGGTCTATTCTTTTCAAGGGAAAATTGAAATGGCAACAGAAGTTTTAAATACCAGATGGCTTATTATCTATATCCCTGTATATATCTTCACCATATGGGATACCTATCGAACAACTGTTGATATGAATAAAGTGTATGTACTTGCAGAAAGTGAAAATCATGAAATCAATACGTTTAGTATAGGAGCACTAGAAATAAACTATTTAGATAAGAGATCTCCTTTTTTAGCAGCTTTTTGGTCCCTAGCTATGCCGGGGTTGGGGCAATTATATATCCATCGAATTGTGACCGCGTTTGTGATTATTGTATTTAGTGTGTCTACCTTTTATTATTCACACGCTCTTGAAGCAATATCTCTTCTATTCCTAGGAGAAGTAGAAAATGCAACTTCAGTCCTTAAACCTGAATGGTTATTGATGCTCCCTTCCATATATGGTTTTGTTATTTATGACGCTTACATTAATACAGTTGAAAACAATAAACTTTATGAGAAAGAACAAAGAAGGTACTTAAAAAATAACTTTCAATCAAAAAATTTTATGATTCTGAAAGGAAATAAAGTACAATGAAAAATATGCAAATATTCTGCACATTTGAAGATCATTCCTATTTAGAAATTGCTATATCTAATCTTGTGAAAAATGGGATAGAGAAGGATAAAATTTTTGCGATTCCCCTTGATAACAGACCTGAAGCAAGTAAAATCTTTGATACTTTGCATAGATCTGATGGAAAGTCAGTTATAGATATAGCAATGCCACTAGCTACGGCCTTTGCAGTAGTATTGGCTAGTATAGGTTTTGAATTAGAGTGGGGTCCCATCTATTGGGGGTTAATTGGGGCAGTTTTTGGATTTTTAATCGGTTTAGCAATCAGGCTAATTCAATATTTTATAATTGAGAAAAAAACATATAAGTTAAAAGGAAAACAATCTGAAGTAATATTAATTGTGGAATGTGATTCTTCAAAAGGCGAACAAATTGAAAAAATTCTTTGGGAGCATTTAGCCCTTGGCCTAGCTAAGATATTAAGATAGAACTCTAATATTAACTTTCTTTTAGCAATTTGTAGTGAGTACCGTTTTAATAATAATTAGCTTTTGCTAAAATTGTTGACGAATTGTTGACCAAACTCGTCAACAACTATAGTTTTTAGTCAGATTCAATCCTACACAGAGTTCGGTAAACCCTTTATAATAGGCTTTTTTAGTATATCACCAACCTCTTTTATACTAAGATAGCTACCTTGACAGGGTAGAGGTCGCTGGTTCGAGCCCAGTCGGAATCATACGAAGGGTTTGAGAGGGTATGATTTCTTCTTTAAAGGGTTTAGTGAATGGACTGAAGAGCAAGGACTGGAGAAGATAGTACTGGGGGATTAATGACCCTTGGAGGTGTTTTGCTTACGTTAAATCACCAAAATAAAATTCGCAAACTAGAGGCCCTTTCTTAACGAAAGGGCTTATTTTATTGGTTTTACATATATTTGAAAGTTCCGATATAATTAATAAAAAATAAAGGGGGGATATTTTGAACAGTATCGCAAAAACGATTTTCATAATTGGAGTAATAACTATCTTTGGCGGGGTATTACTAGGATTTTTGAACTTGGAACAAGTAGTAGGATATGAGGATAGTACTTTAGGAAACGGTTTAGGAGATCCGATAATAAAGAATTCCTGGACTACATTTTTAACTTATACAATATCAGGATTTGTTATTGGATTTTTACTAATCGGAATTGGGGAAGTAATTAATCTCCTAGACAAAAATAAAAAATTATCGGAAGGGATTCTAAAAAAACAGTAATTTTTCAAAGTAAAACTTATACGACAAAGAAGTTATTTTTTGAAAAATAACATAAAAATAACTAAATAAAAAAACTAGGGTAAACTACACGGAACAGATGAAACTTAATTACCTTGCTGACAATATACATAAAGATGACACAAAGCTCTCAAAAGGCACAAATAATCTTCAGAAGGATGGGCGGCATGATGTAACATCGCCCCCAAACCCTTGATATGAGTGGGTTTTTAAGTGAGATGAGAGTGAAATGCTAACATTTTGCTAACATTGAGGTTTTTAACGGAGGCTTCTCATTAGTTCGCTGAACTTTTGGGAAGCTTCTTTTTTCATTTCTTGCGTGACGTGGAGGTACACATTTTTCGTTGTTTGATCGTCCGTATGACCAAGGCGGTCCATGATTTGTTCAAGCGATACACCTGCCTCGGCAAGGAGTGATGTATGAGTGTGTCGTAAGGAGTGTGGTGTTAACTCTTCATTAAGACCAGCCATTTTAAGGAGCCTTTTCATGTGGTCTCGAACGTTTTTGATTACAATTGGATAACCAAACTGGCGCTCCATCTTTGCAAAGATAAAGTCTTGGTTATAGTAATCATTTCCTAATTGCTCAATGACTTTATTCTGAAGCTTCTTATGTTCTTTCAAAGCATTAATGACATCTTCATCGACAACAATTTTTCTCCTCGATTTGCGCGTCTTCGGAGGGAGTAATTGATATTCGACAGTATTATTATTTGGATTGTAGTACGTCTTGGTAATACTGATAGTGTGGTTTTTGAAGTCTACATCTTTCCATTTGAGAGCAACTAACTCACCAACCCTTATTCCGGTATAAGCGAGGATCAAAAACACCAAGTCATCATGCTCAAGTCCATTAGTTACTGCTGTTTCTAAAAATAAGGCAAGTTCTTCTTTTTCAAGATACTTTGGAATTTCTTCCTCTTCCAGTTGTTCAATCGTTTTCTTATCCTTTTTTACATAAGAAAACTTAATAGGATCCTTTTTAATTAGCTCCAGTTCTAGTGCCTTTCGAAAAATCATTCTGCCTGTTCGGTTGATGCCCTCCCTTGTACTGTCAGAAAAACCTTGATCTTTAAGGTCATTTAGAGCATCCTGATACATTTTTCGTGTGATGTCTTTTAATTTTAATTGAGCAAAGTGGGGTAACAACTTTCCGATTTCATGAAGGCGGACTCTAATGGTTCCAGGCTTTACATCTTTAGAATCGCTGTAGATGGGAAGCCATTCTTTTGTAAATTCGCTGAAGGTTTTATCAGATTCCTCTAAATAAGTTCCTTCATTTACTTCATAAATTAGAGCGGCAGCAGCAGCTTCAGCTTCCTGTTACGTATTAAAGCCACTTTTTGTCTTCTGCTTTCTCTTTCCGGTGATTGGATTGATTCCAATATCAATGGTGAAAGCCCACTTTGATCCACAGGTGCATTTCTTCTTTTTGCATTTACAGCCTCTTCTGTAGAAATGTCCTTTCATTCGCATCCTCACTTTCTAAAAATTATTTTGTTGCTAAAATTACATTATTGCCAAAGGTAAATTAAAAAATTCGTTATATTAATTTAAGAAAAATTATTAGAGGTATAGGGGAAGGGGAGCTGGGGAAGTTACAGTGGATCTCGAAGGTCTATAGAGAGAAGTTTGGTAATAATAAATAGCCCGTCCCCTCTGTAACTTACAAGGGGACGGGCTATTTGGTGTGGGTTATTTTTTTAATCCTATTGGAGCCGCTGCTCTTCTAGCCTAAAAGGTTACCATAATATTAAGCAAAAAACAAATATATATTACTGGTCTTCCGTATAACTGTTATATTGCGTAGTAGAGACATATTGCGCAATAAAGATTTTAGAGGAAAATTTTAAAAAGTTAAATGAACATTTATCAAAATGGCGTACTTTTAACTTATTAATATTGTTTTTGGAATACTGTTATTTTTTTCTCTATATTTCATGATTCATGTAGCCCTTCCCTTTTCCTCTAGTTTGTTCAGCAATTCAGTGTTAATTGGTGGAGCTTCATTCTTTGTAACTTTATATTATACAATTTGGTTCTTATTTGAAGTTAGTACATTACTAGAAATTGACATTATATTGAATGAGTATGAGTAGAAAGAAATTCCAGTAAAGGCTCAATATAAAAAGAGATAAAAAAGTAATCCCACTGAGTTGATGTATAGGGTTCTATACGGATACTTGTTGGGATATTTTTATTGGCGGTATTTTAGTGAAAGCAAGAATAATGATATTTTATTAACTGATATTTTGAAATATTCCTTTTAACTTTGTGGTAAAATTTAGTAGTGGGATTTGGAATCTGAAAAGCATTTAATATATTAATAAGGCGGAGATATGCCATGAGTAATATTTCATTTGAACTTTCTATTCCTCTTGATAAAGATAGTTTTATAGAACTTGAATGTGAATATTGTAGAAATAGATTTATGATATCAGGTGAGGAATTTCAAAACGGGGATTTTATGCATTTGTTTTGTCCCATTTGCGGATTGCCCAATCAATTAAATACTTTCTATACCACTGAGGTGATTGAGAAAAGTAGAGAAATTGCGAGACAGTGGGCATATGATTACCTCCAGAAATCACTAGATGCATCAATGAAGGCTATTAACCGAGGTAGATTCGGTAAAATGAAAATGCAAGTTCCTAAAGCAAATCCTAATAAAGAGTTGTTTGAACCTTCAAATAGTTATGTCATGGTTACAGTGAATTGTTGTGACTTAAAATTGAAAGTAAGAGAGGTCGACAATCAGATTGGTGTGTACTGTCCTAAGTGCGGAGGGTGTCATATATGAATAGAAAAGAATTGCGAAAGATATCATCACAATTTCGAAGAATATCCGGACAAATTTTGTCAATGGAGAGTAGTGAAGAGTTTAACTTTCTTGTTGATGTGGTTAATTTTATCGACGATAATCCGATTCTAATAGACTATGTTAATAAGTGTAAAATAGAAGTCTATGATATTGAGAAATGTTTGTCTGAGAAATCTAACTGGAGACCCTTAGCTTTGCCACCTGGAGCAGAACCAGTTATTTCTTTTGTTTATCAATTGCTATCCCATTTTATGGAAAATACAAATACATTTCATGGTACTGTATTTTACTATTCAACTGGAAATTACAGCGAGAAATATCAAGCATTTACTAGAAAAACGGTAGCTCCTTTTATTAACTATTTAATTAGCTATCTTGAAGTGTGTCTTATTGATGCTCAGGATTCTGTAGACATTAAAGAAAATAAATCGAAAGTATTTCTATCCTACTGCAGCAAAGATATTGAAATTGCTGATATGGTTGATTCAAAATTACAAGAATTGCTAACACCACATGGGGTTTATATGTCTCGTGACGAGCGAGATGTTTTATATAGAGATAGTTTTAGAATGTTTATGGATAGTATTGAGGAACATGACTTTGTAGTTATGATTATTAGTGATTCGTATCTTAAGTCAAGACCTTGTATGTATGAAGTGCTTGAAACAATGAGAAGTAAAAAGTATGCAAGCAAAATGTTGTTCATTGTACTTTCCGAAAATGATCGAGGGTTCTATAAGAATATAAATAGTAAATTAAAGGTTGGGGCAGATATATATGATGTTTCAGGGCGAGTATCATATTCAGGTTATTGGGCAAATGAAGAGTCAAAGCTTAAAAACCTATTAGAGGAAATCAGTGATCCTCTCAACACAATAGAGCTAATAAAAGAACTCAAAATAATCAGGAAGATTCTTATGGATATTGATGAATTTACATCCATGCTTTCTGTAAGAAGAGGAATACCACTGCAAACAATGATATCAACAAATTATCAAGAAATTGTTGATAGTATACTACAAAGAAATTGAGGTGATTCCATGAAAGTGAAAATTAAACTTTTTGACAGGATACTCATAAAGGACTTCATTTATGTGTTATCAGTTGCTGGTGTTTTGTTCTCTCTATTTTCTGTAATAATAGATGTTCCAGATAAGGCTAAAATTTACGCGGGAGTTGGAATATTAATATTTTTAATATGCACATATTTACTTATGTGGGTAAGAGCAAACAAGTTAATCAACGTAGAACTTACTGTTGATAATTCCAAAGTTAATATTAAAGTAGGTGACCTTTTTGAAGAACAGGGCTTTAAAGTGATCGCTTTTAACGAGTATTTTGACACTATTGTTGATAACAAAGTCATTTCAGAAAACACTCTTAACGGAATTTACCTAAATAATTATGTGTCTGATATTGAAGAGTTAAACGCTCGAATGGAAGTAGATCGATCTTTAGAAGAGAAAATGAAAAACACAAATGAAAGTAGAACTCATGGAAAAAAGCATAGATATAGACTAGGTACTATTTTTCAAGATAATGATTATCTATTAACAGCATTATCAAAGTTTGACAATGACAACCGAGCATACTTACATATGAATGATTATATTAATTTCTTGCTAAACTTTTGGAATGAAATAGATATTGTTTATGCAGGCAATTCAGTTACTATCCCACTGATGGGGTCTGGTATCACTAGATTTAAGGAATATAATCATATAACCGATCAAGAACTCTTGGAATTATTATTATGGTCCTTTAAGATTAGTCGTATAAAATTTACCTACCCAGCTAAAGTGACGATTATTATTCACGAGGGAAAGAAAGATAAAATTAATTTTTATAAATTAAAGGAGGTTATTTGATGGCGTATAGAAATGGTACCTATGTAGCATTCGACGGTAATGCTACTACTAATCCAACCAAAGGTGATATGAAGTATTATGGGTTGTTGCAGAAATGGAATGCTGAAAAAAACTTTGATTTAAAATTTAGTGATAGTCATAAGAAGACTTATCAAGTTAGGGATACTAGTTCGAAACTAACTTTACAATCACGGCTCTTAGAACGAATGAGAAGTTCAAAAAACATGCTTTTAATCATATCAAAAGATACCAATTGGGACAGAGGCATGTTGAACTTTGAGATCGAAAAAGCTATCGAATATTATAAGTTACCTATTATTGTTGCTTACACAGGATACGATTATATTGTTAATCCTACATCACACGAAGCAAAATGGCCAAAAGCGTTACATGACAGAATTAAGGATCGTTCAGCAAAATGTATCCATGTTTCTTTTAGGAAAAAAACGGTATCTGAAGCCATTTCACAATTTAGTATTCATAACAAAGAAAATCAACTGACATCCCCATTTCATTATTATAAAACAAGTGTGTATAAAAAGTGGGGGTACATGGATTAATATTAGAACGAATTTTAGTGCTCATCGGTTTGGTGAGCTTATTTTTTGTCCTTTTATAAATTGAAGGTATGGAATGAGTTATTCATATCAAAAAACAGTTAAGTAGCTTTTTTTTAATCAATCCTATTCAATAAGCGCCCTAGTGTTAAAGAAGATCAACTAATAAAAGAGTGATTTATTGCACAGTACAACGATACGATACAATACCAAATGTTCTATAATAATCTTCCAATTAAAACTTAATCCGCATTTCTCAGAACCGTTGACATAATGTAAGCATCAAATAACCCCACCTAATGATGAAAGGGGGGTTAAATGTAAACAATATCTAGAATGTTGATATATATTAGTTATGGCAAAACAAAAATATATACTAAGTGAGAAAAGACTCATGGAATCCTGCTAAACATGCTTAACTTATACTTCTCATGAGTTTTCCAAACTTGTTAGAAGCCTTTTTCTTCATTTCCTTTGTCACATGACGATATATAAGTCTGGTAGTATCGTCATCAGAGTGTCCCAAGCGTTCCATAATATCCTCTATTACAACCTCTGCTTCTGCCAGTAATGATGTGTGAGTGTGGCGCAAAGAATGCGGAGTTAGGGTGTCACTTAATCCTGCTAATTTTAATAACCGCTCCATTCGGTCTTCAACTGTTTTAGTAAAGATAGGGTAACCAGGGTGTCTTTCTAGTTTGGCAAAGACAAAGTTTTGATCGCCATAGGATCTCCTAAACGCTTTTTGGCCTTTTCCTGTGAACATTTCAGGATTTCAAGTGCACTTATTACATCCTCTTCAACGGCAATCGTTCGTGCAGATGTAACTGTTTTAGGTGTGCCTAAAGTAAATTGAACCGTATTATTATTTGGGTTGTAGTATGTTTTTATAATTCGAATTGTATGTTTGTCAAAGTCAATATCGTCCCATTGTAGTGCGACCAGTTCCCCTACACGCATCCCAGTGTAAGAAAGTGTGAGGAAAATAGGAAGGTCCATCTCTAACCCCTGTTTAGCAGCTGTTTTTAAGAATAAAGCGAGTTCTTCTTTTTCCATGTATTTTGGGATATCCTGTTCCTTTAATTGTTCGATGGTCTTCTTTTTCTTTTGTAAAACAACAAACTGAGTGGGGTCTTTTTTTATTAACTCCTTTTGAATAGCTTTCTTGAAAATCATTCTTCCGGTGCGATGGATACCATCTACAGTATTCGGAGCATAATGTTTTTTTAGGTCTTTTATTGCATCTTCATATTGGTCTGATTTGATATTTTTAATTCTCAAATAAGCAAAATAGGGCATTAACTTTTCAATTTCATGTTGTCTAACACGTATAGTGCCTGGCTTAACTTCCCGTTCTTCGCAATATAAAGATAGCCATTCTGGTGCGAAGTCCTTGAACAATTTATTACTTTCATCAATATATGTTTCATTTTTTACTTCATAAAGGAGTTCCCTAGCGGCAGCTTCTGCTGCTGCAAGGGTGCTAAAACCACTTCTTTGTCTTTGCCTTCTCTTACCAGTCATTGGATCTGTACCAATATCAATGGTAAAAGCATATTTAGCCCCGCAAGTACATCGCCTAGATTCCTTTCCACATACACAATCTCTTCTATAGAAATATCCTTTCATTATAAACAACCTTTCTTTTCACTTTAATTCGATTTTTGAAGGGATATAACCTCACTCGGACGCATGCCTATATAGGAAATAATGAATAATATGGCATAAATCTTTTTTCTTCTTGAATCAGTATCTTTCCCTTCTATAAATCCCTTTCTTTAGGAAAACTTCCTGTTGAATTTTGGTGAATCAATTTTATGAAAAGTTATGGTAGCGAAAATAACAAATAGTGGCTGGTTACTTGTCCGACCTTTCTAGTTGTTACTAACCCTAGTCTACCTTTGTTCAGTTTTCTTCTCTTTCTGTTGTTTAATCCACTGCTTTAAATCAGCTTATTCGACTCTTATAGAAATTCCAATTTCAAAGTTTGGAATACCACCGTGCTTAACATGGATTTGAAATAACTCATATACCCTTCTTCTAGATATCCCTAAGTATGCGGAAATGTGCTTTGCTTGCAATGTTTCTGGAAATGATTCCCATGTCGTGAATTCTTCTGTTATGTTCATAATAGTTCTCTCCTGTTAAACCAAAAGAAAAACCCCACAGAATGAAAGGAAGACGCACCGCTTCCAAGATAATAAGACCAATTTAAGTCTTATTGCTTGGATTGACGGGTTCTTCCTCGCTCAATCTGTGGGGTTAATCCCATTTGATTTATATTATTTTTGGTAATCAGATAAAAAATAGTAAGTGAAAATCATGGATATTACTTTATGTTACATACTATTAAATTGGCAAGTTTGCTTTTGTCAAGTGTTTATTTGATTTAGTGTGAAAATTTTCAACTCATATAGCTTAGGGTAAAGAAGATATCAATTCTTTATGTTAGTGAACGCTTAGATCTATGTCCATCTGGTGAAGAAATTTAGAAAACTATTGGATATTCCACCATATTAGATAAGGATTATATAGGTGTTTTAAACTTAAGTTTATTTTTATGACCATCTCAAAACAAAATCTAAACAACTGATAATCTATTTGACAAATATGTTTTATCGTTATAGATTAATATTAACAGTAATTTAAGATTCAAATTGATCAGAAGAAAAAACATACAACAAAATAAACTAATTAATAGTTCGGAAGCACCGACTATATACTGGGATATTGTACTTTTTTAAAGAGTGCGATAAATATCCGGTATATTGTCGGTGCTTTTTTGTTGTCTTTAAAAGGAGTGAGGTTTCATGTTTGTTAATCAGGATGAACAATTATCATTTGATTTTGATGAAGATTTCACAACAACCATAGACGATTTATTTACAGAAAACGACTTGAGCCGTTTCGGAAAAGGGCGGAAAGGTTGGAATGAGAATGATATTTCTCGGAATAACTCTTCCGATTTAAGAATAGAAATTCCGGTCTTTGGAAATGATGTAAATGTGACACATTTCCATTATAGAAAAGATTGGATAGATGACATGATTGAAAAAATGTATGAGATCAATATTAATAATGAACCTATCGCAAGAGGGAATATTAATGATTGGCTTTATACCAAGGAGATACATGAACAATTCGATTCACTACCGATAAGAAAGTACATGCGTAGTAAACTACATGACTCTCTTAGGGTTTATAAAACCAAGATTATAATGTTTAAAAAGATTGTACCTCTAATGATGAGTTTCAATAAAAAAAAGCTAAGTGAGTTTAAAAGAGAAGATTATTTAAACCCTGAAGTCATAAAAGTGGTTATTGCCCCATTAAACTCAATTGAGCTTATTTACTATCAAAGCTTCTTAAATTCTTTGAAGCCTTTTAAGAAAGTAATAATTAATGATTACGTTGATAAAATAAATCATAAAACCAAATTCGACCATCCTCTTGTTCGGGTCGTGGAAAGTGTTTTGAAGAAAGAACGAAATATTAAACCACAGAGTTTTTATAATAATTATTACACTCCTGTGCGAGCCTTTATTAGTTGGGCAATATCTTCATTAGTTAAATATAAAAATCAGACTATTAACACTTTTATTTTTAATATGGTAACTAGTGAAGAACTTGATCATTATAAATCTTTTCTTATTAAACAAGTTAAAGAAGAAGAACTAACGGAAATTACGGCTAAGCGAAACTTACAGTATGTACGTGGGTTTTTTCAGATATTATTTCGAAAAAAGAAAATAGTGAGAGATGTAACGAACAACCTAACAAATATTAAAGCTGATGAATACTTCTACAGACGATTACCATCAGATTACGAAATACAGGAACTTATTAATGCTATTGAACAATATTCTAGTAATCCGCTAAGAGATAAACTTGCTCTTTCATTAATGATTCTAATGGGACTTCGAGGTTGTGAGGTCGCTAGCTTAAGTTGGGGGGATGTTAACTTAAGTACTAGGTCTATCTCCATTACGGATACTAAAGGTATGGATGCGGTGCTGCCGATTCCAACAAAAGTATATGATTTGTTAATTCTCTATCAGAGAAAACCCTGTGATAAAAAATTTATTTTTTGTGATAACCCTAAGTCGTTTATCCCTGAACTGATTTGATTCTTATCAGTTAATCGCTGCTTGGGATTATGGGGGAGGGCTGCATCTGTACAGACATATATTTGTGACAAGGTAGGAATGCATTGCCCACCGCAAATTGTAAAAAGCTTAACAAGACATATATCGGATGACACTGTTGCTAAGTATGTTCATTTGGAAAGGAAATTTGTCAGAAATGAGTTGGGAAAAATTCGATTATATAGGCGGGTGAAGAGATGACTTATAACCAAGAAGTTTCTAAGCAGGGTTCTGCTCAAGTTGTTATACAGCAACTATTAGAATCACATAATATGGAAGACATTCAAGTGGCTGCATTAAATGTTTTAGGTATAACTGGAGACACAGATGCATCAAAACAAGTAGATTCACTTCCAAAATTAACTGTAGAGGAAAGCTTTCAATTCTTCAAAGCTAGCTCTAAATTTAAAAGCTTAGCCGATACCTCAAAAGTTACCTATGAATATGAAGAAAAATTATTATGTGATTATATTTGCAAAAGATTTGGAACACTCGATATACCTTTAACAGAAGTAATATATCCAACATCTACATTGCTTGATTACCTGGGTATAAGTGAAATTTCGAATAATACAAGTGCTAAAAAAGCAGCATTTTTAAGAACCTTTATCAAAACCGTGGTTCAGGATTTTTACTTAATGAATAAGGACGACTTTGACGGTACCTTGAAAGTCGATTGGAATAAAGTTGGCTTGCCGAGGTTTTATAAAATAGAACAATTAAAAGAATTACTTCTTTTAAGTAAAGAAACAGCATTCGGGCTTCGAAACTATACGATCATAAGTGTATTTCTTGGGTCCGCATTAAGAGTAAGTGAGCTTGTTGGTATCCAATTATCAGATATTGATTTGGAAGAAGAAATGATTACTGTGAGAAGAAAGCGTAAGAAAGAAAAGCTTGTTCCTGCATATATTCAACGTGATACTTTAAATGTATTAATGAAATATATTGATTTTATGTATGGGCATCTTGCTGAAGATTGGAAAGAACTTAAGGCTAATTATGAAGGTTTATATGTTTTTTCAACAAATGGAGGAAAAACTGCAATGACTAACCGCGCTGTTAGAGGAATGGTTAAAAGTTTAGCAAAGAAGGCAGAGTCTATTAGTGATAAGGAAGCAGAAAATTTGAGCGTGCACAACTTTAGGCATAGCTACGCTATCTATGGTATACGCTCGGGTATCAATCTGTATGCCATGATGGACCTTATGGGGCATTCCACTGTTACATCATTGAAGCCATATGCAAAACAAAGTAGAGATCAGATCAAAGAAGATATGGAGAAGAACCCAATTGCAAAACTAATATAAATGGAGGTGGTTATTATAGAGAGCAATATCATATTGGATTCACATTATTTTAAGCAATGGTACAAACACACACATGTAGCTAATTCAACTAAGGGTAACTATAAGAGTGTGCTTAAGAGGTTTGGAGAATACATGATGTCTTTGGGCCCAGTAAGACAATTGAACTTTGATAAGTTTAAATATGGGGAATTAGATTCAATATATGATCCAATCAATGAAGAGTTTATTGATAATTTCTTCGAGTTCTTAATTGAAGATGGAGTTAGTCATGCTACTCTTTACAATAGCATTGAAGCGCTAAAATGCTTTTTTAAGTTCTTAAAAATGGTCGGACTGATAAAATCTAATCCAACAGCATACTATCCGAATCCATATTATAAACTAAAAAAAGTAGATCGTGCATTTAGCAAAAAAGATGCTGATAAGTTATTATCAGCATCAATAAAGGTAGAACCATTCTTTAAACAATTTTATCTGCTAATGCTATTGTTTTTAACTTGTGGATTGCGTTCACAGGAGGTGTGTTTGATGAAAAAGTCTCAAGTAAACTTAGAGTTCCAGACCATAGAGATTACCCGTGGTCAGAAAACATCCGCAGGGGTTGTTTCAGTAGTAGATAAATTGAGAGAAGCTTTTGAACAATACTTTGAACACCCTGAGTGGTTGAAGTGGTCTAATGGACAAGATAAGGAAGTGTTCTTTTATAAAGGTAAACCCTTGAATAGAAGTAGATTGGTTTCGATGTTACAACTAATTTACGATGAAGCTGGAATTGATAGGAAGGTACGTGTTCATGATCTAAGGCATACGATGGCCCAACTGCTCTTTTTAAACGGAGTAAATGAGTTTTCTATTCAGGAACAATTACGTCATGAGAGATATGCATTATCTGAACTATAATCTGAACTATCAAACTTACTTGGAGTCAAATTTAGATCATATATTGTAATGTAAGAATTTTTTATCGCTTTTTATTTATAAGTAAGAAGCCTTCAATATAATTAAGTTAATTATATAATAAAGCCTTAAACAAGTGCATTGTGGCTGGAAGAAGCAGGGCGATGGATTAGTGACCTCACTATCCGTCTGCCCTTTTTTAGTGTGCCTGGCATGGGTGCATGCTTTAGGGTTAAAGTCCCGAACGGTGAAGGTCGTTGTAGCCGTTAGCCAAAGGCAAGGGTGTCTGGGGTGACCTAGAATCTGAAGGAAGCCGGAGGCAAACT
>NZ_JBHLTP010000021.1:0-60457 GCF_042434395.1 Pontibacillus salicampi | reverse complement strand
TCGTCCTGAGCCAGGATCAAACTCTCCATAAGAGTTCGCCTAACATCATGTGAACATGATTACTGGCTAATGTTAAAAAATTAACAGGTTGTTTACAAGTTGTTTTGTTCAGTTTTCAAAGTTCAACTATTTGTCTGAAGCGACTTTTACATTTTAGCAGGAGAAGCTATTGATGTCAACAACTTTTTGTTGATTTCTTTTGTGCTCTCTTGCGTTGAAAGCGCCTCGTTTATTGCGACGCTATCTAATTTATCACGGTGTTTTGTGTGAGTCAATAGCGTATGAAAAGAAAATTTAATTTCTTTGTAATGTTGTGGTTTGGGCCGTTGTTGGCTCAATGACAACAGATAATAATATAGCACACGATTTTAGGCCATGCAATACTTTTTCCGCATTTTATTAAATCCGTATTCTATATTAATGTAGCGTATCTTTTTTAGGTATATATTTGATACATTCCTTTTCGGTAGCAAACCTTCTGAACAATTTAAACAGAATTCTATACCGTTCCCTCATTGCTCTTTTTACCAATGCTTCTATATGGCGATCATTCAAATCATGTAATAATTCTTCCATTTCCCTCTTAAGTAAGTACTCCATTTCTTTACGCTCGATTTCATTGATGATTAGTCCTAACAATGGGATCACCTCGTGGTAAGTTGTCATCTTCCCTTTCATTTTGTCCATTTATTTACAAAATATAAAACCTTATCCTTTAAGCTTGTTCATATTTGTCCTATTCCTTCATAGAATTTCTATAGTGAAAGGTTTATATAAGAGGGGGGACTATCATGAAAGATGCCTACTTATGGGAATGGAGAAGGATAAAAAAATGGGGATTGGTTATTGTGGCTGCTCTTTTTTGCGCTATATTTTTATGGATAGAACGAGAAGGAGCTTTTTCTGTATTCTCTACAGATGAAGGTCCTAGAGCATTAATTAGTAGTGGCAAGGCAGGCAAGGATGTGTCTCTTACATTTAACATTAGCTGGGGACAGGAGGAAGTCTATCCTATTCTCGATACGTTAGAGCAAAACAAGGTCACCTCTACTTTTTTTGTAAGCGGAGAATGGGCAGAGCGTCACCCTGAAATTGTTAAACGAATCGTAGAAGACGGACATGAGTTAGGTATGATGGGGTACCGATATAAAAGTTACTTAAAGCAGGATATTACTCAGGTGAAAAAGGATCTCCTCTACGCCAAGGAGGTATTTCGTAAGCTGGGATATGAGGATATTACCCTTCTACGTACACCAAGCGGTCACTTTAATAAAGAAGTGCTGAAGCTTGCGGACACACTCGGTTTTCAGGTTATTCAATGGAGTGTGAATCCTAAGGATTATGATAATCCTGGTACTCAAATTATTATTGATGAGGTATTGAAAAAGACAAAGGGCGGTGACATTATTCTCTTACACGCATCTGATTCTGTTAAACAAACAAATAAGGCGTTAGAGACAATTATACCTGGGGTGAAAGGGAAAGGGTATGGGTTTGTTTCTATATCAGAGCTTATCTCTAAAGCAAAAGCCCAATCCGCTCCGGTACAATAAGGAAGAGCAAGCGACTTAACGCTTGCTCTTCTTTTTCTTTTTATTCTTTGTGGCAGATCCCTTCGAGGACGGCTGCTGCGCTTGTGTACTGGCTGGCGGATTTATCCTATGAAGCAACAGCACTTGATACGTATTACACAGTAGCAGTGGGAAAATCATCAGCGTTGTCCAGTCCTGATCGGCTACTCTCAAGGCAGGCACCCATTCGACGGACGTTACCACTACCATAAAGAATAGTGCTGGAATAAACGCTTTTTCATTGGTCTCCTTTGCCTTTTTCCTCGCTACTATAAGAGAAAATAGTAACAATAGAACCGGAGCAAGGAAGAAGGGCCATATACTGGCATCTTCTGCTGCGTTTCGATAACGGAAGTACACCAAATCAAATAAGGCAAATACGATAAGCCCTATTTGTATTAATGTCCATGACTGCTTAAATACACCAAGTCCAAATTGATGGACAGTCAAATATGCGAAAAAACCCATTTGACTAATAATGCTAAATATAAAACCAAACCCTAAGAAGGTAAGCACGACTCCCAATAGCCCAAAAGCATTGAATGGCTGTAGCGCTTCCATATAGGCGTCATTTTTCACGAAAAAGCTAACGATTAGTGTGGTAACACCACCCCATAACAATGTCATCAGGAATAGTCTTACCCATTTACGACTAGTCACAATTGTTCCCCCTATTTCCAGCATATACTCTCGCTTATTGCTCGAGCATTAACACATCTTTTGCTATTTTATCATGAAGAGCCGCTTTTTTCCTTAGTTTGTCCTGCATATTTTTATTGGAATATCGAATATTAACAGTAGGGACGAAAGATGAAAGGAGTGTTCTTATGGGTAAGATGAAGAACCTCATTCTTATCATTTCCTTACTAACTTTCTTAACTGCTTGTTCCGGAAATTCGTCCTCGAGCGGCGAGCAAGCCGGTTATGAAACCACCAAAAAGATGGTGGTCGATATATTGAAAACAGATGATGGGAAAAAAGCTATTACCGATGTGCTAAAAGACGAAAACATGAAGCAGCAGGTTATCATGGAATCCGATGTGGTGAAGCAATCCATTGAAGAAACGATCACTTCGGATAAAGGGAAGGAATTCTGGAGTAAGATGTTTGAAGATCCAGAGTTTTCCAAGACCTTTACGGAATCAATGACGGAGGAACAAAAGAAGCTAACCAAGGATCTCATGA
Source organism: Pontibacillus salicampi (assembly GCF_042434395.1). Classification (NCBI taxonomy): domain Bacteria; kingdom Bacillati; phylum Bacillota; class Bacilli; order Caryophanales; family Bacillaceae; genus Pontibacillus; species Pontibacillus salicampi. The sequence goes on along the minus strand of NZ_JBHLTP010000021.1, from coordinate 57,701 downwards.
AAGATTCAGAATACCAAAAGAGTATGTTGGAGATTTTGCAAAATCCTGAGATTACGGAACAGATGTTGACTGTCATGACTAGTCAAAAGTTTAGAGAGCATCTTGAGAAAACCATCGAAGAATCAATGAACACCCCTATGTTTAAAGCGAAAATGAGCGACATCGTCTTAAAGGCCGCAGAAGAAATGCAATCCACTTCCCAAGAGTCCGGTGGGCAGGAAGGTGGAGGGCAACAAAGCCAGAGTGGTGAAGGCAGCAGTGGAGGAGAAGAATCTGAGAAGTCAGGTTCCGGTTCCGGTGGAGGCTCTTAATCCTAAATGGCATCATGTAATCGGTAATACTCCCTTCAACATAGAAAATCCCGGCTCTTCTATAAAAAAGAGCCAGGATTTTTTTATGCTTCCATTTTTTGAACCATCTTGTTGGCAATATTCAAGAAAATTTGTCCTGTTGGATGATCCGCTTGATACACACCAGGAGCAAAGATATCTTCCTCCTCATATGGCTGCTGCAATGGTATTTGACCTAACACTTCGGTCTCTAACTGTTCTGCAAGCTTCGGGCCTCCGCCTTGCCCAAATACATATTCCTTCTGTCCTGTTACTTTGCTTTCAAAGTAAGCCATATTCTCGATAACTCCAACTAATTCATGCTCCGTTTTAATCGCCATTTGCCCTGCTCTTGCTGCAACGAATGCTGCTGTTGGGTGAGGTGTCGTGACGATGACTTCTTTGCAGGATGGCAGCATAGAGTGTAAATCCAGAGCTACGTCACCCGTGCCTGGCGGGAGATCAATGAGAAGATAGTCTAAATCGCCCCATTCTACCTCTTTAAAGAAGCTTGTCAGCATTTTCCCAAGCATTGGTCCACGCCAAATAATAGGGGAGTTGTCCTCCACGAAGAAGCCCATAGATATAAGCTTCACGCCAAAGCGCTCTACGGGGATAATCGTTTCCCCACGAACAACAGGCCGCTCTTCCACTCCCATCATATCAGGTACACTAAAGCCATAAATATCCGCATCAATAATCCCAACCCTTTTTCCTAATCGGGCTAAAGAAGTCGCCAGATTGACTGTCACCGTTGATTTACCAACTCCCCCTTTACCGCTGGCTATGCCGATAAAGGTAGTGTTACCTCTTTCTAAAATAGAGCCGCCTTCCTCGCCAGCAGATTCAGCAAATTGCTTCATCACTTCCTCTGACAGCTGGTGGAACCGTAAGCCTACCGTTTCCGCTCCACCTTCCTTTAAAACGTTTACAATTTCTTGTTGTAATTGCATCTGCTCTGCTGTATTGGGCTGAGCGATATTGATTTTCACACTAACGTGATTCTTCTCTTCCTTAATGGTTATTTCATCGATTCCACCGGTTTCCTTAAGCGGCGTATGTAAATGAGGATCTTTAATAGGATTTAGTAATTCTATAATTTGTTCTTTCGTTAGCAAGGGTGTCACCAACCTTTTTTAGATTCTATAGGCAAGTATAACATATCTTCCACTCGCTATTGGAAAGACGACGCTTGATTTGTAGAAATTTTCAGAGTTAATTAGTGATCTCGGGAGCTTCCTCCTCTGTAGCATACCGTAAAATTCCTTCATAAATAGACGCAGCTACCTTTCGTTGGTAGGCCTTTGTCTTAAGCAAATCTCGTTCATGGGCATTCGAAAGAAAACCGATCTCTACGAGCGATCCTGGAATAGCAGCATGCTTCACCAAATAAATATTACTCATAGCTAGTGCTGTCCTATTTGTATTTTCTAAGTTTCTTCGTATCTCTGTCTGTATGAATTTAGCAAGCTTTTCACTTTCCGGGGAAGATGGATTGTAAAAGGATTGCGCACCGTGCCATTTTGCTGATGGAATCGCATTTAAATGAATGCTCACATAAAAATCAGCATCCTTCCCATTAATAAACTCCACCCGTCTTCGGATATCCTGTGATTTCCGGCGCGACAAGCTACTTTCTTCCTCATCAGCCAGGTCTGTATCATTCTCCCTCGTTAAATGAACGATAGCTCCGCCTTGTTGAAGGTAATCACGAAGCTGTTTGGACACGGCTAACGCGATATCTTTCTCAAGCGTTTCGTCTGCCCCAACTGCCCCTCCATCCACTCCACCATGCCCAGGATCAATGACAATCGTTTTTCCTGCTAGCGGCAGTGACCAGGTTTTCCATGAGTCATTTATCTCCAAAGGATAGCGTATTAAAAAAATAAGAACACAAACGCCAATAATCCAGCTTAGTATCTTATAATATTTCCCCATCCTTGCTCCCCCTCCCTAACTATTCCTCAATATATGGGACAAGGATGGGATTTATGCAACATTAATCAAGCTTAAGGCGACGTCTTATCTTTCCCTTCTCCATTCCAAGCGTCCACCATCTCTGAAAAAAATCTCGACAAATTCTCTCTCCCCGCAACGCAAACCACCCATTTCGAGCTGTAGCCTCCTGCCAATAATCTAGATAGTCATAAAAATCATAAACGATTGTATCCAGCTCTACTCTGTATCGGCTACTGACTTCCTTTACGTCATCTCCATTGCACAGATATTGACTAGCTTCTGCACCTAGTAAATAGGCTTCCATAGCCTGCTCTACGGCTTCTTCTCGAATAGCTGTATCATAAACGTAATAGGAAAGGAATAAAGACCGAAAGCTGCCTTCTACATCTTTTTGAACCTCATCTAAAGTAAGCTCACGCAATAAATTACGTTCAAATGCTAATTGTTTATTTAATCGAAGCTGTTCTAATGGTACAACAGACATACCGCTTCACCTCCGCTTGCCATTTAGTGTATTCGGTAAGCTGCTAAACCATTCTTTCCTATCACAGTTCCCTTAATTGGAAGAAATGGGCGGGTATGAGGACATAAAAAAACCCCAGGACCGATAAGGACCTGAGGTTTTGTATATAAGCGATACGATTAACGCTTAGAGAATTGTGGTGCACGACGTGCTTTCTTAAGACCGTATTTCTTACGCTCTTTCTTACGAGGGTCACGAGTTAGTAGACCTGCACGCTTAAGTGGAGTGCGGTATTCTGGATCAGCTTCTAGAAGCGCACGCGCCACACCGTGACGAATTGCACCAGCTTGACCAGTGAAGCCTCCTCCGTGTACATTTACAAGGATATCGTAATTACCTTCAGTCTCAGTAATAGCTAGAGGCTGTTTAGTAATCATGCGTAAAGTTTCATATGGGAAATAGTCTTCTGCATCGACGTTGTTAATTACAAGACGACCTGTACCTGGTACAAGGCGTACACGAGCAGTAGAGGTCTTACGACGACCAGTACCGTAGTATTGAACTTGTGCCACTATATTTACCTCCTTTGATTATCCGCGAAGCTCAAGTGCTTCTGGTTTTTGTGCTTCATGCTTGTGTTCTGGACCAGCATATACATGCAATTTCTTGCCCATTTGACGACCTAGTCTGTTTCCAGGAAGCATTCCTTTAACAGCTGTCTCGATCATTTCACGAGGATACTTCGTACGCATTTCGTATGCGGAACGAGTTCTCAATCCACCTGGGTAGTTAGAGTGGTTATAATACATTTTGTCATAGATCTTTTTACCTGTAAGATGAACTTTTTCTGCGTTTACGATGATTACGTGATCACCGGTATCAACGTGTGGTGTGTAGGTTGGCTTGTTTTTACCACGTAGGATAGTAGCTACTTCACTAGCCAAGCGGCCTAGAGTCTGGCCTTCCGCATCCACAACATACCATTTACGTTCAATGTTGTTCTCATTTGCCATAAAAGTTGAGCGCATTGGTCGGTTCCCTCCTAAATGTTTATATATTCGTTCGTTTTATTTTATCCTTAACACAATTAGATTTCCGGGGCTAATCATGGTTTAGAAATAAAATGCCATAGATTATATTATAATAGAATGACACCTAATGTCAAGAAAATGTTACGCCAGGACACGTTGTTTTTATTTGTATAAGACATCCCATAGAAATAATCCGTTAGCAGGAGCTGTCATGCCCGATTTCGTCCTATCCTTTGCCTCCAACATTTCTCTAACATCCTCCGGCTGAAAATAACCTTTGCCGACTGCTAGAAAAGTCCCCACCAGAATTCGGACCATGTTGTACAAAAATCCGTCTCCTTTAAAAGTAAAGATTAATTCATTTCCTTCCTTTATACAGGAAGCCTCTGAAATAGTTCTTACCTTCTCTCCTTTTATGTGGGTCTTCATGGAGCAAAAGGAGGTGAAATCGTGTGTTCCAAGCACATAGGTGCATGCCTCCTGTATCGCTGCTACATCTAAATCAAATGGTACATGATAGGTATAATGTCGTCTGAAGATATCTGTTTCCTTTTGATGCAGTACAAAGTAGCGATACTCTTTCCCGATGGTATCATGTTGGGCGTGGAACGTTTTCTCAGCCTTCTCTACGCTCTTCACCTTGATATCGGCTGGGAGGAGAGTTTGCAATGCACGTTTCCACTTAAAGGCTTCAATTTGTATAGTGGTATCGAAATGAATGACCTGTCCCATTGCATGAACGCCCTTATCGGTTCTTCCAGAAGGAATCACGCGGATATACTCTCCCTTATGCATCTTGGTCAGTGCCTGTTCTATTTTCCCCTGAATGGTAACTCCATTAGGCTGTATTTGAAACCCGGAATAATTTGTCCCGTCATATTGAATCACACACTTTAATCGTTCCATGATCATTCGCCTCTAGTTCCTTGTAAAAAATAATCCAATCACTAAAAGGATAAATAATCCTAAAGCTAAAAAATCCTTCGTTTCAAGCTTTAATTCACGGAGCTTGGTTCGTCCTTCTCCACCTTGATACCCTCTAGCTTCCATCGCCATTGCTAGTTCCTCTGCCCGTTTAAAGGCACTGACAAACAGCGGAACCAGCAAAGGAACTACAGCTTTTACTCGTTCTTTAATCGGACCACTGCGAAAATCAACACCTCTTGAAGCCTGGGCTTTAGAAATCTTCTCTGTTTCTTGCATTAAGGTCGGTATGAAACGTAAAGAAATCGACATCATTAATGCTAGCTCATGAACAGGAAAACGAACCTTCTTCAACGGACCTAACAAATCCTCCACCGCGTCTGTTATGGAAATGGGGGTCGTGGTGAGTGTAAGCATGGAGGTGACTAATATTAATAGAAAGAATCGTAAGGAGATGGACACTCCTTGTACTAAAGCACCCGAATAAATCGGGTAAGAGAATAACTCAAACATTACTTCTCCCTCTTTGGTCATAAAGACGTGGAGGAGAAATGTAAAAATAATAATAAACCATACGGGCTTTAGCCCTTTCGATATAAATCCAAGTGGAATTCTAGTTATCACTACACTACATATAGCAAAAAGAGTCAGCAGCGTATAGCTAGCTAGAGAGTTAGCCAAGAACACGATAATAACAAAGAAGAAAATGATTGATATCTTAGTCCTCGGATCTAACCGATGGATAAACGACTCTCCCGGCACGTATTGACCAATAACCATAGAGTTATTCATAAGTCGCAGCCCCCTTCTTTACCTGCTCCAATAGAGCTGCTGCTATTTCTTTAAGGGACTGACCTTGGTACTCCATCGTCATGCCAAGTTCATCATTCAATGTAGTAATTAGTTCAATGACCTCTGGCACTTCTAAACCAACCTTATTTAATTGCAGCTTCTGTGTGAATACCTCTAAGGGACTACCTTGCATGTACACCTCACCGTGATCCATCACGATAACATGATCAGCATATGCAAGAGCATCCTCCATGCTATGGGTCACTAAAACAGTGGTTAACCCTTTATCATGGTGCAAGTCATAAAACATATCCATAATATCGGTCTGTCCTTTAGGGTCAAGTCCAGCAGTCGGTTCATCCAGCACAAGTACTTCTGGATTCATGGCGAGCACACCTGCAATCGCAACACGACGCATTTGACCGCCACTTAAATCAAATGGAGACCGCTCCAGCATATCTGATGACAACCCCACGGCCTGCAAAGAAGTATAAATTCGTTCGTCTATCTCTTTTTCCTCCACACCGAAGTTAGAAGGTCCAAAGGCTATATCCTTGTAAATCGTTTCCTCAAACAGTTGATGCTCGGGATATTGAAACACAACCCCTACATGCTTTCGTAAGCTCTTCAGCTGTTTATTCTTTGCATCTGACTTCAGAGTGAATTCTCCAATACTTACTTCACCATGTGTTGGGGAGAGCAGACCATTTAAATGTTGAAGGAGTGTTGACTTACCAGAACCAGTATGACCAATAATCGCCACAAAAGATCCGGACGGAATAGTAAAGGAAACATCGTTTAAGGCTTTGTGTTCAAAAGGTGTATTGGGTTGGTATATATAGCTTACTTTGTCGAATGTGATTTCCATAGTACATCTACCAATTCCTTATGAGTTATAGGTTCTTCTTCCATCGTTAAGCCAAGCTCCTTTAGTTCATGGGCTACCTGCGTAACAAGAGGAACTCCAAGACCAATATCGTGCAGCTCTGATTTCTTAGCAAACACGTCCCTTGGTGTACCCTCATACCATATTTCACCCTTATTCATGACGATGACTCGATCAGCAAGGGTTACTTCGTTCACATCATGGGTAATGGTGACAACGGAAACGTCTCTTTGACTCCGAAGATGATGAATGGTACTCATAATTTCTCTTCTGCCATAGGGATCTAGCATAGCCGTAGCCTCATCCAGAATTATCATTTCAGGGGCAACTGCCAGTACACTTGCAATCGCAACTCTCTGTTTCTGTCCCCCAGATAGACGATGGGGTTCATGATTTTTATATTCTGTCATTCCAACTGCTTCCAGGCTGGAATTAATACGCTCAATCATCTCTTCACGGGGCACTCCATGATTCTCTAACCCGAAGGCGACATCATCCACGACAGTAGTACCAACAAATTGGTTGTCAGGGTTTTGAAACACCATTCCTACTTTTTTGCGAATCGACCATATATTCTCTTCCTGTAAGGATAAATCGTCTACTACAATTTGCCCTTCCTGTGGGAACAGCAATCCATTCATCAGCTTAGCGATGGTAGATTTTCCAGAACCGTTGTGGCCGATTATCGCAACCCACTCATTGGGGTGGATAGTCATATTCAATTGCTTGAGTATATTGGGCTGGTCTTCCTGATAGCGAAACGATACGTCTTGGAAAGACAAAAAACCACGCTCCATCTCACCCCTCCTCTTCTCTACTCCCATCCCTTATTAGGATCGGACCATCCAGGCCCCTCCATAAAAACAGAGCCTGGAACCCGTAACCCTAAAAAAAAAGGGCTGGGATTAACCTCGAATGAGATTTGCTCCTGCCCTTTTCTAACAAGGATTATACTAACTCGATAATCGCTGTTTTTGCACCGTCACCTTTACGTTCACCTAGTTTTAACACGCGAGTGTAACCACCTTGGCGCTCTTCATAACGGGGAGCGATGTCAGTGAATAGCTTTTGAAGTGCAGTTTGTTCACTGTCTTCTGCTTTTTCATTGTATAAGAATGATTCAGCCTGACGACGGGCATGTAGATCACCACGTTTACCTAGAGTGATCATTTTATCCACTACAGAACGTAGCTCTTTCGCTTTCGCTTCTGTTGTTTCAATGCGTTCATGAATGATCAGGTCAGTTGCAAGGTTACGTAGCAATGCCATACGAACGTCAGTTGTACGACCTAGTTTTCTAGCCATGTCAGTTCCCTCCTTTACAGCAAATCTCTATCGCAATTAATCTATTTTAATCATCTTTACGTAAGCCTAAGCCAAGCTCATGAAGCTTATGCTTCACTTCTTCCAGGGATTTACGGCCAAGATTACGAACCTTCATCATATCCTCTTCGGATTTCTGAGCTAGTTCTTGAACCGTATTGATTCCTGCACGCTTCAGGCAGTTGTAAGAACGTACGGATAAGTCCAGTTCTTCGATAGTCATTTCAAGAACCTTTTCTTTCTGGTCCTCTTCTTTTTCTACCATTATTTCAGCCTTCTGAGCTTCATCAGTAAGTCCAACAAAAATATTTAGGTGTTCCATATAAATCTTAGCACCTAAAGATACTGCTTCTTCTGGTCGAATGCTTCCGTCAGTCCAAACGTCTAACGTCAGCTTATCAAAATTTGTTACCTGACCTACACGAGTATTTTCTACTTGGTAGGTTGCACGAGTGATTGGTGTGAAGATGGAATCAACTGGGATAACACCAATTGGTCTATCATCGCGTTTGTTTGCTTCAGCCGGACGATACCCACGTCCTTTTTCTGCAGTAATACGCATACGTAAACTAGCGTTAGTTTGCAGAGTAGCAATGTGAATATCAGGGTTTAGAATCTCAACATCACTATCATGCGTAATATCTGCTGCCGTAACTGATCCTTCTCCCTGAACATCAATCTCTAACGTCTTCGTTTCTTCTGAATAAATCTTCATTGCAAGCTTCTTCAGATTAATAATGATAGTAGTAACGTCTTCTACAACACCATCGATAGTAGAGAACTCATGGAGAACACTATCAATTTCAACTGATGTTACAGCTGCGCCAGGAAGTGAGGATAATAGGATACGACGCAAGGAGTTTCCAAGTGTAGTACCATACCCACGTTCAAGCGGTTCGACGACGAACTTTCCAAATGTTGCATCATCGCTGATCTCAACCGTTTCAATTTTTGGCTTTTCAATTTCGATCATTAAATATAACCCTCCTTCAAAACGTCGAAACCTCGGTTAGACCCACAGTCTAACCGAAATTCCTCAGGTAGGCAGTCCCCGATTTATGCGCTTCTCTTTTTTTGCTTTTGTCGATGCTGTTTAATAGCTATCATAACCCATTATAGACAGGGTGACAAATTCTATACAGGTAAATTACACACGACGACGTTTTGGTGGACGGCATCCATTGTGAGGTACTGGCGTAACGTCACGAATGGCTGTAACCTCTAGTCCTGCTGCTTGTAGAGAACGGATAGCCGCTTCACGACCTGCACCAGGGCCTTTAACTGTTACTTCTAGAGTTTTCATTCCGTGTTCCTGAGACGCTTTCGCTGCTGCTTCCGCTGCCATTTGGGCTGCGAAAGGAGTAGATTTACGGGAACCTTTGAAACCTAGGGAACCAGAACTGCTCCAGCTAATTACGTTACCTTGAACATCAGTAATAGAAACAATTGTGTTGTTGAATGTAGAACGAATGTGAGCTACACCAGATTCTATATTCTTTTTCACGCGTTTTTTACGTGTATTAGTTTTACGTGCCATAGAGTTAGCTTACCTCCTTTACTTATTTTTTCTTGTTAGCTACTGTACGACGTGGGCCTTTACGCGTACGAGAGTTGTTCTTCGTCTTTTGTCCACGTAGTGGAAGGCCACGACGGTGACGAACTCCACGGTAGGAGCCGATTTCGATTAGACGTTTAATATCAAGGGATTCTTCACGGCGAAGATCACCTTCTACTGTGAAATTCTCTAGCGCTTTACGGATGCTAGCTAGTTCGTCTTCTGTAAGATCACGAACGCGAGTGTTTTGAGAAACACCAGCTTCAGCTAGTACGCTCTTTGCTGTTGTATGACCAACACCATATACATACGTTAGAGAGATAACTACACGCTTGTCACGTGGAATATCTATACCTGCTACACGTGCCATAGTTTCGCACCTCCTTATTGATTAACCTTGTTTTTGTTTATGCTTAGGGTTATCACAGATAACCATTACTTTTCCTTTACGACGGACAACTTTGCATTTTTCGCAAATTGGTTTTACAGATGCTCTTACCTTCATCATCCATACCTCCTTTTAGACGGAGTATTTTACGCTATTTATAGCGATAGGTAATACGTCCTCTTGTTAAGTCATAAGGAGAAAGTTCAACCGTCACTTTGTCGCCAGGCAAAATACGAATGAAGTTCATACGAATTTTACCGGAAACATGGGCTAGCACAGTATGACCGTTTTCTAACTCCACTTTAAACATTGCGTTCGGCAATGTGTCAATAACGGTACCTTCTACTTCAATTACATCTTCTTTCGCCATCGAGTTGATCTCCCTTCTTCAGATCAGTCACTACTTCATTTCCAAATTTTGATAAGGCAAAGCGTAGTTTGCCATTCGTTACGCGACCAGTTTCTAGAAGGCTATTTTGGACTTCTGGAGAGACATAATCCATCAGTTCAATATGCTGAACGTTTTTCTTTTTAGGACGATCATACTTTCTCTTCTCTCCGTCAGCAAGCAGCAAAAAACGATCATCTATTATATCGATGATTATCATGAATTGCTCTACTTCACGCCCCTGTAAGACACGAACAACTTGACCCAATCGTGCTGGACTCGACTCCGATTCGTTCAACAACGATCACCTTCACTTAGGCTTTAGTTAGAATTTCAAAACCATCTTCTGTAATAGCAATCGTGTGTTCAAAATGAGCACACATCTTACCATCCTCTGTTACTACCGTCCAATTGTCATCAAGTGTTTTCACGTACCGTTCACCTGCATTGACCATTGGCTCAATTGCTAATACCATTCCTGGCTTTAACCTAGGACCTTTATTAGGAGGCCCAAAGTGTGGAATTTGCGGATCTTCGTGCAGGTCCTGCCCGACACCATGACCAACATATTCCCTAACAATTGAAAAGCCTTTAGGCTCTACATATGACTGTATCGCATGAGAGATGTTGGATAACCGAACAGCGGGCTTTGCTTCGTTGAGTCCTTTAAATAGGCTTTCTTCTGTAACATCTAGCAATTCCTGCGTCTCTTCATCGATCTCCCCTACGGGGTAAGTCCAGGCTGAATCACCATGATATCCTTTGTATTTAGCGCCAATATCAATAGAGATAATATCTCCATCATTCAAGACGCGCTCACTAGGGATACCATGAACAAGCTCTTCGTTCACGGAAACACAAATACTACCACGGAACCCATTATACCCTTTAAAAGAAGGAATTGCATCCATATCGCGGATGAATTTGTCTGCTATATCATCCAAATACTGGGTGGTAACACCAGGTTTAATATGCTTTTGCAATTCTTGGTGCGTTAGCGCAACGATTTTACCTGCGTGACGCATGATGTCGATTTCGCGTGGTGTCTTCGTAATGATCATTCAGCTAATCCTCCGAGCTTTTGGTCAACATCCTGGAATACTTTATCGATGTCCTGGTCGCCATCAATGGTAACAAGATAGCCTTTATCTTCATAGAAGTTTAATAGAGGCTGCGTGTTCTCCAAGCTGACTTCCAGACGCTTACGAACTGTCTCTGGTTTGTCGTCATCACGTTGAATGAGATCAGAACCATCGTGATCACATTTTCCTTCCACTTGTGGAGGGTTGTATTTCACGTGGTACGTTGCCCCACATGTCGGACATACACGACGACCGGTCAAGCGTTCAATAAGTTGTTCAGTATCAACGTCGATATAAAGTACATAATCAAGTGTAGTACCTAAATCTGATAATATAGTTTCTAATGCATCAGCTTGTGCAATGGTTCTTGGAAAACCATCAAGCAAAAAGCCTTCTTTACAATCATCTTTGGCAAGTCGCTCTCGAACTATACCTATTGTTACTTTATCCGGTACAAGCTCTCCAGCGTCCATATAGGACTTCGCTTCTTTTCCTAGCTGTGTTCCTTCTTTGATCGCAGAACGGAACATATCTCCTGTTGAGATATGAGGGATTTCATATTTTTCAACAATTCTTTCCGCCTGGGTGCCTTTTCCGGCCCCGGGAGGACCCATTAAGATTAAATTCAAAATGTTCCCCTCGCTCTCATATTACAGTTTTATTTAATGAAGCCTTTATAGTGACGTTTCACTAGCTGGCTCTCTAATTGTTTCATTGTTTCTAAAGCTACACCTACTACGATTAGCAGGGAAGTACCTCCGATTTGAACACTTTGCGGAAGACCAGCTAATCCACCGAGTAATATCGGTAAAATCGATATTGCTGCAAGGAAGATGGATCCTACAAAGGTTAAACGGTAAAGCACACGAGTAAGGTACGTTTCCGTATTCTTTCCTGGTCGAATACCCGGGATGTACCCACCCTGCTTTTTCAGGTTCTCTGCCATTTGCTCAGGATTTACCTGAACGAACGTATAGAAGTAAGTGAATGCTATAATAAGTGCAACATAAATCACCATTCCAGGCCAGTTTTGATAGTCAAAAATGTACTGGATGGTCGTTGCAATTTCATTATCTCCAAAAAATCCGGCAACTGTTCGTGGTGCTACAATAAATGAAATCGCAAAGATTACCGGAATAACACCCGCAGCATTTACCTTAATAGGTAGGTGCGTTGAATGACCACCTACTGGTGAACGGTTTACTAAACGCTTCGCATATTGGATTGGAATCTTGCGAAGTGCTTGTTGAATAAAGATAACACCTACGATGATACCCACTACAACAAGGGCAATGATTGCCAAAATAACGATGTTAATAAACAGCTGTTCTCCAGCATCTACGATATATTTCTCATAAAGCTGATTGACTCCACTAGGAATACCTGCAGCAATACCAGCAAATATCAGAATGGATATTCCATTACCTACACCATGTGCAGTGATTTGTTCACCTAACCACATTAAAAAGGCTGTTCCACTTGTTAAGACCAGTGCGATAACAAGAAACTTGAATACGCCTGGATCTTGAATCAATTGACCTTGTGTTAAGGTGTTAAACCCAATGGACATGCCAATTGCTTGAATAAAAGCTAGAACAACCGTTGCATAGCGGGTAAACTGAGCTAATTTACGACGTCCAACTTCACCCTGCTTTTTCCACTCAGCGAATTTAGGAACAACATCCATTTGCAAAAGCTGAATGATGATGGATGCCGTGATATACGGCATGATTCCCATCGCAAAAATAGAAAATTGCTGAAGTGCTCCTCCACCGAAAGTATTGAGAAAACCAAAGACATTATTTTCATTCATAAAGTCAATGGCTCCCTTATCGGTGAACGGAACAGGAATAAATGTTCCAAGTCGGAAGACAATCAGCATTACAAGTGTAAAGAAGATCTTCCGTCGTATGTCACCCACGCGCATAAAATTGGAGATTGTCTGAAACATTAAATCACCTCAGTTTGACCGCCCGCCGCTTCAATAGCTTCTTTAGCAGAAGCAGAGAACTTATGAGCCTTTACAGTCAATTTCTTTTCTACAGAACCTTTTCCAAGTACTTTAAGACCGGATTGTAGTTTGCTAACTACGCCAGTTTCCAGAAGAAGTTCTGGTGTTACTTCTGTACCTTCTTCGAATCGGTTAAGTGCATCAAGATTTACTACTGCAAATTCTTTACGGTGAATGTTTGTAAAGCCTCGTTTTGGTAGACGTTGGAATAAAGGCATTTGACCACCTTCGAAACCTGGACGTACACCGCCGCCGGAACGAGCTTTTTGCCCTTTATGACCACGGCCAGATGTTTTACCATTACCAGATGCCATTCCACGGCCTACACGGTTACGCTTTTTACGTGAACCTTCTGCTGCCTTCAACTCATGAAGTTTCATTAGAGCACCTCCTCTTTTTACGCTTTAAGTTTATTAAACTTCCTTAACCGTTACAAGATGAGATACTTTGTCTGCCATACCACGGATGGCTGGAGTATCGTCATGAGCTACGGTTTGACGGATTTTGTTAAGACCTAGAGCTTTTACTGTCGAACGTTGAGCTTCTGGTCTGCCAATTACGCTGCGCGTGAGGGTAATTTCTAATTTTTTAGACATGTCATTTCCCTCCTTATCCTAACAGTTCTTCTACAGACTTTCCACGAAGTTTCGCTACATCTTCAGCACGCTTCAGTTCGTCAAGTCCGTTTAATGTCGCACGTACCATATTAATTGGAGTGTTGGATCCTAGTGATTTGGATAGGATATCGCCAATACCTGCTAGTTCTAGCACGGCACGAACAGGTCCACCTGCGATAACTCCTGTACCTTCAGCTGCAGGCTTCATCAAGATGTTACCAGCACCGAAGCGTCCAACAATTTCATGCGGAATTGTAGTACCTACAGTTGGTACTTCAATTAAGTTTTTCTTCGCATCTTCAATAGCTTTACGAATTGCTTCTGGTACTTCAATTGCTTTACCAGTACCAAAACCAACATGACCATTCTTATCTCCTACTACAACCAATGCAGCAAAGCGGAAACGACGTCCACCTTTAACAACCTTCGCTACACGATTGACAGTAACAACGCGTTCTTCAAGATCTAATTTGCTTGGATCAACGTATGCACGCATGTGTGTCCCTCCTTTTTCTATTAAAATTCTAGACCAGCTTCACGAGCAGCGTCAGCTAATGCTTTCACACGTCCGTGATATAGATAGCCTCCGCGGTCAAATACGATTGCTTTAAAACCATTCTCTTGCGCACGTTTAGCAACTAGTTCGCCTACTTTGGATGCAGCTTCTACGTTACCAGTTTCGTTAAGTTCAAAGCCGTTATCCATTGTGGATGCACTAGCTACTGTTACACCATTCACATCATCAATAAGTTGTGCATAGATGTGTTTGTTTGAACGATAAACGTTTAAACGTGGACGTTCCGGAGTACCAGTTATTTTCTTACGTACGCGTGAATGTCTTTTCTTACGCACAGCGTTTTTATCAGCCTTTGTGATCATCCAGGTCACTCCTTTCTGTTCCCTACCGAACTTTATTTAGCAGTCTTACCTTCTTTACGACGAACAACTTCGCCTTCATAACGGATACCTTTACCTTTGTATGGCTCAGGTGGGCGGATAGCACGGATGTTTGCAGCTACTGCTCCAACCAATTCTTTATCGATACCTTTAATGGTAATCTTGGTTTGAGACGGTACTTCAATCTCGATACCTTCGCGCTTTTCAATTTCAACCGGGTGAGAGTAACCAGCATTTACAACAATTTTATCGCCTTGTTTTACAGCACGGTAACCAACACCTTGGATCTCAAGGCTCTTTTCATACCCTTTAGAAACACCTTCAACCATGTTTCCGATAAGGCTACGAGTAGTTCCGTGTAAAGAACGGTGCTCTTTGTTGTCGCTTGGACGTTCAACACTCAACACGTTGTCTTCAATTTTAACATTCATATCCGGGTGGATGGTACGAGTTAATTCACCTTTAGGTCCTTTAACTGAAACCTCATTCCCATCAATAGTAATTTCGACTCCTTCAGGAATCTGTAATAATTTTAAACCTACGCGGGACATTCTAGCACCTCCTGTCTTTAAAAAATGAATTACCAGATATAAGCTAGCACTTCGCCACCAACAGCTTGTTGACGAGCTTCTTTATCAGTTAACACACCGTTAGATGTGGATACTACAGCGATACCAAGACCGTTTAGTACGCGTGGTACTTCATCAGCTTTCGCGTAAACACGAAGACCAGGCTTACTGATACGTTTCAGGCCAGTAATTACTCGCTCATTGTTCGCTCCGTATTTCAAGAAAATACGTAGGATACCCTGTTTGTTATCTTCTACGAATTCGTAATCACGTACGAAACCTTCACGTTTTAGGATGTCAGCGACTTCCTTTTTAAGGTTTGAAGCAGGAACTTCAAGCTTTTCGTGACGTACCATGTTTGCATTACGAATACGAGTTAGCATATCTGCAATTGGATCTGTCATGACCATTCTAAATTACCTCCTTCCCTACTTTGGGATTACCAGCTTGCTTTTTTGACTCCAGGAATTTGACCTTTATATGCAAGTTCACGGAAACATATACGGCAAAGTTTAAAGTCTCGTAGTACAGAGTGCGGACGGCCACAGCGTTCACAACGTGTGTATTCGCGTACTTTATACTTTTGAGGTTTCTGTTGCTTTACGATCATTGATTTTTTAGCCACAATTTTCCCTCCTTTTAAAGCTTTCTAGCTTATTGTTGGAAAGGCATACCGAATTGAGTTAATAGTTCACGGGCTTCTTCGTCATTGTTAGCTGTAGTAACAACTACGATGTCCATTCCGCGTACTTTTGTAACTTTATCATAGTCAATCTCTGGGAAGATTAATTGTTCTTTAATTCCAAGAGTATAGTTCCCACGACCATCGAATGCTTTCTTAGAAATTCCACGGAAGTCACGAACACGTGGTAGAGATACATGAACTAGTTTTTGTAGGAACTCATACATGCGCTCTCCGCGAAGTGTAACTTTCGCACCGATAGGCATTCCTTCACGTAGACGGAAACCTGCGATAGATTTCTTCGCTTTCGTGATTAGTGGCTTTTGACCAGAGATAATAGATAACTCCTCAACCGCGTTGTCTAATGCCTTCGCGTTTTGAACTGCGTCACCAACACCCATGTTGATGATGATTTTCTCAACCTTTGGTACTTCCATAACTGATTCGTATTCGAATTTATTTTGTAAAGTTGGAATAATATCTTCTTTATATTGTTTCTTAAGTTCGTTCATCAAGTAGCCCTCCTTTCGTCGCTAATTATTTATCTAACGCTTCACCGGATTTTTTAGCGATGCGAACTTTCTTACCGTCACGTACTTCGTGTCCAACGCGAGTTGGTTCACCAGTTTTCGGATCGATTGGTAAGACGTTAGACACATGGATTGGTGCTTCCTGGCTAAGGATACCGCCTTGAGGGTTGTCTTGTGATGGCTTCGCATGTTTTTTAACAACATTTACGCCTTCAACAAGGACACGCTCTTTTTTCGGATAAGCTTCAAGGATCGTTCCTTGTGTTCCTTTATCCTTACCAGTGATCACCATAACTTTGTCACCTTTTTTTACGTGCATGGGAATGGCACCTCCTTACAAGGCAATATTCTTCACTATAATACTTCTGGAGCTAGAGATACGATTTTCATGAATTTACGATCACGTAATTCACGAGCAACCGGTCCAAAGATACGAGTTCCGCGTGGGCCTTTGTCATCCTTGATGATTACGGCAGCATTCTCGTCGAAACGAATGTAGGAACCGTCTTTACGACGCATACCAGACTTAGAACGAACGATTACAGCACGAACTACTTCGTTCTTTTTGACAACGCCTCCTGGTGTTGCTTGTTGCACTGAGCAAACAATAACATCACCAATATTAGCAGTTTTACGGCCAGAGCCACCTAGAACTTTAATCGTTTTTACTTCACGAGCACCAGAGTTGTCTGCAACTTTAAGCATGCTTTCCTGTTGGATCATACATGTTACCTCCCTTCGGCATACATTCCGAACGAAATCTCATCTCTATTAGATAATAACTGATTCTTCAATTACTTCTACTAAGCGGAAACGTTTGTTAGCTGATAGTGGACGAGTTTCCATGATTCTTACTACGTCACCCATCTTAGCTGTGTTATTTTCATCATGTGTTTTGAACTTCTTAGAGTACTTAACACGTTTGCCATATAGTTGGTGGAATTTATACGTTTCAACTAGAACCGTAATTGTTTTATCCATTTTGTCGGATACAACACGACCAACATATACTTTACGATTATTGCGTTCTTCAGTCATCGAGGGTAACCTCCTCTCTGTTATCTGTTATTTACGCCTACTTCACGTTCACGAACTACTGTCTTCATACGTGCAATAGACTTACGAACTTGACGAATACGCGCAGTGTTCTCCAGCTGACCTGTAGCAAGCTGGAAGCGTAAGTTGAAAAGCTCTTCTTTAAGAGATTTAACTTTTTGTTCAATTTCGGCAGTGGTTAATTCTCTGATTTCATTAGCCTTCATTGATTTCACCACCAATTTCTTCACGTTTTACAAACTTTGTTTTAATCGGCAGTTTGTGAGATGCAAGACGCAATGCTTCACGTGCAACTTCTTCAGATACACCTGCAATTTCAAACATGATCTTACCGGATTTTACGTTAGCTACCCAACCTTCTGGAGCACCTTTACCGGAACCCATTCGTACTTCAAGTGGTTTAGCAGTATAAGGTTTGTCTGGGAAGATTTTGATCCATACTTTACCGCCACGTTTCATGTAACGAGTCATGGCAATACGAGCTGCCTCAATCTGACGGCTAGTAATACGAGCTGAACCTACAGCCTGTAATCCAAATTCACCAAAAGCTACAGAAGTACCGCCTTTTGCACGGCCATCTAAACTCTCACGATGTTGCTTACGATATTTAACACGTTTTGGCATTAACATAATGCTGATCCCCCTTCCTTAGTTCTTTTTAGATGGAAGGACTTCTCCACGATAAATCCACACTTTAACACCTAGCTTACCGTAAGTGGTGTCTGCTTCTGCAGTACCGTAATCGATGTCTGCACGAAGTGTGTGAAGTGGTACAGTACCTTCGCTGTAATATTCAGAGCGAGCAATATCTGCTCCGCCAAGACGACCAGAAACCATTGTTTTGATACCCTTCGCTCCAGAACGCATAGCGCGTTGAATGGATTGCTTTTGAGCACGACGGAAAGAAACACGGTTTTCTAGTTGTTTTGCAATGTTCTCAGCAACTAATGCTGCGTCAAGATCTGGTTTCTTCACTTCAACAATGTTAATGTGAACTCGTTTGCCAGTCAACTCATTTAATGACTTACGAAGCGCTTCTACTTCAGAACCACCTTTACCGATTACCATTCCTGGCTTAGCAGTGTGAATGGAAACGTTAACGCGGTTCGCAGCACGTTCGATTTCAATAGTAGATACAGCTGCATCTACCAGACGATTTTCAAGATATTCACGAATTTTAATGTCTTCATGTAATAAATCTGCATAGTCTTTACCAGAGTACCATTTGGACTCCCAGTCACGAATGACGCCAACACGCAGACCTACCGGATTAACTTTTTGGCCCACTTCTTATCCCTCCTTCTTTTCTGATACAACTAAAGTGATATGACTTGTGCGTTTGTTGATTTGGCTTGCGCGGCCCATCGCACGTGGACGGAAACGTTTCAAGGTTACCCCTTCATTGACAAACGCTTCGGAAACCACCAAGTTGTCAGGGTCCATTTCATAGTTATGCTCCGCATTTGCAATAGCAGAGTTCAATACTTTTTCTACAACAGGAGAAGCTCCGCGTTGAGTATTGCGTAGAATCGCAACAGCTTCGCCTACGTTTTTTCCTCGAATTAAATCTACTACTAAACGAACTTTACGAGGAGCTATACGAACGGATTTCGCAACGGCTTTGGCTTGCATCTTGTGTGCCTCCTCTCTTTAGCGTTTTGTTTTCTTGTCATCGCCACTATGGCCTTTGAACGTACGAGTTGGTGCAAATTCACCAAGCTTATGACCTACCATGTCTTCTGTTACAAAAACAGGTACATGCTTACGACCGTCATAAACTGCAATTGTGTGTCCAACAAAATTAGGGAAAATTGTAGAACGACGAGACCATGTCTTGATTACCTGCTTTTTGTTGTCAGCATCTAGTGCTTCCACTTTTTTCATCAAGTGATCATCGACAAAAGGTCCTTTTTTAAGACTGCGTCCCATTTGTTAACCTCCCTCCGTATTGGACAGTCAGCTTGCTGCTAACTGCCTTTTTCAATTATTTTTTACGACGACGAACGATATACTTATCGGACTGCTTGTTACGTTTACGAGTCTTCTTACCAAGAGTAGGTTTACCCCATGGAGACATAGGAGATGGAAGACCGATTGGTGCACGTCCTTCACCACCACCGTGCGGGTGATCTACTGGGTTCATAACGGAACCACGAACTGTAGGACGAATACCTTTCCAACGAGAACGTCCAGCTTTACCTACTGTGATAAGTTCGTGTTCAAGGTTACCAACTTGACCTACTGTAGCGCGGCAAGTACCTAGAACTAGGCGAACTTCACCAGAAGTTAAACGAACTAGAGTATATTTACCTTCACGACCTAGGATCTGAGCTTGCGCTCCTGCGGAACGAGCAAGTTGACCGCCACGGCCTGGTTTTAATTCAATGTTGTGTACTGTAGTACCAACTGGAATATCTTTAAGTGGTAGAGCGTTTCCTACTTTAATGTCTGCAGCTTCACCAGAAACAATTGTTTCATCTACTTTAAGACCTTTAGGAGCAAGAATGTAACGCTTCTCACCATCAGCATAGTTAATTAATGCAATGTTAGCGGAACGGTTTGGATCGTATTCGATCGTAGCAACGCGGCCTGGTATTCCATCTTTGTCGCGTTTAAAATCGATAATACGATAATGACGCTTATGACCTCCGCCCTGATGACGAACAGTTAGACGACCTTGGTTGTTACGTCCACCTTTACCATGTAGTGGAGCTAGCAAGGATTTTTCTGGCTCGTTCGTTGTGATTTCTGCGAAATCGGAACCAGACATAAAACGACGTCCATTAGTTGTGGGTCTGAATTTTTTAATCGCCATCTTTTTTCCCTCCTTTATTTTTAGTATTTATTATGCGCCTTCGAAGAAGTCTAGTTCTTTGCTATCCTCAGAAAGTTTCACGATAGCTTTTTTACCGTTTGGACGGTAACCTCCATAACGACCCATGCGCTTGAATTTACCTTTAGTATTCATAGTGTTAACTTCCTCAACAGTTACATCAAAGATAGTCTCAATAGCTTCTTTGATTTCTGTCTTGTTAGAGTCAGTGTTAACAGAAAACGTATATTTTTTCTCAGCCATTAAATCAGCAGAGCGTTCTGTGATAATGGGGCGCTTAATAATATCACGTGGATCTTTCATTATGCAAGCACCTCCCCTGCTTTTTCAGCCGCATCTTGAGTCAAGATTAGCTTGTCATGCGTTAATAGGTCTAGGACACTGATTTGCTTAAGTGCTACTGCTTTCACACCAGGAATGTTGCTTGCAGAGCGTACAACATTTTCATCATGGTCAGCTGTAACAATTAGAGCTTTCTCAGCACTTAGGCCATTTAGAAGACTTACAACCTCTTTTGTTTTTGGAGCATCGATAGATAGGCTGTCAAGAACAAAAAGATCGGAGTCTACTGCTTTTTGAGAAAGAGCCGATTTAAGCGCTAAACGACGTACTTTCTTTGGTAGTTTGAAGCTGTAGCTGCGTGGTGTAGGACCGAATACAGTTCCGCCACCAACCCATTGTGGAGAACGAATAGAACCTTGACGGGCACGTCCTGTACCTTTTTGACGCCATGGTTTACGTCCACCGCCTCTTACTTCAGAACGGTTTTTTGTTTCGTGAGTTCCCTGACGAAGGGATGCACGCTGCATCACTACTGCCTGATGCATAACATGTTCATTTGGTTCAATACCAAAAACGGAGTCATTCAGTTCAACATCGCCAACCTGAGACCCGCCTTGGTTATAAAGAGTTACTTTAGGCATGACTTATCCTCCTTTCGTTTGGTAATTATTGAGCCTCGCTCGGGCTGTTAATTTCAACGTAAGATTTTTTAGCGCCTGGTACATTCCCTTTAACTAGTAGTAGATTACGTTCTTCATCTACTTTAACTACCTCAAGGTTTTGTAGAGTGACTGTTTTACCGCCCATGCGTCCTGGTAGATTCATACCCTTGAACACGTGCATGGAGTTAATGTCACCTAGAGTACCTGGGCGACGATGGTAACGAGAACCGTGAGTTTTTGGACCAGTAGATTGATTGTGGCGCTTAACTGCACCCTGGAATCCTTTACCCTTTGAAGTACCAGTTACATCAATTTTATCTCCTGCTGCAAAAGTATTAACAGAAACCTCTTGACCAATTTCATAGTCATCAAGGTTAATATCACGGAATTCACGAACGAAGCGCTTAGGAGCTGTGTTCGCCTTTTCAGCATGACCCTTTTCCGGGCTGTTAGCTAATTTATCACGTTTGTCAGCAAAACCTAATTGAATCGCTTCATATCCGTCGTTCTCAGCTGTTTTCTTTTGTAGAACTACGTTTGGTTCTGCTTGAATAACAGTTACTGGGACTAACTCGCCGCTCTCATCGAACAACTGAGTCATACCAATTTTACGACCTAAGATTCCTTTCGCCATCCGTTACACCTCCTATTTCTTTCCTATTTATTATAGTTTAATTTCGATATCCACACCGGATGGTAAATCTAAACGCATTAGAGAGTCAACCGTTTGTGGTGTCGGATTAACAATGTCGATTAAACGCTTGTGCGTACGCATTTCAAATTGCTCACGAGCATCTTTGAACTTGTGAGTCGCACGAAGTACAGTGTAGATAGAACGCTCAGTTGGAAGCGGGATTGGACCAGATACATTAGCACCGGAACGCTTCGCTGTGTCAACGATCTTCTCAGCGGATTGATCTAGAATACGGTGATCATACGCTTTTAATCGGATACGAATTTTCTCTTTTGCCATTATTTTCCCTCCTTTATTCGCCCATTTTTAAATAGACATTCTCCGCGAAAATTAAGCCTGATGCACCTTGCCATGGCAAAGGGGCCGGGTGTGTCAGCAACCTTTCGCTTCATCGCCTTTATGACCAACATTCTCCATTATAAAGAAAACTAGGCCACAATGCAAGAGGAATTCAATAATTATCTGATGAATTCACACTTAAAGTATTATACACGGGACATGCCCATTTTTCAAGGGTGCAGAAAAAATTGTTTTCTATAGATTCATATAGTTCTATAGAATAGAAATGCGTTTTCAAGTTGTGTGGTAGATCAAGCTAGATTTAGTGCTTCTTTTATATAATTATGACCTTCCTGTATAGCGCCCATATGTGGAAATTTTCCTTAAAAAGAATGGACAGAAATCACTCTGCTTCTCGGCCTTTCTTTCCTCCTGTATTCCTAAAGAAACCAAGTCATCCGCTATCTTATTTACTATATATTTAGTTACATAAATAAAAAAGCAGCGAGCTCGGAAGCTCACTGCTTTATATTTATCGAAGATTACTCAACGATTCTAGAAACAACGCCAGCGCCTACAGTACGTCCACCCTCACGGATAGAGAATTTAGTACCATCTTCGATAGCGATTTTAGAGATTAGCTCAACGTCCATTTCAACGTTATCGCCAGGCATAACCATTTCTACGCCTTCTGGAAGTTGAATTACACCAGTTACGTCCGTAGTACGGAAGTAGAACTGTGGACGGTAGTTGTTGAAGAATGGAGTATGACGTCCACCTTCTTCTTTAGAAAGTACATAAACCTCAGCTTTGTACTTGTGGTGTGGAGTGATAGTTCCAGGATGAGCTAGAACCTGTCCACGTTTGATATCGTCACGGTTAACACCACGAAGTAGCGCACCGATGTTGTCACCAGCTTCAGCATAGTCAAGAAGCTTACGGAACATTTCTACACCTGTAACTGTAGTCTTGAACGCATCTTCAGCCATACCGATGATTTCAACGTCTTCGCCAACTTTGATAGAACCACGTTCAACACGGCCTGTTGCAACAGTACCACGACCAGTGATAGAGAATACGTCCTCAACTGGCATCATGAATGGCTTGTCATGGTCACGTTCAGGAGTAGGAATGTACTCATCAACTTGATCCATTAGTTCAAAGATTTTGTTTACATACTCTTCTTCGCCTTCAAGAGCTTTAAGAGCAGAACCGGATACTACTGGTACGTCATCGCCAGGGAAGTCGTATTCAGATAGTAGGTCACGTACTTCCATTTCAACTAGTTCTAGTAGCTCTTCATCGTCTACCATGTCAACTTTGTTTAGGAATACTACGATTGCAGGAACACCAACCTGACGAGAAAGTAGGATGTGCTCACGAGTTTGTGGCATTGGACCGTCAGCTGCAGATACAACTAGAATCGCTCCGTCCATTTGTGCAGCACCTGTGATCATGTTTTTAACATAGTCAGCGTGACCTGGGCAGTCAACGTGTGCATAGTGACGTGCTTCAGTTTCATACTCAACGTGTGCAGTTGCGATTGTGATTCCACGCTCGCGCTCTTCTGGAGCACCATCGATTTGGTCATATGCCATAGCAGTTCCAGAACCAGAACGCTGGTGAAGGCATGTAGTGATTGCTGCTGTTAAAGTAGTTTTACCATGGTCAACGTGTCCGATAGTTCCAATGTTCACGTGGGATTTGGAACGGTCAAATTTTTCTTTACCCATTGAAAACTTCCTCCTTTAAATATGGAAAATTGTATTATTAGCTTAATTTATATGTGGCATAGAATCAAGATAGTGGCTTGTGACACACTACCTGATTCTATACTTACATTACAAGTTATACTTGAAGCAGGTCAAAAAATCAATTATTGGCCTGAATTTTTCTTAACGATTTCTTCGGAAATGCTCTTCGGTACTTCTTCATAATGAGAGAAGTGCATCGTGTACGTTCCGCGACCTTGTGTGTTAGAACGTAGACTTGTTGCGTAACCAAACATTTCAGAAAGTGGAACGAAAGCTTTTACAAGCTGTGCAGAGCCACGAGTATCCATGCCATCTACACGTCCACGACGAGATGTTACATCACCCATGATGTCTCCCATATATTCTTCTGGAATAACGATTTCTACTTTCATCATTGGTTCTAGAAGAACTGGCTTACATTTGTTCTTCGCTTCTTTAAGTGCCATAGAAGCTGCAACTTTATAGGCCATTTCACTGGAGTCAACATCGTGATAAGAACCGTCATATAGTGTTGCTTTGATGTCGATTAGCGGGTAACCGGCAACAACACCGTTTTCCATCGCTTCTTCCACACCTTGTTGAACAGAAGCAATGTATTCACGAGGGATTACACCACCGACGATCTTGTTTTGGAATTCAAAGCCAGCGCCTTCTTCGTTAGGTTCGAATGTCATCCAAACGTGACCATATTGTCCACGTCCACCAGACTGACGTACGAACTTACCTTCAACCTGAGCGGACTCACGGAAGGTTTCACGATAAGCAACCTGAGGGTTACCAATGTTCGCTTCAACTTTGAATTCTACTTTCATACGGTCAACGATAACGTCAAGGTGAAGTTCACCCATACCAGAAATGATGGTCTGACCAGTTTCTGGGTTCGTTTCGGTTTTGAAAGTTGGATCTTCTTCTGCAAGCTTCGTTAACGCGATTGCCATCTTGTCTTGGTCTGCTTTAGACTTCGGTTCGATAGCAACGGAGATAACTGGGTCTGGGAATTCCATAGATTCAAGAATTACAAGATTCTTCTCATCACAAAGAGTGTCCCCTGTTGCAGTATCCTTCAAGCCAACACCCGCAGCGATATCTCCTGCAAATACTTCGGAGATTTCTTGACGAGAGTTCGCGTGCATCTGTAGAATACGACCAATACGCTCACGCTTATCCTTAGTGGAGTTCTTCACGTAAGATCCGGAAGTTAATGAACCAGAATACACGCGGAAGAAGGTAAGTTTACCAACGTAAGGGTCTGTCATAACCTTAAAGGCTAGGGCAGAGAAAGGCTCACTATCGTCTGGACGACGCACTACTTCTTCCTCTGTACGTGGTACGAAACCTTCGATTGGAGGTACGTCTAGAGGAGAAGGTAGGTAATCGATAACGGCATCGATTAATAGCTGAACACCTTTGTTCTTGAATGCAGAACCACAAAGTACTGGGTAGAAATCTACGTTTACAGTAGCTTGGCGGATTGCAGCCATAAGTTCATCATTAGTGAACTCTTCACCTTCAAGGTATTTCATCATTAATTCTTCGTCAGATTCCGCAACTGCTTCAATAAGCTTATTGCGATATTCTTCAGCTTGCTCTTTGTATTCGTCTGGAATATCACGAGCTTCTGCACGTGTACCTAGATCATCAAGATAGAAGTAAGCCTGCATACCGATTAGGTCGATAACACCATCAAATTCGTCTTCAGCACCAATAGGTAGCTGGATTGGGTGCGCATTAGCACCAAGACGATCTTGAAGAGTTCCAACAGAATATATGAAGTCTGCTCCTACTTTGTCCATCTTGTTTACGAATACAATACGAGGAACACCGTAAGTAGTAGCCTGACGCCATACAGTTTCTGTCTGTGGTTCAACACCAGACTGTGCGTCAAGTACTGCTACAGATCCATCAAGAACACGTAGGGAACGTTCAACCTCAACTGTGAAGTCTACGTGACCTGGTGTGTCAATGATGTTAATACGATGGTCCTTCCACTGCGCTGTAGTCGCAGCAGATGTAATGGTAATCCCACGATCTTGTTCCTGGGACATCCAGTCCATTTGAGAAGCACCTTCGTGTGTCTCCCCTAACTTGTGAATACGTCCTGTATAGAAAAGAATACGCTCGGTAGCAGTGGTTTTACCTGCATCGATGTGCGCCATGATACCAATGTTACGCGTCTTTTCCAAGGAGAACTCTCTTGGCATGAATTCTTCTCCTTCCTATTGGGTGGTATAGTTTTGTTTTCGCTATTACCAACGATAGTGAGCAAATGCTTTGTTTGCTTCAGCCATCTTATGAACATCTTCGCGTTTCTTAACAGAAGCACCTGAGTTGTTAGCTGCGTCAAGAATCTCGTTAGCTAAACGCTCTTCCATTGTTTTCTCACCGCGAAGACGGGAATAGTTTACGAGCCAACGCAAGCCTAGTGCTTGGCGGCGCTCTGGACGTACTTCAACTGGAACCTGGTAGTTAGATCCACCTACACGACGTGCTCTAACCTCCAGTACTGGCATTACGTTTTTAAGAGCTTGCTCGAATGTTTCCATAGCGTCATTTCCGCTACGTTCTTGTACTAGGTCAAAAGCTTTGTACAAGATTTTTTGTGCTTTACCACGCTTGCCGTGCACCATGATTTGGTTAATCAGGCGAGTTACAAGCTTAGAGTTGTACATTGGATCTGGTAATACATCACGCTTTGGTACTGCTCCTTTACGTGGCATGTGTCCCCCTCCTTTCAATTTGAATAGTGTTTATCATGAGATGCATGAGGTTATGCATTACTTTTTAGGTTTCTTAGTTCCGTACTTGGAACGACCTTGCATACGTCCTTCAACACCTGCTGTATCAAGCGCACCACGAACAATGTGATAACGCACACCTGGTAAGTCCTTAACACGACCGCCACGGATAAGAACAACACTGTGTTCTTGTAGGTTGTGGCCAATACCAGGGATATAAGCAGTTACCTCGATGTTGTTTGTTAAGCGTACACGTGCATATTTACGAAGCGCGGAGTTCGGCTTCTTAGGAGTTAATGTTCCTACACGTGTGCAAACACCACGTTTTTGAGGTGAAGAAAGATCAGTTGGAGTCTTTCTTAAGCTGTTATAGCCTTTGTTAAGAGCTGGTGAGTCAGACTTTTTCGTCTTTGATACGCGCCCTTTACGTACTAATTGATTAATAGTAGGCATTCTATATCCTCCCTTCATTACTTTTTAGTAATACCACACATCCAGGTGGTTCATAAATGGGTAAAAAACAAAGCTTCAGCGATTATTCAAAAATAGTCGCTAAAACTTCATTGCTTTATAGCAACTACAGCTGCGGCTACGTCAATCCCGCAAGCTTTTCCTAGTTTTTTCATAGAATCCACTTGGTTTACCGGAGTGTTTAGCTGCTCCGCCAGACGTAACACATTGGTAGTAACTTGCCTATCAGCATCTTCAGCAATGATAACCTCTTGAACTTCACCATGTTTCATAGCCTTCATGGTTTGTTTCGTTCCAATAACTATATTTGCCTTAGCCTGTGCTACTTTTTCATAAGACATTGCTCATATCCTCCAAAGTAACAAGGATAAATGGAAGCACCTTGAATATATTATCACTCACTTTCTATAATGTCAACTTCGTTTGTGAGTTTTTTCAAGATGCATCCGTTATTATCACTTGCAAATGATCTTTATATCATTAAGATTGGGTAATCTCTTCAGGCTCTTCAGCCTTAATCATATCTTCTGTTAGTTCGTCAGAGGCAGGTTGAACACTGCGGTATCTAGGCATTCCAGTACCAGCTGGTACCAGCTTACCAATGATAACATTCTCTTTCAGACCTAGCAATTCGTCACGTTTTCCTTTAATAGCTGCATCTGTAAGGACACGAGTTGTCTCCTGGAAGGAAGCTGCTGATAAGAAGGAATCTGTTTCAAGTGACGCTTTCGTAATACCAAGTAATACAGGACCGCCAACAGCAGGCTGCTTGTTATTAATTAACGCAGACTCGTTTGCTTCCTTGAACTGGTGTATTTCCAGCAAGGAACCAGGCAGAACATCTGTATCCCCGGAATCAAATACACGTATTTTACGAAGCATCTGGCGTACCATAACTTCTACGTGCTTATCACCGATTTCAACACCCTGCATACGGTAAACTTTCTGTACTTCTTTCAACAGATACTTTTGTACGCCTTCGAGGCCTTGAATTTTAAGAAGTTCTTTCGGATCAATTGAACCTTCTGTTAGTGGTTCTCCTGCAGCCACCGCATCACCGACAGTTACTTTCATACGAGCACCGTATTGTGCAGTATAGCTGCGTTTTTCCACTTCTCCTTGAACTGTAATCTCTAGACGGTCTTTGACTTCATTTACTTCTTCCACAGTACCATGGATTTCTGTTATGACAGCCTGACCTTTCGGATTACGAGCTTCAAATAG
The DNA here is from genome assembly GCF_042434395.1 of Pontibacillus salicampi. NCBI lineage: Bacteria > Bacillati > Bacillota > Bacilli > Caryophanales > Bacillaceae > Pontibacillus > Pontibacillus salicampi. The sequence goes on along the minus strand of NZ_JBHLTP010000021.1, from coordinate 29,285 downwards.
CTCCTGGATACGAGGAAGACCTTGGGTAATGTCATCCCCAGCAACTCCACCTGTGTGGAATGTACGCATGGTAAGCTGCGTTCCTGGCTCACCGATAGATTGTGCAGCAATAATTCCTACAGCTTCTCCTACTTCTACTTCTGAACCAGTAGCAAGGTTTCTGCCGTAACATTTCTTACATACACCATGGTGAGTATTACATGTGAATACAGAACGGATGACAGCCTTCTCTACACCAGATTCAATGATATATTTAGCAATATCTTCTGTAATAAGCTCATCAGGCTTAATGATAACCTCCCCAGTTTCTGGGTGGTACACCGTCTGATAAGCAGTACGACCAATTAAACGATCAAAGAATGGTTCAATGGTCTCTGTACCTTCTGTTAGATTCATTACTTCCAGGCCGCGGTCTGTTCCGCAATCATCCTCACGGACAATTACATCCTGCGCAACGTCAACTAGTCGACGAGTTAGGTAACCTGAGTCCGCGGTCTTCAGTGCTGTATCGGCAAGACCTTTACGAGCACCGTGCGTGGAAATAAAGTATTCCAATACCGTTAGACCTTCACGGAAGCTAGATTTGATTGGTAGCTCAATGATCTTACCAGCCGGGTTGGCCATTAGACCACGCATACCAGCTAACTGTGTAAAGTTAGATGCGTTACCACGAGCACCAGAGTCACTCATCATAAAGATTGGGTTTGTAGGGTCCAGGGATTTCATTAAGCGATTTTGGATATCGTCTTTGGCAGCGGACCAAATAGCGATAACACGGTCATAACGCTCGTCATCCGTTATAAGACCTCTACGGAATTGCTTCGTTACGTTATCCACTTTATTCTGGGCTTCTTCTAGAATTTGTTGCTTTTCTGGAAGTACGACGATGTCAGATACACCAACGGTAATACCCGCTTTAGTGGAGTAAGCAAAGCCTAAATCCTTCATGCGGTCAAGCATGCGGGATGTCTCACTAATCTTAAAGCGTTTGAACACCTCTGCGATTACATTACCAAGGAATTTCTTCTTGAAAGGCTGAACAAGTTCACGCTGCTCGATGTTCTCCTTCACGTTTGTACCCTTAGGAATAAAGTAATGCGCTGGAGTTAACTCCTCTAAGTTTGTCTGAGACGGTTCATTTATATAAGGGAACGATTCAGGTAAAATCTCGTTAAAGATTAACTTACCAACCGTTGTTATTAACAATTGATTGTTCTGCTCTTCCGTAAAGGAATTATTATCTAAGGAGGAAGCCTGAACAGCTACACGAGTATGCAAGTGTACATATCCGTTCTGGTAAGCGATGAGAGCTTCGTTCGTATCCTTAAATGTCTTTCCTTCACCAATAGCATTTTCACGTTCAAGTGTAAGGTAGTAGTTACCTAAAACCATATCCTGTGATGGCGTAACAACCGGTTTACCATCCTTTGGATTAAGAATGTTCTGTGCTGCAAGCATTAGAATGCGTGCTTCAGCTTGAGCTTCTGCAGATAGAGGTACGTGTACAGCCATTTGGTCACCGTCAAAGTCCGCATTATATGCTGTACATACTAGCGGGTGCAGGCGAATAGCTCGACCTTCAACAAGAGTAGGCTCGAATGCCTGGATACCCAGTCGGTGAAGTGTTGGTGCACGGTTTAATAGCACTGGGTGCTCTTTAATTACCTCTTCTAGCACATCCCATACTTCTGGGTGGATGCGTTCAATTTTACGCTTAGCAGATTTGATGTTGTGTGCTAATCCGCGATCTACTAATTCACGCATCACGAATGGTTTAAATAATTCCAGTGCCATTTCCTTCGGCAGACCACACTGGTACATTTTCAAGCTCGGTCCAACTACGATAACCGAACGTCCAGAATAGTCAACACGTTTACCTAGTAGGTTTTGACGGAAACGACCTTGCTTACCTTTAAGCATGTGAGATAAGGATTTTAGTGGACGGTTTCCTGGTCCTGTAACTGGACGTCCACGACGACCATTATCAATTAACGCATCAACTGATTCCTGGAGCATACGCTTTTCGTTCTGGACGATGATAGATGGAGCTCCTAGGTCTAATAGACGCTTTAGACGATTGTTACGGTTAATAACACGACGATATAGGTCGTTTAAATCAGATGTAGCAAAGCGACCTCCGTCTAATTGAACCATAGGACGAAGCTCCGGTGGAATAACCGGCAGCACATCTAGAATCATCCAAGATGGATCGTTACCAGAATTACGGAATGCTTCTAATACTTCCAAGCGCTTAATAGCACGAGTACGACGTTGACCTTGTGCTGTCTTAAGCTCTTCTTTCAGTGTATCTACTTCTTTATCTAAATCGATGTCTTGAAGTAAACGACGAATGGCTTCAGCACCCATAGATGCCTGGAACGTTTTACCGTACTTCTCGCGATATGCACGGTATTCTTTCTCAGATAGAAGCTGTTTGTTTTCTAACGCTGTATCACCAGGGTCCGTTACCACGTATGCGGCAAAGTAAATAACTTCTTCAAGCGCACGTGGGGACATATCTAGAACAAGACCCATACGGCTTGGAATACCCTTGAAATACCAAATGTGAGATACAGGAGCAGCTAATTCAAGATGACCCATTCGCTCACGACGTACTTTTGCCTTGGTAACCTCTACTCCACAACGGTCACAAACAATGCCTTTATAGCGTACTCGCTTATATTTACCGCAGTGGCATTCCCAGTCCTTAGTAGGACCGAAAATGCGTTCACAGAACAAACCGTCTTTCTCTGGTTTCAACGTACGGTAGTTAATTGTTTCTGGCTTTTTCACCTCACCATAGGACCAAGAACGAATCTTGTCTGGAGAAGCTAAACCTATTTTCATATATTCAAAATTATTTACATCTAGCAAGGGGCCTACCTCCCTTATAGTATCCAGGTTTTACCCTAAGCTTTAGCAGGTTCAATTACTACTTATCTTAGTCCTCTAGTTGAGGATCTCCGTCTAAGTTAAGTTTCTCTGCAGATTGCGTCTCTTCTTCTTCTATATCGCGAATGTCAATTTCGGATTCATCAGAAGACAGGATTTTCACATCCATGCCTAGACTCTGAAGCTCTTTAATTAATACTTTAAAGGATTCTGGCACGCCAGGTTCTGGTACATTAGATCCTTTAACAATGGATTCATACGTCTTCACACGACCAACAACATCATCGGATTTAACCGTTAGGATTTCTTGTAGAGTATAAGCAGCACCATAAGCTTCGAGTGCCCATACCTCCATCTCACCAAAACGCTGTCCACCGAATTGTGCTTTACCACCGAGTGGCTGTTGCGTAACAAGAGAATATGGTCCAGTGGAACGAGCGTGAAGTTTGTCATCAACCATGTGCGCAAGTTTAATCATGTACATGACTCCTACAGAAACACGGCTGTCAAATGCTTCACCAGTACGCCCATCGTACAGAATGGTTTTCGCATCGCGAGCCATTCCGGCTTCATCAAGGATTTCCCAAACGTCTTCTTCACGAGCACCATCAAAGACTGGTGTTGCTACGTGAATACCAAGTTCTCTTGCTGCCATACCAAGGTGAAGCTCCAGCACCTGACCAATGTTCATACGAGATGGAACCCCAAGAGGGTTTAACATGACATCGATTGGTGTACCGTCTGGCATGTAAGGCATATCCTCTTCTGGAAGAATTCTAGAGATAACACCTTTGTTACCGTGACGACCTGCCATCTTGTCTCCTTCAGAGATCTTACGTTTTTGTACAATGTACACACGCACAAGCTGGTTCACGCCTGGAGGTAACTCATCTCCATCTTCTCTATTGAAAATCTTCACATCAAGTACAATACCGCCAGCACCGTGTGGCACGCGTAATGAAGTATCACGAACTTCACGAGCCTTTTCACCGAAGATAGCGTGTAATAAGCGTTCTTCAGCTGATAACTCTGTAACACCTTTAGGCGTTACCTTACCAACTAATAGATCACCATCGCTAACTTCTGCACCTACACGGATAATTCCACGATCATCAAGGTCACGAAGTGCATCCTCGCCTACGTTTGGTATATCTCTTGTGATTTCTTCAGGTCCAAGCTTAGTATCACGAGCTTCAGATTCATATTCTTCAATATGAATAGATGTGTACACATCATCTTTCACAAGACGTTCACTCATAATAATAGCGTCCTCGTAGTTATAACCATCCCATGTCATAAATGCCACGAGCGGGTTTTTACCTAACGCTAATTCGCCCTTCTCCATAGATGGACCGTCTGCTAGAATTTCGCCCTGTGTAACACGGTCGCCCGCACTTACAATTGGCTTTTGGTTATAGCAGGTACCTTGGTTGGAACGAATGAATTTCTGGAAACGATAGCGGTCTAAATCGCCTTGTACTTCTTTCCCATCAATCATAGAAATACGTCGTACTAATACCTCTTTAGCATCCACTCGTTCTACAATACCTTCATGTCTAGCAAGAACAGCAGCACCTGAGTCTTTACCAGATACGTACTCCATTCCTGTACCAACAATCGGGGATTCAGGCTCCATCAATGGCACTGCCTGACGCTGCATGTTCGCACCCATTAGAGAACGGTTGGAGTCATCATTCTCTAAGAAAGGAATACATGCGGTCGCAGCGGAAACTACCTGCTTTGGAGATACGTCCATATAATCGATACGATCTCTTTTTACTGCCGTGTTTTCACCACGGAAACGAGCAATAACTTCTTCATCCTGGAAGGAGCCGTCTTCGTTCAGCTTTGCGTTCGCCTGAGCTACAACGTAGTTATCCTCTTCATCAGCAGTAAGGTAGTCTATCTGTGCTGTTACTTTATTTGTTTCTGGATCAACGCGTCGATATGGCGTTTCAATAAATCCGAATTTATTTACCTTCGCATAGGAAGATAGGGAGTTAATTAGTCCGATGTTTGGACCCTCAGGAGTCTCGATTGGACACATACGACCGTAGTGGGAGTAGTGTACGTCACGAACCTCAAAACCGGCACGTTCACGAGTCAAACCACCAGGTCCTAGAGCAGAGAGACGACGTTTATGCGTCAATTCGGCTAACGGGTTGGTTTGATCCATAAACTGTGATAGCTGAGAGCTACCAAAGAATTCTTTGATAGAAGCAATAACCGGACGGATGTTAATTAATTGTTGTGGTGTAATGGAAGCAGTGTCCTGAATAGACATACGCTCACGCACTACACGCTCCATACGAGATAATCCGATACGGAACTGGTTTTGCAGCAATTCCCCAACTGAACGCAAACGACGGTTACCTAAGTGGTCAATATCGTCTGTTCCACCTACATTATGCAGGATGTTAAAGAAGTAGCTTACTGCTGCTAACATATCTGATGGAGTGATATTTTTTGTTTCATGATCGATCTGTGCATTGCCAATTACATCTAGTGTTTTCTCCCCTTCAGGATCTGTTGGGTCGATAATCTTAATAGACTGAATGCGGATTGGCTCATCTAGCACACCGTCATGCGGCTCCATTAATTCATCGCCTAGGTTTCCATCTTCGTTCCCTTCGATATATGGAAGGATTTTATCTAGCGTACGGCGATCTAGTTTGTCCCCCGCACTAGCAATAATCTCCCCTGTCTCAGGGTCAGCAAGCGTTTCAGCAAGCGTCTGGTTAAATAGACGATTCTTTATATGAAGTTTCTTATTAATTTTGTAGCGACCTACGTGAGCTAAATCATATCGCTTCGGATCAAAGAAACGAGAGATAAGCAGGCTCTTGGCATTTTCCACAGTAGGTGGCTCACCAGGACGTAAGCGTTCATAGATTTCAAGCAACGCTTTTTCACTGTTTTCTGTATTGTCTTTTTCAAGGGTGTTCTTCAAATATTCATTGTCTCCGATAAGATCAATGATTTCTTGATCACTACCGAAACCTAAAGCACGGAGAAGAACAGTAATAGGCAGCTTACGAGTACGGTCAATACGTACATGCACTACGTCCTTCGCGTCTGTTTCAAATTCCAACCATGCACCACGGTTTGGAATAACAGTTGCTGTGTAGCCGCGTTTTCCGTTTTTGTCTACCTTAGGACTAAAGTAAACACTCGGAGAACGAACTAGCTGAGATACAATGATACGTTCTGCACCGTTAATAACGAATGTACCTACATCTGTCATTAATGGGAAGTCACCCATAAACACTTCTTGCTCTTTTACTTCGCCAGTTTCTTTATTAAGTAAACGAACTTTCACACGAAGAGGAGCTGAATAAGTGACGTCTCGCTCTTTAGATTCATCGACTGGATACTTTGGCTCTCCGAGAGTGTAATCGACAAACTCTAGTGATAGATTTCCTGTGAAATCTTCAATTGGAGAAATATCCTTAAACATCTCTCGCAATCCTTCTTGTAAGAACCAATCATAAGAAGCAGTTTGAATTTCAATTAAGTTCGGTAATTCAAGTACTTCGCTGATGCGCGCAAAGCTTCTACGTTGGCGGTGTCGTCCATACTGAACTAGTTGACCTGTCAACTGATTCACCCCTCAAATCAAGCATTTTAATAAAGAAAAAATCGTCCGGCAAAAAACACATGCCGAACTAACTCGCACAGACCTCTTGCTTACACACCTGTGCCAGTAATATATGATACATTTGTCATAGACAAATGTAATAGAAATTTTTCATTTCTCTCTAACGTTAGACAAAAAGAAAAAGGGTTTTATACAAAACCACTACTCTTTATTACGATCATTCGATTTTACCATTCTTAACTATAGCTATATGGTTTATACATAAATAAATAGAAAAAATACCTTGACAAACTATTTACTTATTGGCATTTTTCAATACTATCATAGCTAATTATCCAAGTCAAACTTTTTTGCTTTGTACACATAGTAGCCTTTATCCCGCTCAGCTACCTCTACTGTATCGAACATTTCTTCCATAAGAGCCCTTGCAGAAGGAGCCCCTTGCTTCTTTTGAATGACTACCCACAACTCTCCATCTGGAAGTAACTGTTCATAGCTTTGACGCAAAATAGAATGCACTACTTGTTTACCAGCACGAATTGGTGGATTAGTTAAGATGGCAGCAAACTGTCTATCTTTAATATTTTCATATTGATCACTAGCCGTGATCACTGTATTGTCAGCTTGGTTGCTCACAGCGTTTCTCTTCGCTAAATCAATAGCTCTTTCATTTACATCGACCATCACAATATTTCGATCAGGAAAATGCAGGGCCAGCGCTATACCAATCGGACCATACCCACACCCCATATCCAGTATATCCCCATCTATGTCAGGTGATTGGAATGCTTCAATAAGCACTCTAGATCCATAATCTACTTCTTCTTTAGAAAACACTCCGTAATCAGTCGTGAAGGATATCTTGCGCCCCCTCAGCGTGAAGTTCCAGTGTTTCTCAGCACTTTTTGATTCGGGATTTTTTGAATAATAGTGTTCTGACACCCTAGTCACCTACCCGTATTTATTTTCGGCGAATATGCATGGTCGCTCTCCCATAAACGAGTCAGGCAATGGATATCCAAGGAAATAATAGGTGGGAGATTGAGAATCTCTTTAATCGGGCCTTGCCTATTAAAGACTCTATCTCTATTTGACTCGAGATGTTATGGGGGTCATAAAGCAAAAGCAAAGCTCGCCGATAATCAGCGAGCCTTTTTGCTTTCATTACTTAATTTCGATCTTAGCGCCAGTTTCTTCTAGCTTAGCTTTCATTTCTTCAGCGTCTTCTTTAGATACGCCTTCTTTGATTGCTTTAGGAGCGTTGTCTACTACTTCTTTAGCATCTTTAAGACCTAGGCCAGTGATTTCACGAACTGCTTTAACAACTTTAATCTTAGAAGCACCTGCATCTTCAAGTACTACGTCGAATTCAGTTTGCTCTTCTTCCTCTTCAGCAGCTCCGCCGCCAGCTACAGCTACAGGTGCAGCAGCAGTTACTCCGAATTCTTCTTCAATTGCTTTTACTAGATCATTAAGTTCAAGAACGTTCATTTCTTTGATCGCGTCAATAATTTGCTCTTTAGTCATGATATTTCCTCCTTAAATTTTTTAAAAATTATATAGCCGACTTCAGGCGATTAAGCGCCTTGCTCTTCTTTCTGGTCCGCCACTGCTTTTGAAGCAAGTGCGAAGTTGCGCATTGGAGCTTGTAGTACAGATAGAAGCATAGATACAAGACCGCTTTGATCTGGTAGTTCTGCAAGTTCTTTCATCTGAGCTACAGTAGCTACGTTACCTTGAACAACGCCACCTTTGATTTCTAGAGCGCTATTCTCTTTTGCGAAATTGTTAATGATTTTAGCTGGAGCTACAGCGTCGTCTGCACTGAATGCAAGAGCTGTCGGGCCAACTAATGTTTCATCAAGTTCAGTAAGGTTAGCTTCTGCAGTAGCACGGCGAGTCATTGTGTTTTTATACACTTTGAAATCTACGCCTGCTTCACGCAATTGTTGACGAAGACTTGTTACAGTATCAACGTCTAAGCCACGGTAATCAACAAGTACAGTTGATTTACTGTTTTGAAGCTTTTCAGCAATGTCAGAGACAATCTGCTTTTTGTGCTCAATTACTTTGCTCATCATTCCACCTCCTATTGAATTGTCATCATACCGTCCTGGTGTTCATTTTATTGTAGAATGTTATTTCGACAGTAAAAATGCCCCCATGTAGACATGGAGGCACATACATGAGAGATAGATCACGACGGTCACTATCTCAGCAATATGATTAACACCTCGGTAGGTCTATTTAAGCGATCTCTCGCACCCACTGTCTACGGTACAACGTATTCATTTATATGACAAAAGCTATTATAGCTTAAGGTTTATTGGATGTCAACAAACAATTACTTAGCTTTTGAAGCCAGAAACATCAACGCGTACGCCAGGTCCCATCGTAGAAGCGATAGAAGCATTACGCATGTAAGTTCCTTTAGCAGCTTGCGGTTTAACCTTCATAAGTGTTTCCGTAATGGCGTTAAAGTTCTCAGCGATTTTCTCGTTATCGAAAGATACTTTACCAATTGGAACATGAATGTTACCAGCTTTATCAACGCGGTATTCTACTTTACCAGCCTTGATTTCGTTAACTGCTTTTTCTACTTCGAAAGTTACAGTACCAGTTTTAGGGTTCGGCATTAGGCCTTTAGGTCCCAACACTCGACCTAGCTTACCAACTTCCGCCATCATATCTGGAGTCGCAACAACTACATCAAAGTCGAACCAGCCTTGGTTGATTTGGTTAATTAGATCTTGCTCTCCAACATAATCAGCTCCAGCAGCTTCTGCTTCTTTCGCCTTGTCACCCTTCGCAAATACTAGTACACGCTGGGATTTACCAGTACCGTGTGGTAGTACTGTTGCACCACGAATTTGTTGGTCCGCTTTTTTAGGGTCAACCCCAAGACGGAATGCAGCTTCTACTGTTTCGTCGAAGCTAGCTTTAGATGTTTGCTTAATAAGCTCTACAGCTTCAGATACGTCATACGATTTTGTTTTATCAACAAGCTTTACAAGCTCTTGATATCTTTTACTTCTGTTTGCCATTTTAATTTCCTCCTTTGTGGTTTTAACGGTTTTACCTCCCACGAATAAAGGTTGCGAAATGGTAAAACTCCATCCTCGCAACCTTCTCCTTAACACAGAACCGCTGTGGGATTAATCTTCGATTACAAGTCCCATACTGCGCGCTGTACCTTCAACCATGCGCACAGCTGCATCTACGTCAGCGGCGTTTAGGTCAGGCATTTTTGTTTCAGCAATTTCGCGTACTTTGTCGCGATTAATTGTGCCAACCTTGTTGCGGTTTGGTTCGCCTGATCCTGATTTAAGACCAGCCGCTTCTTTTAGAAGAACTGCAGCAGGTGGAGTTTTAGTAACGAATGTAAATGAACGGTCTTCAAAAACCGTAATTTCAACCGGAATAATCATGCCAGCTTGATCCGCTGTACGTGCGTTAAATTCCTTACAGAATCCCATGATATTAACACCTGCTTGACCAAGTGCTGGTCCTACTGGTGGCGCTGGGTTAGCTTTCCCTGCTGGAATCTGAAGTTTTACAACTTTAATAACTTTTTTAGCCACGAGACACACCTCCTTAAGTCCGTGATGTGGTTACAGGAGCTTAGCTCCTCCCACTCATTCATATACACATAAATCCTCATACTCGAGGCATAAAGAACATAAAAATTCTAGCATTTTTCCAAGTAGAATGCAAGGGGGATGATTATAATTTTTCTATCTGAGAAAAATCAAGCTCAACCGGAGTTTCACGTCCAAACATATTTACATGCACTTTTACCTTCTGCTTGTCCACATCGATATTTTCGATAGTGCCTGTAAAATCTGCGAAAGGACCCTCGTTAACTCGTACACTTTCTTTCAATTCGAAGTCAACATCGTGCACCGGTTCGTTCATGCCCATGCGCTTCAGCACTGTTTCAATTTCTTCAGGTAAGAGAGGAGTAGGCTTGGAACCAGAACCAGTCGATCCTACGAAACCTGTCACACCAGGAGTGTTGCGAACGACATACCAGGAATCGTCCGTCATCACCATTTCTGCCAGTACATAACCAGGAAACACTTTTTTCTTTTGCACTTTGCGTTTTCCATTCTTAATTTCAGTTTCTTCATCTTCTGGAACAAGGACACGGAAAATCTTATCTTCCATCCCCATGGACTCCACTCGCTTATCTAAATTTTTCTTCACTTTATTCTCATATCCTGAATAAGTGTGAACGACATACCATCTTTTCTCCATAGTCTCAGGACAAACGGTTTGCCCTTCCCTCCCTTGTCTAAAATTCGCAATGCTATTTTAAACCACATTAAAAAACCCGTAAAACGGGTTTTAGAACGCGAAATAATATTAACATTATAACATAATCATAAGTGCTTTATTCCATAATCACAAAAGAACGAGATTTATTCTGAGAAAAGTACTTCAAGAATCTGAGAAATCCCTAAGTCAACTAGCGCGAAAAAGATCGTAATAAATATCAAGGTAGTTAATACGGTAACTGTATATTTAGACAATTCGCGTCCGCTGGGCCAGCTAACCTTCTGCATTTCTCTAGACACGTTTCTCAAAAACTTGAACATGATAGTACCCCCAAACTTTCACCTAAATAGCTTGCTTCCACTCTTACTTGGTCTCCCGATGAAGGGTATGCGTACTACAATGCTTGCAATATTTTCGTACCTCTAGTCTATTGCTATCCGTTTTAGGATTTTTTGTAGTAGTGTAATTCCTCGACATGCAGATTGAACATGCTAAAGCGACTTTCTTATTCAACGTACTTCACCCCTATCCAGGGTTTATCACTTCCAATAATGTATCACGCTACTATAGTCCTGTCAACGTCATCATAATGTGATTTCGCTGATTTCAAGGTATCGCTCCAGCTTTCGTTTGACGCGTTGTAAAGCGTTATCAATTGATTTTACATGCCGATTAAGATCAACGGAGATCTCCTGGTAAGAACGACCATCCAGATAAAGGGCGAGTACTTCTCTTTCCAGCTCGCTTAATAATTCAGACATTTTCGTTTCCATATCACCGAAGCGTTCCCGATTGATAATCATTTCCTCTGGATCAAGTGCCTTGGCACCAGCAATAACATCTAACAGTGTTCTGTCTGACTCTTCGTCATAAATAGGCTTATCAAGAGATACATAGGAGTTAAGCGGGATATGCTTTTGTCGTGTGGCGGTTTTAATTGCAGTGATAATTTGGCGAGTTACACATAGTTCTGCGAAGGCTTTAAACGAGGAGAGCTTGTCCTCCTGATAATCTCTGATGGCCTTATACAGGCCAATCATTCCTTCCTGCACAATATCTTCGCGATCCGCTCCGATTAGAAAATATGTCCGAGCCTTGGCACGTACGAAATTTTTGTATTTGTTGATTAAATGTTCCAGCGCTCTGCTATCGCCTTTATGAACAAATACCACAACTTCCTCATCAGATAAAAGGCCTAAATCTTTGCTGTCAGTATCTACTTGACCGATGCTCACGTTAAGGATCCCCCCGACCGTACTGCCATGGATATAGAAATATTATACAGTAACTTTTTTGAAAGCGTCAACAGCGCTTCTTTTTACTTTTCACCTCTACGCCACTTTTCGAACACATCAAGCACTTCTTTTTTTATCGGTATCTTAGGCTTATAATGAAGCTGGTTCTGGGATTCTACTTCTTTCTGAATTTCTTTTTCAATATTTTTTGTTTCAATATATAATTCTCTTGCGGATTTACGTAAGGCCCCTTGTGCAAAAATTGTCCGCTGCTCCGTATAATCCGACGTTGCCACATACACCTGGTTCCTTACATGCTTTCGTTCTTTGGCTAATTTTTCAATCCGTTCATCAGCCGTTTCATTCTCTTTCGTGTACACAATCTCTATCTTATGATTATCTACTTTTTTCTCTATCCCAGGGACATAATGTGCATCAAACACCACTACGACTTCGTAGCCAGCGTAAGCCTGATATTCGGCCATCTTCTCTACAAGCTCATATCTTGCACTTGCTAAATCCTTATCTCTCAGAGCTTTCAGTTCCGGCCATGCTCCTATGATGTTATATCCATCAACGATTAGTACATCCATTTGTTATTCACCCTAATGGATGACGTTTCCGATGGATTTCATACATGAGAAGACTTGCTGCCACAGAAGCGTTTAAGGAAGTTACATGCCCCTTCATCGGTAAGTTAACAGTCCAATCACACTTCTCTTTAACTAATCTGCTAATTCCTTTCCCTTCACTTCCGATTACAAGAGCTATGGCCATATCACCTTCTAACCTGCGGAAATCCTCATCCCCTTCAGCGTCGGTACCAACCACCCATACTTGCTGCTCTTTTAACTCTTCAATTGTTCTTGCAATATTCGTGACCCGAACGACAGGGATGTATTCAATAGCTCCAGTCGAGGTTTTCGCTACTGTTCCTGTAAGACCAACCGATCTCCGCTTCGGTATGATGACGCCATGAACACCAGCAGCATCCGCAGTCCGAAGTATAGAACCTAGGTTGTGAGGGTCTTCCATCTCATCCAAAATCATAATGAAGGGTTGTTCCCCTTGGGATTCAGCCTTTTGGAATATATCCTCCATTTCACTATACTCGTAGGCAGCCACCGAAGCGATAACTCCTTGGTGATTACCTTCCACTAGCTGATCTATTTTCTTCTTTGGTACCTTTTGAACCTGAACACCGTTTTGCTTTGCTTGCTTATGAATCTGCTGACTAGCTTGAGCCTGCATTTGCTCCGACACCATTACTTTATTGATGGAGCGTCCTGATTTAATGGCTTCTAGCACAGAGTTCTTCCCTAAGATCCATTCCTCTTTCATGATGATCCCCTTTCTTCTACGTGATGTATGGCATCTCTCACTAATGTCTCCAACCGTTCTGTTTGTCCATCCAAGTACAAATATCCTAAAAGTGCTTCAAACGCTGTGCTATAGCGATATGTCTGCACATCTAAATTCTTTGGTACAGCACCTGACTTTGCATTTCGGCCTCTGCGGACCACTCCTTGTTCTATGTCTGATAGCTTGTCTGTTTCTTGCCAGTAGTATAGCACATTTGCCTGGGAGCGACCCGATACAAAGCGAACCGCAGCTTTATGCAATTGCTGCGGCTTCACTTCTCCTGTTTTAATCAAGTATTCACGTACATAGTGTTCATACACCACGTCTCCCATATAGGCCAAGGTCAGACTCTTTACCTGTTTAGCATCAATCTCATTCCCATTCATGATTAGCCTCTTTTCCAACGAATCCCTTGTGGAGTATCCTCTAAAATAATATTTCTTTCCTTCAATTCATCTCTAATTTGGTCTGCTGTTTGGAAATCACGATTTTTACGAGCTTCAATCCGTTGCTGGATCATTGCATCAATTTCTTCATCCAACAGTTCTTCTTGTCCAACAAGATCTATTCCAAGTACCTTCGTCAAATCCGTGAGAAGTTTTTGAAATGCTTCAATCACTTTGCTGGAAGTATGACTGGATTGCAAATAGACGTTCGCGTCCTTCGCAATATCAAACAGTACCGAAATTGCGTTCGCGGTATTGAAGTCGTCATCCATTTCAGCCATAAACCGCTCTTGATGCTCCGTTAATTTTGCAAGCCAAGCTTGCTCTTCTGAATCCATATTCGTAGCCGCCTTCAGACGGTGTTCTAGATTTTGATACGCATTCTTAATACGATCAAAACTATTTTTAGCACCTTCTAACAGCTCCTCTGAGAAGTTAATAGGGTTCCGATAGTGCACACTTAGCATAAAGAAGCGGATAACTTGCGGGTCATGTATCTTTATAATGTCATGAGCCAGCACGAAATTGCCAAGCGATTTAGACATTTTTTCATTCTCTATTTTAATATATCCATTGTGCATCCAATAATTAGCAAATGTCTTCTCATTCATTGCCTCTGATTGAGCAATTTCATTTTCATGGTGCGGGAATGTTAAATCCTGTCCACCTGCATGAATATCAATCGTGTCCCCCAGGTATTTCTTCGCCATAGCAGAGCATTCGATATGCCAACCAGGGCGTCCGGTCCCCCAAGGACTTTCCCAGGATATCTCTCCATCCTTCGCATCTTTCCAAAGCGTGAAATCAAGTGGGTCCTCTTTCTTTTCCCCAACTTCAATACGAGCACCTGACCGTAACTCATCAACGGATTGATGGGACAGCTTGCCGTAAGAATCAAAGGATCGAGTACGGAAATATACATCCCCCCCTGATTCATACGCAAAGCCCTTTTCAATTAGGGTTTGAATGAAGGTGATGATCTCTTCCATGTTTTCGGTTACTCTCGGGTGATCGACCGCTTCCTTCACTCCAAAAGCACCGACATCCTCTTTATAGGCGGTGATGAACCGCTCTGCGATGTTCGGCACTTCGTCTCCCATTTCCCTCGCCGCTTTAATCAGCTTATCGTCGACATCGGTAAAGTTTAGCACATAATGCACATCATAGCCTTTGTATTCAAAATAACGTCTAACTGTATCAAATACGATAGCCGGACGAGCATTACCAATATGAATATAGTTATATACAGTCGGACCACATACGTACATTTTCACCTTTCCCTCTTCCAAGGGCTGGAATGTTTCTTTTTGTCGAGTTAATGTATTATAAATTTGAATGCTCATCGTTCTTCACTCCTTGTTTAAGCTCTTGTACTTCATTTTGAAGGGCATCAACCTGCTGCTGCATTTCCTTGAACTTATCCGCTACAGGGTCTGGCATTTTGTGGTGGTCTAAATCATTTCGGACTTTTTTGCCGTTCTGGACAACGACCTGTCCTGGTATTCCAACAACTGTAGAATGATCCGGCACATCATGAAGCACAACCGACCCCGCTCCTACTTTGGAGTTTTCTCCAATGGTAATGGAGCCTAACACCTTTGCTCCCGTGGCAACCAAAGAGTGATCTTTCAGTGTAGGATGGCGCTTCCCCTTCTCCTTACCAGTCCCTCCAAGGGTCACTCCCTGAAACAAGGTAACGTTATCTCCTATTTCACATGTCTCTCCAATTACAACACCCATCCCATGGTCAATGAAAAACCTTCTGCCTATCTTGGCACCGGGATGGATTTCAATTCCGGTAAAAAAACGACTTACTTGCGAAATCACGCGGGCTAGAAAAAAGAATTTTCGTTTATAGCAAGCATGGGCAATTCTGTGTGCCCAAATGGAGTGTAGGCCTGCATAGGTCAATATCACTTCTGTCCGACTACGAGCCGCCGGATCCTGATCAAACACAACATCTACATCTTCTTTAAACATCTTGAACCATCCGCCCATACCTATACCCCCCATATTCTGTAGTACTAAAATAAAAAAAGCGTCTCTGTGTCCAATGACACAGAGACGCTTGTGGCGCGGTTCCACTCTGTTTAAGAAAGGCAATTCGCCTCTTCTTCAGCTTCACTCTCGTTAACGGGAGAGACCCGCTTCTGTGTACTAAGCTTCCACAAAAGACTCTGAGGTGCATTTCAATAAGGTTCCAACAATCACTCTCAGCCTATGGTGATTTTCTCTGGGTTTGGAGAGCCTTATTTACTTATCCTCTTCTTCGTTCTATGATACGTTATTTGATTTATACTCTTTAGATAGTTCTAATATATTACATATCACTGTAAATGTGAACTATTATTGCTCAAGCTGGCGGAGCGCACTCGTTAACCGGGCTTGTACGGTGTCTATCCCAAGCAGATGAATAGCATTTGGCAATTCAGGTCCATGAGTTTCTCCCGTCGTTGCTACACGAATAGGCATAAAGAGCTTTTTACCCTTATGGCCTGTTTCTTTTTGAACGGCCTTAACGGCTTTTTTAATATGATCCGGCTCAAATGCTTCTAATTCTGCAAGCTTTCTGCTAAAGGAATCCAGTACTTCTGGGACCTGTTCTCCCCGAAGGACTTCCATTGCTTCTTCTCCATAGTCAATCTCTTGGCGGAAGAATAATTCCGTCAATTCGACAATTTCCGCTGCATAGTTCATTTGTTCTTGATAAAGTGAAATCAATTCACGAGCCCAGTCCTTCTGCTCCTGACTCATATCTTTCGGTAAACGGTCTGCTTCTACTAGATGAGGAAGGGCCATATCTACAACTCGATCTAAGTCCGACGCTTTAATATACTGGTTGTTAATCCACTTCAGCTTCTGTGGATCAAATACGGCCGGTGAAGATGCCAAACGATCTGGGTCAAAGATATCAATCAGCTGACTGCGAGTGAAGATTTCTTCTTCGCCGACAGGGGACCAGCCAAGTAAGGTAATAAAATTAAACAATGCTTCCGGCAAATAGCCCAGCTTTTCATACTGACCAATGAACTGCAGGATATGCTCATCTCGTTTACTTAACTTCTTGCGCTGTTCATTGAGAATCAATGCCATATGCCCAAACTGTGGAGGAGTCCAACCGAACGCTTCATAAACCATCATTTGCTTAGGCGTATTTGGAATATGCTCCTCCCCACGAAGTACGTGAGTAATATCCATTAGATAATCATCGACAGCTACTGCGAAATTGTACGTTGGAGTACCGTTTTTCTTTTGAATAACCCAGTCGCCGAAGTCGCTGGATTGGAAAGTAATCTCTCCCCGCACCATATCTTCAAACGTGTACGTATGATTTGCAGGCACACGAATACGAATACTCGGCTGCCGGCCTTCTGCCTCTAACGCAGCACGTTGATCAGCAGTAAGATCGCGGTGAGCACCAGAGTACATTGGCACCTCTCCTCGAGCACGCTGAGCTTCTCGTTCCTCTTCTAATTCTTCTTCTGTCATATAACATTTATAGGCAAGACCCTTGTCCAGTAGCTCGTCAATATAGTTCTGATAGAGATCAAGTCGCTCCATTTGACGATAAGGGCCATATCCCCCGTCTAAATCGATGCTTTCATCCCAATCAATTCCCAGCCATTTCAAAAATTCCATCTGGCTTTGTTCTCCACCAGCAACATTTCTCTTTTCATCGGTATCCTCTATTCGAATTACAAACTTGCCATCAAAGCGTCTAGCGTATAAGTAATTAAATAGCGCAGTTCTTGCATTTCCGATGTGAAGGTGTCCAGTAGGACTCGGTGCATAACGAACGCGTACTTGTTTTGTCATAATTTGTCTCCTTCCTATCTATAACAACCGTTTTCGGTAACCCTATTTTATCACGGGTGTCCATGCTATGCTTTAGTTGTGCACTTTATTTCATAGCTTATTATAGCGATTCCTTCTGTTGAAGTAAAACAACCGCTTGAGCAGCAATTCCTTCTTTGCGCCCCGCAAAGCCCAGCTTCTCTGTAGTGGTCGCCTTTACATTCACGCGAGATGCTTCTGTCTGCAGAAGACGGGCAATATTTTCTCTCATTTCCTCAATGTAAGGTGCCATTTTAGGAGCCTGGGCGATTACAGTACAATCGACATTTCCCAGGAAATACCCACGTTTTTCGACTAATTTCCACACGTGCTCTAGTAGCTTTTGAGAGTCTGCATCCTTGAATTCCGGGTCTGTGTCAGGGAAATGCTTTCCAATATCTCCTTCCCCTATCGCACCGAGGCACGCATCTGCTACTGTATGTAATAACACATCCGCATCGGAGTGACCTTCCAATCCTTTCTCATAAGGAATCGTCACCCCGCCAATAATACACGGACGCCCTTCTGCTAGCTGATGGACATCAAAGCCTTGTCCGATTCGAAACATAATAGATTCCTCCTCTCCTGACTAATCGTATTTGGATAAGATAGCATGAGCTTTTTCCACATCTTCCGGTGTCGTCAGCTTCATATTATCATAGCTTCCTTGAACAATTTCTACAGGCTGGTTAAGCCGCTCCACAAGGGAAGCATCATCTGTACCTAAGTATCCCTCTTCCTTCGCTTGTTTATGAGCATGCAATATGACGGAATATCGAAATGCCTGCGGTGTTTGAGCAGCCCATAACTCTTTACGATCCAAAGTAGTAACACCTGATTCGGTAACACGCTTAATGGTGTCCGTCACTGGAACAGCTAATAGTGCCGCCCCCTTCTCATAAGCCTTATTTACAAGCGTTGCAACATTCTCCAGCGAGACAAACGGACGAGCGCCATCATGAATCAAGATAATCCCTTCCTCTGCAGTACATGCTGCTAAGCCTGCAAATACGCTATCTTGACGTTCAGCACCACCGTGAACAACCGCTATGCGCTCTTGATAACCATATTCCTTCAGCAGCGTCTGAATGTCCGCTTCCTCTTTAGGATTAACGACGAGCTGAATCGATTGGCAGTACGGATCCTGATAGAAGATATCCAACGTATGTATGATTAAGGGCTTTCCCTTCAGCATCAAGAATTGCTTATTTTTATCTGATTTCATTCTTTTTCCTTGCCCTGCGGCAAGGATAATTATTTGGTAAGATAACATGGAATCCACCCTATATATATAATGACAATCACATTTATATGTACGGACATAACAAAAGCGATAACGAGCCCGTTATCACTTTTGTTGTCCTCTATTTGTTTATACCGTTTTTATAATGCTTTTTCAAGTAATTTCGGCTTAGCAAAAATCATACGGCCAGCTGAGGTTTGCAGCACACTCGTTACTAGCACCTCAATAGTCTGTCCAATGTAATCTTTACCTTCCTCTACCACAATCATGGTTCCGTCGTCCAAGTAGGCAACTCCCTGATTTTGTTCCTTTCCATCTTTAATCAAATGGACGGTTAACTCTTCTCCTGGAAGCACTACTGGCTTGACGGCGTTGGCAAGATCATTAATATTTAATACCTGTACATGCTGAAATTCACATACTTTATTCAAATTGAAATCATTGGTTACTACAACGCCATCGATAAGCTTTGCCAGTTTAACGAGCTTACTATCTACTTCCTGGATGTCTTCAAAGTCCCCTTCATAGATTTCCACGTTGACTGGAATTTCCTTTTGCATGCGGTTTAGAACATCAAGTCCTCTTCGCCCGCGATTTCGTTTGAGTACGTCTGATGAGTCAGCGATATGCTGCAGCTCTTCTAGAACAAATTGCGGAATTAACACGGTTCCTTCTAGAAAGTGCGTTTGACAAATATCTGCGATACGACCATCAATGATAACACTAGTATCTAATATTTTTGCTTTTGGTTGATTCGATCCGCTGGCGTCTTCTGAATGCTCACCATCAGATGCTTTCTTTTTCTTTGTCGCCATGGAAAGCAGACTAATAAATTCGTCTCGGCGCTTAAAGCCAACCTGAAACCCTAAATAACCTAAAATAGCAGTTAGAAAGATAGGTATTACTTGCGAAACTACTTTAATACTAATATCTGTTAATGGAATATTCACAAGATACGCCACAATCAGACCTAAGATTAGCCCTAGACTCCCAAATAATAAGTCTGCTACTGGAATATTCACTAACGTTTCCTCTACCCAGCGTAGAAAATCCACAATATAATCTACAGACCAAAACGTAATGAGATAAAGAATAATAGCTCCTACAATTGTTGTTGTCACCTGATTGCTCAACCAAACCGTATTTTCCAGCCCCATCAATTCTAATAGATTGGGCAGATACAAAAATCCAATGGTACCTCCAGCAATAATAATAAATAATTGCACAACCCTCTTGAGCACCACGGTCACCTCCTAACAAGCAGTATTACCAAGTATATTAAAATATAACCTAATAAGTTCATGAAACACATATGATATGTCGCAACATTATCATATTTTACAATTTCAGTCAAATGTTTAACATGACATCTTACCATATTTAATCATTATATGTCAATTTTACTAGATGTGGCGATCGATAAATAATTGCTCCTGAATTCGGTTTAACCCCTCTTTAATCTTAGAGGCCCTTACTTCTCCAATTCCATCTACCTTTACAAGCTCTTTCGGTGATGCTTTTACCACTTCATTTAATATTCCAAATTTTACTATAATATGCTCTACAATTAAGAAAGGAAGCCTCGGGATTTTAGCCAAAATTCGATAGCCTCTTGGAACCACTGGATCATCTAATTTCGTAGTAGACGAATAGCCAAGTAGCTTGAGAATTTGCACATCCTCGATTAATTCATTGTTGGTAACTTCCTGTAATTTCTTAATCATATAAGATGGCTCATAATCGCTCCGTTTACTATAATCCTTAATGAGCATCTCCGCTTCGTCCTCAATATTTGCCACTAATTCCGTAAGCTGCAACTGAATTAATCGACCTTCTGTTCCTAGTTCATTTACATAATTCAGTATTTCATTCTTAATCCGAAGCACCATCTCAATTCGGTGAATAACCTGCACTACCTCTGAAAAAGTAACCATATCTTCAAACTCTAACGCGCCAAGGTTGGTAATCCCTTGATCCAGAACATTTTTGTATTTTTCCAGCGTCTGCATAGCTTGATTAGCTTTGGTAAGGATTACCCCGATATCCTTAAGAGAATAGCGAAGGTTCCCTTTATACAACGTAATAACATTCCGTCGTTGTGAAATAGCAATGACAAGCTCGCCCGTTTGTTTAGCAACTCGTTCTGCTGTGCGATGACGCATTCCTGTTTCAGAGGAATGAATGGACGGATCTGGAATTAATTGGGCGTTAGCATACAGTATTTCCGATCCCTCATCGTTTAAAATCAATGCTCCATCCATCTTAGCAAGCTCATATAGATTGGCGGGAGAGAAAGAGGAGTGGATATGGAAGCCGCCGTCTACTAGTGATTGCAGCTTTTCATTGTAGCCAACAACAATCAATCCACCTGTCTTCGCTCGTAATATATTATCGATTCCTTGCCTAAGTGGTGTTCCAGGAGCGACAAATCGTAAAATGTCACCAATGACTGTCCCTCTCATCTCATACCATTCCATCTAAGCTCCTCCCAACGTTGCCTTTAAAGCCTCTTGCACGGAATTTACACCAATGACCTCCAGGCCATCGGGTGGATTCCAGTCGCCGATGTTTTTCTTCGGGATAATAGCCCTTTTGAAACCTAGCTTGGCAGCCTCTTGGACGCGTTGCTCAATGCGTGCTACCCTTCTAATCTCACCTGTTAATCCTACCTCTCCTACCAATACATCGTCTGGTTTAGAGGCTCTATTCTGAAAGCTTGAAGCAATGGAAACGGCTACTGCTAAATCAATGGCTGGCTCATCCAGCTTCACACCGCCAGCAACCTTCACATAGGCGTCTTGGTTTTGCAATAACAGCCCTACCCTTTTCTCTAATACGGCCATTAAAAGAGGAACGCGATTATTATCAAGGCCTGTCGCCATCCTGCGCGGATTCCCATATGCAGTTGGGGAGATTAGGGATTGGATTTCAACGAGCACAGGTCGGGTCCCTTCCATCGAGGCAACTACGACAGAGCCAGCCGCACCTTGCGAACGTTCCTCAAGGAATATTTCTGAAGGGTTTTCGACTTCCTGCAGCCCTTTCTCCTTCATTTCAAAAATACCCATTTCATGTGTACTGCCGAAGCGATTCTTCACACTACGAAGGATACGGAATGTGTGATGACGTTCTCCTTCAAAATAAAGAACCGCATCCACCATATGCTCTAGCAGCCTTGGCCCTGCTATCGATCCTTCCTTTGTCACGTGTCCCACAATGAAAATAGGAATTCCCTTACTCTTAGCTATACGCATAAGTTCGCTTGTACATTCACGAACTTGCGAAACACTTCCCGGAGCTGAAGTAACTTCTTCCTTAAAAATGGTCTGAATAGAATCGATTACAACAAAAGACGGGTTAATATGATCAATTTGATTCGATACATCCAACATGTTCGTCTCTGCTAATACATACAGGTTATCAGAGGAAGCATGGAGGCGATCTGCCCGTAATTTGGTTTGTTTGATGGATTCTTCACCAGATATATATAAAACATTCAAATCCTTTTGAGCCAATTGCGAAGATAATTGCAGTAGTAAGGTAGACTTTCCAATGCCAGGGTCTCCCCCAATAAGGACAAGAGAGCCTGGAACAATTCCACCGCCGAGTACTCTATTCACTTCTGGCATATCCGTCGCTATTCTTGGTTCTTTCTCTGTACTTATATTCGTTATTTTTTCAGGTTTCTTTCTATCATTCTGATCACTTGTTACAAATGTATGTCTGCTAGAAGACTTGGAGCCTGCTAATTCTTCTACAAATGTATTCCACTGATTACAGGAAGGGCATTTCCCCATCCACTTAGGGGATTCATATCCACATTCCTGACAGACAAACTTTACTTTTTGTTTAGCCAAAATCTCTCTCTCCTTTTGGCAAGAGGTTTCCCTCTTCCATTATCTCATACGATTGAGTTGTTGAAGGGTTACAATGTATTTACAAAATCATTACTTTTTTATGGGTTCCTTCAGATTTTCTCCAGAAAAGGACATATTACCGAAATGCCATATGTTCATCTTATGTCCTGTATGTCTATGTAGCAAGCCATAATGTAAGTATTAGTCACTTGTTCATACATAACTGATCATGTATGGAATGGGAAAGCGTGTGCCCGTGCCAGACACACTCAAAAAAAATCGAGAGGCTATTAGCCTCCCGATTTTATACATTTACTGTGCTGATTGAATACTTTCTGTTCCAGAAACGTAAAATTCACCGTCTTCATTAATATCAATCGTTACTTTTTGACCAGTGGAGATAGATTCTCTTAACAGCGCTTCAGACAAGAGGTCTTCTACATTTTTCTGAATGGAGCGGCGTAATGGTCGTGCTCCGTATTCAGGATCAAAGCCTTCATCTGCTATCTTATCTAGCGCCTTCTCTGTTAATTCAAATTCTACTTCCTGTTCTGTCAATCGTTTTTGCAGCTGATTTACCATTAAGGATACGATTTCTTTCATGTGTTTCTTCTCGAGGGAATGGAACACAATAATTTCATCGATACGGTTTAGGAATTCAGGACGGAAAGTACGTTTCATTTCATCCATTACCTTGGATTTCATATCCTTATAGTCCTGACCGCTATCTCCCATACTGAAGCCAACGTATTTATTACGCTTCAGCTCGGTAGCGCCGACGTTTGAAGTCATAATGACTACTGTATTCCTAAAGTCAACCGTACGTCCTTTAGAATCTGTTAAGCGCCCATCCTCTAGTACTTGAAGAAGTGTATTGAATACATCTGGGTGCGCTTTTTCAATTTCATCAAGAAGGATAACGGAATATGGTTTCTGACGTACTTTTTCTGTCAGCTGTCCACCTTCTTCATATCCTACATACCCTGGAGGAGAACCTACCAGACGAGACGTAGAGTGTTTTTCCATATATTCGGACATGTCGATGCGAATCATCGCATCCTCTTCCCCAAACATTGTTTCAGCTAGTGCACGAGCTAGCTCTGTCTTACCAACACCAGTTGGTCCTAAGAAGATAAAGGAACCAATTGGACGCTTCGGATCTTTAAGTCCAGCACGGGCACGACGAATCGCCTTCGAGATGGAGTTGACGGCATCATCTTGACCAATAACTCGATCATGAAGGACACCTTCTAGGTTTAGAAGACGTTCGCTTTCGTCTTTTGCCAGCTTAGATACAGGAACACCAGTCCACGTGGATACGATAGCAGCAATATCCTCGGTCGTTACTTCAGAGTTTTCCTGACCCTGCTGTTCTTTCCATTCATCCTTCGTTTTATCTAATTCCTCACGCAGCTTCTGCTCGTTATCGCGTAAGGATGCGGCCTTTTCAAATTCCTGACTTTGAACAGCTGCATCTTTCTCTTTTCTAACTTCATCTAGCTTCTGCTCTAATTCTTTCAAGTTCGGTGGAGCAGTATAAGAGCGTAAGCGAACACGAGACGCAGCTTCGTCAATTAAGTCAATCGCTTTATCCGGAAGGAAACGATCCTGGATATAACGGTCAGATAGTTTTACAGCTGATTTAATTGCCTCATCCGTAATCGTTACACGGTGGTGTGCTTCATAACGGTCACGAAGCCCTTGAAGAATTTGAACAGATTCTTCCGATGTTGGCTCATCTACTTGAATAGGCTGGAAGCGGCGCTCTAGAGCTGCATCTTTCTCAATATACTTACGGTATTCATCTAATGTGGTTGCCCCGATACATTGAAGGTCTCCACGAGCTAGAGAAGGCTTTAGAATGTTGGAGGCATCAATTGCTCCCTCTGCGCCACCTGCTCCAATAAGAGTATGAAGTTCATCGATGAATAAAATGATATTGCCTGCTTGACGAATTTCTTCCATTACTTTTTTCAAACGGTCTTCAAACTCACCACGATATTTGGTACCTGCAACAACCGTACCCATATCAAGTGTCATGACACGCTTATCGCGAAGAATTTCCGGCACTTCATTGTTAACAATTTGCTGCGCTAACCCTTCTGCGATAGCCGTCTTTCCTACACCAGGCTCTCCTATTAGAACTGGATTATTCTTCGTCCGGCGGCTTAGAACCTGAATGACACGCTCAATCTCTTCACTACGGCCGATAACTGGATCGATGTTGCCTTCTTTTGCAACAGAAGTTAAATCCCGCGCCAAGGAATCCAGTGTAGGTGTATTAGCATTTGCAGACTGTCTGCCGCTTGAATTGTTAGCAGTAGACTCATTGCTGCCAAGCAGCTGAAGCACCTGCTGACGAGCTTTATTTAAGCTCACACCAAGGTTGTTGAGTACACGTGCTGCTACTCCTTCTCCTTCTCTAATTAACCCTAGAAGGATGTGCTCTGTGCCAACATAAGAGTGACCTAACTTTCTTGCTTCATCCATGGAAAGTTCAATCACCTTTTTCGCACGAGGTGTATAATGGATGGTCTGAGAAACCTTATCTCCAGAACCTATTAATTGTTCTACTTCTTCCTGAATTTTATCTGCCGCAAGACCTAGCGCACTTAATGCTTTAGCTGCGATACCTTCTCCTTCTCGTACCAATCCAAGAAGGATATGCTCTGTTCCGATATTGTTATGCCCTAAACGAACAGCTTCTTCTTGCGCTAACGCCAATACTTTCTGTGCTCTTTCTGTAAAACGCCCAAACATCATAGGGCCTTCCCTCCTAACTATAATTGTTTTCTAAGTTTAGTCTTTCTCTGATTAAGGATGCTCGACGTATGTCTCGCTCCTCTGGTGTCAATGTTTTTTGTGCATATTGTTGTAGAAAGCCAGGTTGAGTTAAGATCATCAACTCATTCAAAATGGTCTTTGAAATATCGTTGATGTACCCTAAGTCTATGCCCAAACGAACATCAGATAAACATTTGGATGCTTCTTTTGATTCAATTATTCTACTGTTGGATAAAATACCGTAAGACCGGAATATTTTATCCTCTAGTTGAACCCCTGATTGATCCATAATTCGTTTTCTGGCATTTCGTTCTTGCTCAATAAGCTGATGAACAACACTTTTTAAATCTTCAACAATATCTTTTTCGGATTTACCTAATGTTATCTGGTTTGAAATTTGAAAGATATTACCTAATGCTTCGCTGCCTTCTCCGTAAATTCCTCTAACAACTAATCCCAATTGATTAATCGCCGGAATTAACCGACTCATTTGCTGGGTCATCGTCAATGCTGGTAAGTGCATCATCACAGAGGCTCTCATCCCTGTCCCTACATTCGTAGGGCAGCTCGTTAAATAGCCTCTATTTTCATCGAAAGCATAATTCACTTTCTCTTCTAACCAATCATCCAACTGAAATGCTTGCTCCAGAGCTTTATCCAATTGAAACCCTGGTACATACAATTGTATGCGAAGATGGTCCTCTTCATTGACCATTATAGAAACTTGCTCATTTTTAGAGATTAGCGCTGCTCCATGGTTAGAGTGATCAACTAAATGCGGACTAACTAGATGCTTTTCTACCAATACACGCTTCTCGATTGACTGCAGTCCACTCATCCGGACTAGTTCAAAATTTTGATAGTTTTGGAATGAGTGACTAGCATATTCCTGTTCAAAAAAATCTAATATATGATCTAAATCCTCCTGATTCGCAAGGATTGGAAAGGCCACTTGATCAAAGTTTCGCGCTAACCGAATACGACTGCTCAACACAATGTCATTATCAGGACCTTCCTCTTGCATCCAAGGACTAATTGCTTCATTCATAAACTGCTGTAGGGACATTAGTCTTCACCATCCCCTTTGTCAGAATAAATTTCTCGCTCCAATGTTCTTATATGGTCACGAACATGAGCAGCCTCTTCAAATTCCTCTTGTTGTATAAGCTGATTCAAATGCTGACGTTGTTCTTCAATTTGTCGCTTAACGTGTAAATCCCCGCCAATTCGCTTCGGAACTTTTCCATCATGGGATGTATTTCCACTATGCACACGTCTAAAAATAGGGTTTAGTTTGTCACCAAATGTTTTGTAGCATTCCGCACATCCAAACTTCCCAATCCTAGTGAACTCCTCATACGTTAATCCACATTTACCACACTGAAGTCTCTTTGGAGGCTCGTAGGATTGTTGATTGGTAGAGTCAGAAACCGGATAAGTATCAAAATTAAACAGGCCGGACAAAAGGTTATGAAGTGAGAAAGAATCACTGTTCTCTGACATATATCCTTTTTCATAAGCACAAGTATCACAGACATGAACTTCTTTCTTATGATCATTAATTACTTGAGTAAAATGCAAGGTTGCTGGGCGCTGATGGCATTCTTGACATTCCATGCAACTATATCCCTCCCTATTCCTTATATTTTAAGGTAGTTAGCATAGAAACCATAATTCGGGACCTGAGCTCATCACGAAGTGCTATTTGTACATTTAACACATTGCGGCCAATGGCGCTAACCATCAGCTTAGCTTCGCGTTCTGTAATGACTTCTTCTTCAAGCAGCCGTTCCATGATATCAATAGCTCCTTGCTGGCTGATCTTTGGCTGGGCCAGCTTCATCAGATCATCTAGCAGCTTATATTTATCCTGTGGCTCTACCCTGATAATACGAATATACCCACCGCCACCGCGCTTACTTTCCACAATGTAGCCCTTCTCTACGGTAAATCTCGTATTAATGACGTAATTAATTTGAGATGGTACACATTGAAACAAGTCAGCAATTTCGCTTCTTTTAATTTCAACTGCATTCTGTTTCGTAGAGGCTATGATTTTCTTTAAATGAGCTTCTATGACATCAGATATATTAGCCAAGGTCCCTCCTCCTCTTCTTTGACTTTGACTATCTTTGACTATACTTTTATTATACTAATTTTTTTATTGAATGCAACCGAAATGCACAGTAGTGTACATGCTCGATTTTACCTCTAATAGCATTAACAGCTAACAGTTGGTATATACCATAAAACCTTATTTAGAACCCCTTGAAACATAAGTTACGGAAGGGAGGTGAGAAATTTCGTCGAATAATGTCATTTCATTATTATTTCCTTTTGTCAAAAGTTCGACATATACTGCTCTTTGTCGAGTTTGCTCCCTTGATATGGTAAGCGAAGATAAGGAAGCGTTATGTTGTTCTAAAATAGCAACCAAATCGGTCATATTCAATTCATCCTTAACTTGTATATAGAGGAGCAAAGAAGATCGTTTAACGAATAAGCGTTCCACATTATTTAAAACAATTAAGCTGACCAATACCACTATGGTGGCTAAAATAGCCGGGCCATACATCCCTGCACCAATTACAAGTCCAAGGCCCGCGACGGTCCAGATGGAAGCTGCTGTCGTTAATCCGCGTATAGTTAAACCATTTACGATAATGGTACCTGCTCCTAAGAAACCAATGCCACTGATGACATAGGAAGGAATACGTGCAGGGTCGAATCGAATGGTCTCATGCTCATCCAGAAAAGGCTCAAACCCATATAGAGAAAGCAGCATCATTAAACAGGCTCCCACACCTACTAAAATGTGTGTTCTAAACCCAGCAGATCTATTTTTTATTTCCCGTTCAAACCCGATTAGACCACATAAGAGTACAGCTGTAATCAACCGGGTTGTCATTAAGATAAAATAGTCGTCCAAAAATTCTTCAAAAGACACTCCAGGTTCTCCTTTCCAAACGCTAACCATTCGAATAGAGTCATAAAGGAATGTATCAGTCTTATAACTATGTACCCGAATGATATAATAGAAAAACAGTGGATTAGAAGTTTTATTCTATACACCTCAATAGGAGGGAATCCTACATGCCCATTATCAAACAAGAAATATATATAGACGCTCCTCGAGAAATTTGTTTTCAGTTAGCGAGAGATATTGAGACCCATACGCGGACTACTGCTTCTTCAAAGGAGAAAGCAGTAGGCGGCAAAACATCTGGTCTGTTAGAAAAGGGAGATACGGTTACGTGGGAAGCAACCCATCTTGGAATACGTCAACAACTGACAGCTAAAATTACGGAAATGGAAGAGCCTCATCGTTTTATAGATGAAATGGTTACCGGAGCCTTTCACTCCTTCACTCATATTCATACGTTTATCAGCAGTGGCAGAGGTACCATCATGAAGGACAGGTTTGCGTATAAATCCCCACTAGGTTTATTCGGCATTTTAGCAGATAAAGTGATAGTCAAGAAATATATGCAAAGGTTTCTCGCAAGCAGGGCTGATGAATTGAAAAGAATAGCTGAGGAAGAACATCGAGGATAGCATGCACGTTCTTTTGCTATATTTAGGGATAAACGAAAAAATCCCTTCCGATTATGTCGGAAGGGATTGCTTGGGTGCATGGCGGCGTCCTACTCTTGCGGGGGAAAACCCCGACTACCATCGGCGCTGAAGAGCTTAACTGCTGTGTTCGGCATGGGAACAGGTGTGACCTCTTCGCTTAAGCCACCATACTTCGATTAT
>NZ_JBHLTP010000020.1:0-52688 GCF_042434395.1 Pontibacillus salicampi | reverse complement strand
TAATCGAAGTATGGTGGCTTAAGCGAAGAGGTCACACCTGTTCCCATGCCGAACACAGCAGTTAAGCTCTTCAGCGCCGATGGTAGTCGGGGTTTTCCCCCGCAAGAGTAGGACGCCGCCATGCACACAAGTAATCCCTTCCGATACTGTCGGAGGGGATTTTTTTAGAACATCGGAACCAGTAACGGTTAACGGTTTGGTGATTACGAATGTATAGACAATAAATATAAGAGCGGTACAGACACCTGTTCTGGGCGCCTCTCATACCATGTAAAGAAACTATTATTGAAGAATATGTATATAGTTCGTTAGATTAGGAGATACTAGTCTTACGGAGGTGGAGAACCATGGGCGAAGGGCGTCGGAAAGAGCGTTGTGGTGTTTGTGAATTAGAAAAAGAGAATGGCATTCATCTATATAACATGTATATTTGTGGATCTTGTGAAGAGGAAATCATAGATACTGATCCATCAGAGCAAAAATATCAATATTTTCTTAAGAAGATGAGGATTATGAATCAAACTACCTTATACTCATAATACATGTACTCACCGAACTAATTGGTTCGGTTTTTTTGTGTTTCCTATTATGAGGCAGCACCCCATTGTTTGTTACAATAATAGAAAGAGATTGAGTATAGAAAGGAAAGTACTATGAATCAGCGACATACCCCTCTATTTGATGCAATACAATCACACCATCAGCGCCAACCTGTTTCTATGCATGTTCCTGGTCATAAAAATGGACGGGTTTTCCCGGAAAAAGGCAGAGCATTCTTTGAAACGATGTTGTCGATTGACTATACAGAACTAACCAATCTGGATGATTTGCATGAACCAGAAGGCTGTATAAAGGAAGCACAGGAATTAGCGGCACAATGGTTTGGGGCAAGGGAGTCCTTTTTTTTAATAGGTGGCAGTACGGTAGGCAATCTAGCTATGATTCTAGCAGTTCATCAACGTGGAAAACCGATTATCGTGCAACGAGATTGTCACAAGTCGGTAATGCATGGATTAGAATTAGCCGGGGCTTTACCAGTATTTGTGGCCCCTTCCTATGATTCGTCCGTGGATATAGATGGGACTCTTTCGGCCATGGAGGCATACCCAGATGCATCGGGAGTTGTTTTAACCTACCCAACGTATTTTGGTCACACCTATCATTTGGAACGCATCATAAAACGAGCTAAGGAATTAAATATCTTAGTACTTGTCGATGAAGCACATGGCGTTCACTTTTCGCATTCCGATGTACTACCTCCCTCTGCATTGGAGCTTGGGGCGGATGTGGTGGTTCAATCCGCTCATAAAATGGCACCATCTATGACGATGGGATCCTATTTACATATTGCTCAACAGGCTGGGATGTCCATTCGTAATAAGCTGGCAAATTATTTGCAGATGGTTCAATCAAGCAGCCCCTCTTATCCGATTATGGCTTCTCTAGATTTAGCGAGGTATTACTTAGCAAATGTAACAAAAGAGGCTCTCTTGAAAAGTATCCTGTCGGTTTCTCAGTTCAGAGAAGGACTTGCCAAGATTTCCATTTGGGATGTGGCTCCTTGTCGAGCGAAGGATGACCCGTTTAAGGTAACCATAAGGGTGAAAGATTGGTATGATGCACAGGAAATTGCTTCTATATTAGAAGCTAAAGGCTTTTATCCAGAGCTTGTTTATCAGCAGAGCATATTACTTCTGTTTGGCTTAGAGGGAATATCGAATGTAGAGGGATATATACAGATATTTCAAGAGGTAGAACAGGAAGTGACCGCCCATAGAAATACTCAGCGTGCTACAATAGAAGCAGTGTCTATGTTTGAGGGGATTCCTTATCAAAAGGCTGCATATCATTATTTACAGCTATCGGAGATGGAAACGGAGTTTGTACTCTGGCATGAGGTAGAAAATCGAATCGCATGTAATCATATCATTCCATATCCGCCAGGGATTCCGTTAATTATGAAGGGAGAGCGTGTAACCAAGCAGCAAGTAGATGTATTGCACACCCTTCTCAAACAAAGAATACACATACAGACGAATGAAGCTTCCCTCGAGGAAGGGATGCATGTATATAGAGAACGCAGGTAAAGGAGAATGATTTGTGACTGGTCGGTTTATTACATTTGAAGGTGGCGATGGCGCCGGTAAGTCTTCAGTGCTAAAAGCGTTACACGATAAGCTAGTACAGGAAGGATATGACGTAGTTGCGACGAGGGAACCAGGTGGTGTCGAAATCGCCGAAAAGATTCGCAACGTTATTTTAGATACTTCTCATACTGCAATGGACGGCAGGACAGAGGCCTTGTTATATGCTGCTGCACGAAGGCAGCATTTAGTAGAAGTCGTCATGCCAGCTTTGAGTGAGGGTAAGATGGTGCTGTGTGATCGCTTTATCGATAGCAGTCTGGCCTATCAGGGATATGCTAGAGGATTAGGAATGGATGAAGTATATAAGATAAATGAATTTGCTGTTGAAGACTGTATGCCGGATTTAACGTTATTATTTGATCTATCACCAGAAGAGGGGCTGGCAAGAATAGCAGGTAATAAAGGAAGAGAGCAAAATCGTCTAGACTTGGAAAAAATTCAATTCCATCATGATGTCTATGCTGCTTATCAGACCATTTTAGAGAAATTCAAAGATCGAATAAGCGTCATTGATGCTTCTAAAACAGAGGAAGAAGTACTGCAGGAAGTATATGACACACTAATTCCATACCTTCAATGCGATTGATGTATTCGTTTTTATGACAATTCTTGTTATAATAGAACTAAATGCTTCCCAATGATTTAAGGAGGAAGAATCACAGTGAAATTAATTATTGCGGTTATTCAAGATAAAGATAGTAATCGGTTAACAGACGCTTTATCCGATCATAACTATAAGACCACTAAGCTATCCACTACTGGGGGCTTCCTTAAGGAAGGAAACACAACCTTAATGATTGGAGTGGAGGATCACCAGGTGGATGATGTACTGGATGTCATTCGAGATAACTGCAGCCAGCGAGATCAGATGGTAGCTCCTATCTCTCCAATGGGTGGAAATGCCGATTCCTATATACCGAAACCAGTAAAGGTTGAAGTTGGCGGTGCTACAGTATTCGTCATGCCTGTCGAGTCTTTCTTTCAGTTTTAAGCAGTATGGAGTAAGGGAGATACGTTCATGAAGATTGGACAAGATTTGCGGACGCAATTAGATACCAATACGAAAAATCTGAAGCAGCTTCCCCCATCAGGGAAAGGGTTTGACGCACTTGTCCAAACACAGGCAAGTAAAATGCAGGAGAATCAGCTTCAGCGTTTAATGGATGATATTACGAAGCAAGGCGAACGAGTCGCCCGTTTTCGTTCCTTCAAGGATTTAGCTAAGTATAAACGTTTAGTCAAATCATTTCTTGAAGAATCCGTGCAATATGGGATGAACTTGAAGCAATCCCATAACTGGAATATGCATGGACAAAGCCGGAAGCTGACTATAGTGGAATCCGTGGATGAGAAGCTAATGGAGTTAACAGACGCAGTGGTGCAGCAAGAGAAGAAATCTATAGATATATTAGGAATCATTGGAGAAATTAAAGGACTATTAGTTAACCTTTATGCGTAAGGTAGTGAACATATATGGCAACATGGACTGAGATGGCAAACTTGCAGCCGACTGTATCTAAAATGCTGACTAACAGTATTAAAAAAGATCGTGTAGCGCATGCCTATTTGTTTCAGGGTTCTAAAGGAACCGGAAAATTACAGATGAGCCTTCTTTTTGCACAAAGTTTCTTCTGTTCCTATCGAGATGGTATTGAGCCTTGCCATAGCTGTAAGGATTGTAAGCGTATTTCTTCCGGGAATCACCCGGATGTACACGTCATCCAGCCAGACGGTCAATCCATTAAGAAAGAACAGATTCTTCATTTGCAAAAAGAGTTTACCTATACTGGACTTGAGTCCAATCAAAAAGTATATATTGTAGAAGATGCAGATAAAATGACAACGAATGCATCCAATCGATTGCTTAAATTTTTGGAGGAACCCAATCGGCAAACGATTGCCATGCTGCTAACGGAAAATGGCCAATCCTTATTGGATACCATCCGTTCCAGGTGTCAAATAATGGCGTTCCAGCCTCTCAATCCTCAAAATATCACGAACAAGCTCATGGAGGACGGTATGACGGAGTCTACAGCACGTCTCATGAGTGAGTTAACGAATAATATAGAGCAAGCTAAGGAGATTAGTGAGGATGAGTGGTTTGCTAAGGCAAGAAAATTAGTGATACAATTAATAGAAGTGCTTCAAGATAAGCCCAGCGAGGCTTTATTATTTATAAATAATCAGTGGATGAGTCATTTTAAGGATAAAGACCTTATGAACCAGGGACTTGATTTACTCATGCTTTGGTTTAAGGATGTCGTATATGAACACGTAGAGAACGAATCAGCAATTGTGTTCATTAAAGAAAGGGAACGCATACAGACTAGTACGTATCACTGGTCTAAGCAACAAGCGACAGAGGCATTAAGTGCCATCTTAGAGGCTAAACGCAAGCTAGTATCAAATGTTCATCCTACCCTGGTGATGGAACAACTCACGCTTCAAATACAGAGGTGATATAGATTGGTTGAAGTTGTTGGCGTACGTTTTAAACAA
Organism: Pontibacillus salicampi; assembly: GCF_042434395.1. NCBI lineage: Bacteria > Bacillati > Bacillota > Bacilli > Caryophanales > Bacillaceae > Pontibacillus > Pontibacillus salicampi. Next base: position 48,042 of record NZ_JBHLTP010000020.1, on the reverse strand, counting down.
GCAGGGAAGATTTATTACTTCGACCCAGATGCTTTTCAAATAACGAAAGATGATTATGTAATTGTCGAGACGGTTAGAGGAATTGAATTTGGAAAAGTGGTAATAGCTAATAAACAAGTCGATGAGGAAGATATCGTCTTACCATTGAAAAAAGTCATCCGCATTGCGGATAATAAAGATAAGATAGCTGTTTCCGAGAATAAAGATAACGCTAAAGAAGCGTATGACGTCTGTACTCAGAAAATAAGAGAACATAAATTAGATATGAATCTGGTGGATGTGGAGTACACGTTTGATCGAAATAAGGTTATTTTTTATTTCACTGCAGACGGGCGCGTTGATTTTCGTCAGCTAGTAAAAGATTTAGCTTCTGTCTTTAAGACACGTATAGAGCTAAGACAAATAGGGGTGCGGGATGAGGCAAAAATGCTAGGCGGTATTGGACCGTGTGGACGAATGTTGTGCTGTTCTACATTCTTAGGTGATTTTGAACCAGTATCCATAAAGATGGCGAAGGACCAAAACCTTTCTCTCAATCCCGCGAAAATTTCTGGATTATGTGGTCGCCTCATGTGTTGTTTGAAATATGAAAATGACGACTATGAAACCGCTAAGAAGGAAATGCCGGATATTGGGGAAGATATTAAAACCCCTCAAGGTGCAGGACGTGTAGTAGGCTTAAACATCCTAGAACGTATTGTACAAATCGAACTACCTGACAAAGAACGTATGTTAGAATATACGCTAGACGAGCTCATACAAGAAGGTGCCGTACAAACGCAAGCCACAGAATGATGGGGTGGATTTAAGCGTGAACAAAAAAGAAGTATTTGAACAAGTGTCCCATATGGAAGAACAAATTGGTCAGTTATACCAGCAGCTTGGTGATTTAAAAAAGCAGCTGGTGGAATTGCTGGAGGAAAATCAGCATTTATCTATCGAGAATCATCATCTTAGACAACGCCTGGAGAAAGAGAATGATGAGAATGGAAGTGTCCCCTCTAGCCCCGAGCAGGATAGAGGGGCTCTTATAGGCGAAGGGTACGATAACTTGGCCCGTCTGTATGAGGAAGGCTTTCATATTTGCAATCTTCATTTTGGGAGCCCTAGGGATGAGGATTGCTTATTTTGCCTGTCCTTCTTAAACAAAAACAAGTAATGATGGAATCCTAGCACAAGCCCTTTCAGTGCTAGGATTTTCATATGTTTTCATAGAATGTAATGGCAGATGGGGAGTGACAATACGAATGGAATTACACGGTGACGAACGAATTGATTATTTACTAGCGGAAGAGGATATGCGGATTATCCAAAGCCCAAGTGTTTTCGCTTTTTCCTTGGATGCGGTGCTGTTAGCTAAATTTGCCTATGTTCCTATCAAGAGAGGCAACATATTGGATTTATGTACGGGGAACGGGGTAATTCCGTTATTTTTAACAAGGCGATCCTCCTCACCCATTCTCGGGGTGGAAATTCAGGAGCGTCTATACGATATGGCTGTTCGAAATGTAGACTTAAACCAAATTGGAGAACAAGTATCCATACAACAAGGAGATTTACGTGATATGCCTGCCGTGCTAGGGCATGGACGCTTTGATGTTGTTACATGTAACCCTCCTTATTTCCCAACCCCTAAAGAGGACGAACTCAATGTAAATGAACACCTAGCGATTGCAAGACACGAAATTCATTGTACTCTCGAGGAGGTCGTATGGGCCTGTAGTCGATTAGTTAAGCCTGGTGGGAAAGTTTCCTTGGTTCACCGTCCCGGCAGATTAATTGAAATCATTGAGTTATTTCGAAAATATCGTTTAGAGCCAAAACGAATTCAGTTCGTGTATCCACGGGTAGGAAAGGAAGCGAACATGCTGCTGATAGAAGGAGCAAGGGATGGAAAGCCGGACGTCAAAATGCTTCCTCCTCTATTCATCTATAATGAACAGAACGAATACACACCTCAATTGAAGGAGATATTGTATGGGTGAGCATACCGTGTATATATTGCAATGTAAGGATAGCACCCTATATACAGGTTACACGAATGATTTGGATAAGCGTCTGCGTATGCATGAAGAGGGGAAGGGTGCTAAATACACAAGAGGAAGAGGTCCGTTTACGGTTGTATATATAGCAGTATTCCCTACAAAAAATGAAGCCCTGCAGGAGGAATATCGGATAAAACAACTGACCAGAACACAAAAGAATGTGTTAATTAGTTCTTTTACCACAGGCTTTGTTCAACCCTAAAACGGAAGCTTAACTATCCATACAGAAAGGTTGGAAAGCTGATGAACATACAAAAAAGCTATCAACAATCAGAGGACAGCCGGGGTAGATTATATATCGTGCCAACCCCGATAGGGAATTTAGAGGATATTACGTATAGGGCACTAAAGACATTGGAGCAAGTAGCAATCATTGCAGCAGAGGATACAAGGCAAACGAGAAAGCTGCTGACCCATTTCGATATCCATACCCCGCTTATGAGCTATCACGAACATAATAAACTGAATAAAGAAACTCAGCTTCTCGACGCACTAGCAGAGGGGAAGGATATAGCCATTGTCAGTGATGCGGGGATGCCAGGTATTTCAGATCCTGGTTATGAGATTGTTAAGGCAGCTATTGCTAAAGAACTGAACGTCATTGTTCTGCCAGGAGCGAATGCGGCACTTTGTGCACTAGTTGGTTCTGGACTCGATACATCCCAATTTCACTTTTATGGATTTCTTCCAAGAAAGAAGAAGGAACGAAAGGAAGAGCTGGAGCAGCTAAAAAAAATGACGACTACCCTGCTGTTTTATGAATCACCTCATCGGATTAAAGAAATGATGAAGCATATACAGGAAGTATTTGGGGAACGGCCGGTGGCGCTAGCAAGAGAGCTGACAAAGAAATATGAGGAATTTGTGAGAGGCAGTACCTCTGAAATAGTAGAATGGCTTCAGGGGAATGAGATTCGTGGAGAATTTTGCGTCATTGTGGAAGGAAATCCGGAAGAACAGGCTGCTGATGATACTGGCTGGTGGGCTTCTTTCTCTATAATGGACCATGTAGAACAGTATATGGAGCAAGGACTTTCCTCAAAGGATGCCATCAAACAAGCGGCTAAGGACCGCAACATGCCAAAACGTGAAGTCTATCAAGCCTACCACGTCGAGGAATAAAACATATAAAAAACCCCGCTTCATCCAGCGGGGTTTTGTCGTCTCTTTTTTGTCTCTTTTTTATTTGTTTTGGTTATCTAGGCTGTTTTGAATCTCAGACATTAGTTCTTTTGCACCTTCAGGGCTTAGAACTAATTTACCATTAGCAAGGCTCATGTTGTTGTCAGATACTTCACCAGTTACGTGGCAAGTCATGTTAGGCTTGTATTTTTTCAATACAATCTGATCATCATCCACATAAATTTCAAGAGCATCCTTTTCATTGATTCCTAGAGTACGGCGTAATTCGATAGGAATTACCACACGACCTAGCTCATCGACCTTACGTACAATACCAGTAGATTTCATAAATTAATAACTCCCCTCACTCAGTTTTTGATAGTTCTCTCTCTTTTCGTCATGATTCGACATTTCTATACCACATATCGTACCAATCATTCCAAAGCATGTCAATTCTTTTATTTCCCATATTGCGCAAAAATTTAACAGATATGCTTGGAAGAGGATTGCTATATGAAACTATTATACCATGAATAAGTGAAAATTTACCTGTTAATATTTTGTATGCCAATATATATCATTATTATGGTATCTAATACATGATTCGACAGAATTCGACCATACTTGAGGGTGGATTCTACAAAAATTTAGTAGCTTTTCCGATTTCTTGACATAAAGAAAAAGGTTTTTGTATAGTTTTTTGTTAGAGATGGAAATAATGCTAATTAATCGGTAAAATAGAAGGTATCTGTCCATTAAGTATTAGTAGGATTGAGATGCTATGGAAAAAGTCCTCTCGTCTTTTGTGGACGGGAGTTTTATTATAGGAATGGTACATAATTGTTGAGGAGGGAAATACATGGCGGAAGAAAAGAAGACTTTTTATATTACAACCCCGATTTACTACCCAAGTGGAAACCTGCATATTGGCCACGCATACACAACTGTAGCAGGAGATGCGATGGCACGTTATAAACGGTTAAGAGGCTTTGATGTCATGTACTTGACCGGTACAGATGAGCATGGTCAGAAGATTCAGCGTAAAGCGGATGAGAAAGGCGAAACCCCACAGGAATATGTGGATCATATCGTAGGTGGGATTAAAAACCTGTGGGAGAAAATGGACATCTCTATTGATGATTTTATCCGAACAACGGAGGATCGTCATACCCAAGTGGTAGAGCAAATCTTCTCCTATTTAGTAGAAAAAGGGGACATCTATTTAGATGAATATGAAGGATGGTACTGTACTTCGTGTGAATCCTTCTTTACGGAAAGACAGCTGGAAAATGGCCGTTGTCCGGACTGTGGAAATGAAGTAGAAAAAGTGAAGGAAGAATCGTACTTCTTCAAGATGAGTAAATATGTGGACCAGCTTCTCGAGTTTTATGATCAGAATCCTGAATTCATTCAACCTGAAAGCCGTAAGAATGAAATGATTAATAACTTTATCAAGCCAGGGCTGGAGGATTTGGCGGTATCCCGTACGACCTTTGAATGGGGAGTTAAAGTACCAGGTGATCCAAAGCATGTAATCTACGTATGGATCGACGCATTAAGTAACTATATTACAGCGCTTGGTTATGGAACGAACAATGATGAACGCTATCAGAAATATTGGCCTGCGGATGTGCATTTAATGAGTAAGGAAATTGTTCGTTTCCACACCATCTACTGGCCTATTATGCTGATGGCCCTTGATGTACCGCTTCCGAAAAAGGTGTTTGCACACGGCTGGATTTTAATGAAGGACGGTAAAATGTCTAAATCGAAAGGGAACGTTGTGGACCCGGTTGATCTTATCGATCGTTATGGCCTAGATGCTTTACGTTATTACCTGCTGCGCGAGGTACCATTTGGTTCTGATGGCGTATTTACACCAGAAGGTTTCGTAGAGCGTACCAACTATGACTTAGCTAACGACCTTGGTAACCTGTTAAATCGTACGGTTGCTATGATTAGTAAATACTTTGATGGCCAGATTCCATCCTTCCGTACTGGAGAAGAGCCAGTGGATACAGCGTTAGAGGATTTCGCAAAGGATACACGAGCTAGTGTAGAACAAGCAATGGAGAACATGGAATTCTCGGTAGCGTTAAATAAGCTATGGAGCTTCATTAGTCGTACTAACAAGTATATTGATGAGACGACACCTTGGATTCTTGCTAAGGACGAGTCCAAGCAAGAGCGCCTCGGCAATGTGATGGCACATCTAGCTGAATCATTACGCCATATTGCTGTGATGCTGCAGCCGTTCATGACTCGTACACCACAGCAAATTGTTGGCCAGCTTGGATTAACAGGTGACGAATATCTATCCTGGGAAAGCCTTGATCAGCTTGGAATGATTCCTGCTGGTACAACCGTGCAGAAGGGTCAGCCTATCTTCCCGCGTTTAGAAACAGAGGAAGAAACTCAAATCATCAAAGATATGATGAAGGGTGCCTCTCCACAGCAGGAGGAAGAAGAGCCAGAAGCAGAACAAACAGAAGAAATCGCTATTGATGACTTTATGAAGATAGATTTAAGAGTTGCCGAAGTAGTGGAAGCTGACAAGCATCCGAAAGCAGACAAACTGCTGCGCTTACAGTTGGATTTAGGTTCAGAAAGCCGTCAGGTAGTATCCGGCATTGCTAAATACTACAATCCAGAAGACTTAGTAGGTCGCAAAGTAGTATGTGTTACCAATTTAAAACCTGTTAAACTTCGCGGAGAGTTATCACAAGGAATGGTATTATCCGCTGAAGATGAAAACGGTGATCTAACGCTAGTTTCCATTGATCAGAATCAACCAAATGGGTCAGTAGTTAAATAAATAATAGGGATGTTACGGCATTCCGTTCAGCTTGCAGAGAAACGCTCGTTTCCTGCAAGCTTTTTTTCTTGCTTTAAACACGCCCCCAATCCTTCCATATTCAAAGAGAGAAACGAGTAAATACGTGTCGAAAAAAGGGAAAGGGGCAGACTATAGCGAAAGAGGTAGTTGGGAATACATACACGTTTAATCGAACTACTTAAGAAACTAAGATACTGGTGTTACAATGATGACACAAAATCGAATTAAAGGAGATATACTATATGCTATTTGATACACATGTACACTTGAATGCAAGACAATTTGATGATGACCGAGAAGAAACGATTAAACGGGCAAGGGACGCTGGTGTGGAATATATGGTTGTCGTAGGGTTTGATAGAGAAACCATTCCTTTAGCGATAGAAATTGCCGAAACCCATGAGCATATTTATGCAGCTGTAGGGTGGCATCCAGTTGATGCTGTAGATATGGAATCAAAGGATTTGGAGTGGCTCGAGGAACTATCGGCACATCCGAAAGTGGTGGCGCTTGGTGAAATGGGCTTGGATTATTATTGGGATAAATCGCCAGCAGAGGTGCAAAAGGACGTATTTAGAAAGCAAATCCAACTAGCTAAAAAGGTAAATATGCCAATCATTATCCATAACCGTGAAGCAACAAAGGATATCGTCGACATATTGAAGGAGGAGCGAGCAGAAGAAGTAGGAGGCATTATGCATTGCTATAATGATGTGGTGGAATATGCGAAAGAATGTGTAGAGATGAACTTTTACATATCCTTAGGGGGGCCTGTCACCTTTAAGAATGCAAGAGATCCGAAAGAAGTAGCGGAAGCAATTGATCTTGAGCACATGCTGATTGAAACGGATTGTCCATTTCTAGCACCGCATCCAAACCGCGGAACACGGAATGAACCTGCCTATGTGAAGCTGGTTGCAGAAAAAGTTGCAGAAATTAAAGGACTTTCGCTCGAAGAAGTTGGTCAGAAAACGACAGAAAATGCTTTTAAATTATTTCGTCTAAACCAATAACTCCGCAAAAAGTGGCAGCGGTAGGGGGGAATTGGAGGCTCTTGTATATACGTGTCGAAACTTTTGGGTTTCCAATTTCTCTATTACCGTTTATAGTAATAAGAGCTTGGCTGAAGGGGTTCTGGGTAATTATGCCATAACGACCAGAATCTGATTTGACAGCTAACTTATGCGGTGAGTATAATCTACTGCATGGATAAAGGAGGCAGAGCATGAAGAAGCTTGTGTTGTCAGTAGTAAGTTCTGTAGTGTTTTTTGCCTTGCTCGGTAGCTTTACCTACGAAGCTCTTAAAGCGGAGGTAACGGTAAGCACTAATGAAGAGACAAAGACAGTGCGTACACACGCCAAAACAGTTGGCGATCTACTAGCAAGCCTTGACATCGATGTTCAGTCACACGATAAAATCTCGCACTCCACAGAAGCGGACATTACATCAGGAATGAAGATAGACTATCAATCTGCTAAAGCGGTGACGCTGACGGTTGATGATCAAACTAAACAATATTACACAGTTCAAGATACAGTAAAAGATTTTTTCCAGGCTAAGGACGTATCTATATCCGATCGGGACCATTTGTCTCATGAGAAAGGTGCGACAATTAAGGATGGTATGAGTATAGACGTACGAAAAGCGTTTGAGGTTTCATTAAATGACGGCGGCAAGGAAAAAAATATTTGGACTACTGCTCAGACAGTAGAGAAATTCCTTGAAGAGCAAGGAATTGAGTTAGGCAAGCAAGATACATTGAAGCAGAACACATCGGATGCCCTATCACATGATTCATCCGACGTAACGATTACTCGTGTGGAAAAAGTGACAGACGTAGTGGAAGAATCACTCGACTATGCAGTAGTAAAACGAAATGATGAATCGATTGAAAAAGGCGATGAAAAAGTAGTACAAAGTGGTAAAGAAGGCGTTGTGGAGAAGCATTATGAGGTAACGCTTGAAAACGGGAAAGAAGTGAAGCGGGAGCTAGTGGAAGAGAAGACTGCTAAGGAAAGTAAGGACAAGATTGTCGCTGTAGGAACGAAGGTAATTCAGCAAAACGTTTCCCGTAAGTCCTCCAGCAGCAGTAATAGCAATAATAACAATAATACTAATAATCCGTCCGGCAGCAGTAAAACTCTTTACATGTCCGCAACAGCTTATACTGCCAACTGTTCTGGTTGTACAGGTGTGACCACTACCGGTATTAATTTGAAATCAAATCCAAACCAGAAGGTCGTAGCAGTGGACCCAAGTGTTATACCCCTCGGTACTCGTGTGTGGGTAGAGGGCTACGGATATGCTGTAGCAGGTGACACGGGATCAGCTATTAAAGGAAACAAGATTGATCTCTATTATCAATCGAAAAGCGCCGCGAACTCATTTGGAAGGCGGCAAGTCAGAGTGAAGGTGCTAGGTAAGTAAAGCAGGGGGAAACCTCTGCTCTTTTTTTTTGTGCCGTCCATCATTGGTTGCTCCGGGGCTACGTTTTCTTTTCCTCTCGTTCCGTGTTATAACTAATAGAAGATAGATGTACGGGAGGAAGAATGATTGAGAATAAAAGAAGTAATTGTTGTAGAAGGCAAGGATGATACAGTCAACATTAAAAGAGCCGTTGAAGCGGATACTATTGAAACGAATGGGTCGGCGGTGGACGAATCAGCGCTAACTCAAATTCGTCACGCTCAAGCAAAGCGAGGCGTGATTATTTTTACGGACCCTGATTACCCGGGGGAGCGAATTCGGCACATTGTCTCTCAGGCTATCCCTGGATGCAAGCACGCCTTTTTGCCGAAGAAGGAAGCTTTGGCTAAATATAATAAAGGCGTCGGTGTAGAGCATGCATCAATAGAAGCGGTGCAGGAAGCGCTAAAGAACGTCTATACAATGACAGAGGCATATGAGAGTGATATTACTCAAGAAGACTTAGTGATTTTTGGGCTTGTTGGTGGTGCTAATGCCAGAGCACGAAGAGAAAAGCTAGGTCTCAGATTAAAAATAGGGTACACCAATGCAAAGCAACTATATAAGCGGTTAACGATGTTTCAAATCACGAGAAAAGAGTTTGTGACGGCGATGGAAGCCATACTGCAGGAGGAAGAGGCATAATGGAGCAAAAAGCGATAGCAACCCCTAAACGGACCAAAGAGATACTCGACAAATACAGCTTCGCGTTTAAGAAGAGCTTAGGGCAGAATTTCTTGATTGACGTCAACGTGTTAGAGAATATTGTAGAGAAGGCTGGAGTGGACGAGGAGAGTGGAGTCATTGAAATCGGCCCAGGAATCGGTGCTCTTACGGAGCAGTTAGCAAAGAAAGCAGATAAGGTATTGGCATTTGAAATTGATCAACGCCTTCTGCCGATTTTAAACGATACGTTAGAGCCCTATGAGAATATCCGTATCGTTCATGAGGATATATTAAAGGCAAATGTCCATGAAGTGATTGAGGAGTATTTTCAAGAGGGACAGCCTATTCATGTAGTTGCGAATCTCCCTTATTATATTACGACTCCAATCTTAATGAATTTGCTCATGGACAACCTCCCGATAACTAGTATCAATGTTATGATTCAAAAGGAAGTGGCAGATCGTATGGCTGCCGAACCAGGCAGCAAGAGCTATGGCTCTCTTTCAATAGCGGTACAGTACTACACAGAGGCAAGTGTAGTCATGGATGTGCCGAAGACGGTGTTTATGCCGCAGCCTAACGTTGGTTCTGCTATTTTACGATTAGTAATGAGAGAGGAGCCACCTGTTCAGGTCGATAATGAGCCGTTTTATTTTGACTTGGTTAGAGCCTCCTTTGGGCAACGAAGGAAAACACTAATGAATAACCTTTCTCGTCATTTCAAGGATCGCTTTTCAAAAGACGAAATACGCGAAGGGTTAGAGGAAGCCTCCATTGAGGGTGGACGACGCGGAGAATCTCTATCAATGGCAGAGTTTGCAAGGCTTGCTAATACATTTTACTCGATGCTGTAAGCACAATCTCCTCTTTCACACATAGGCTACTGTAGTAAGTGTTCTTTGTGTGAGGAGGAGATTTTTGTATGTTTGTAAAGGGTGACCTAGTAACGCGTTCCTCATACGGCCATGACGTGTTATTTCGCGTTCAGGAAGTACAAGAGAAACGAGTTCTATTATATGGAGAAGAAGTTCGTTTAGAAGCAGACGCCCCTCCTTTGGATTTGGTAAAGGTTCAAACAGAGGAAGTGAAGCGGCGTAAAGAACAAGCCAAGGAAGAGGAGGAATACTCTTATCGCTTGTTCAAGCAGGACTATCAACTAATGAGGCAAAAACGAGAATATGAAGCGTCTGCTGGATATCAGCATGGAGGATCTTATTTTCAGCTCCCTTCTCGTGTTCTGCATTTAGATGGAGACCGATTATACTTAAAGAAGTGTATCGACCTATATGAGCAATTAGGACTCCAGGTGCATGGTGTGTATGTGAATGAGAAGGATATGCCTCACCAGGTAGGAGAGCTTATTGACAAGATAAACCCAGATATTCTGGTTATCACTGGTCACGATGCTTACTCCCAAAACAAAGGAGAGAAGCATGACATACGCGCTTATCGACATTCTAAGTACTTCGCTGAAACCGTCCGAGAGGCTAGAAGAAAAGTACCCCATTTAGATCAGCTGGTTATTTTCTCCGGTGCCTGTCAATCCCATTTCGAGTCGTTAATAGGGTCTGGCAGCAATTTTGCAAGCTCCCCGACAAGAGTGAACATTCACGCCCTAGACCCTGTCTATATAGTCGCAAAAATCAGCTATACATCCTTCATGGAAAAAGTGAACGTATGGGATGTTATCCGTAACACCTTAACCGGAGAAAAGGGGCTTGGTGGTGTGGAGACAAGAGGGCTGATGAGAACAGGGATGCCATATCAGAAAGAAGAAGGAACATTTCTAATCGAGGAATAAACGCCTGGTGCAATCGCTGCGCCGGGTTTTTTGTATAAATTGCCCGACCGCTCATTAATTTGAATAACAGCTCATTCAACTCATATAACTGACTCATCCCATTTAAAAATCGCTCATATATAGCACTCCATTTGTAAATTTACTGGAGGATGCATACTATTCCTTTTTGGAGCATAGTATTACCTTTGTGGGGTGCAAAGAAGAACGTAGAAATTCCTCAAATTATCTATACATAAGTTTGTCGAAATTTGGAACAATAACCAATAGTGTAGGAATTTACGTAGAAATCATTGACATTAAAAATAAGATACTGCTATAATATTAAGATTTATTTGACTTAAGTAGAGCTTCTATGTTATAGTGGAAACATAGTGAGGTGGAGTGTAGTGGGAAAAACGTTAGCAGAAATTAAACAGGCTCTCGATGGTCAAATTGGGAATCGGTTAACATTGAAAGCTAATGGTGGTCGTAGAAAAACCATCGAACGAAGTGGTGTACTTGCAGAAACCTATCCGGCTGTATTTATTGTAGAGCTGGATCAAGAGCAAAACTCTTTTGAAAGAGTCTCTTACAGCTACGCAGATGTCTTAACAGAAACAGTTGAATTAAGCTTTGGCGAAAGTGCTACAATGGCTTTAGGGGAGCAGTAAACCACGTTTACTGCTTTTTTTATTGCCTTTTTTTCCATAAACATTTCCGATTATTGCCTAGTTGCTTCTCACACACTATAGATGTCGGACCCATCTAATGAAGAAAGGAGCTGTTTTCCCTTGAGCAGACGTCGAGGCATCATGTCAGATCAATTCAAAGAGGAAATCGCTAAAGAGTTGGGCTTTTACGACACCGTTGCTAAAGAAGGCTATGGTGGTATTACGGCACGAGATGCAGGTAATATGACTAAATTAGCCGTTCAACGAGCACAGCAGCAACTAGCAAAGAACAAACCTCAATAACGGTTAAGACCCTCGAACGGGTTGAACATGATACTTGCTAAGTCATGGACGAAATCATATGGTTTCGTCCTGATTTCTTCTATACAAAAGAAATAAAATGAGGACAACCGGCCCTTTCTTATTCGTCTCGCTTGCTATGTCCTTTTATGATACAATCGGTTCATATATTTATGTTGAGATGGGGTGATGTGTTGCGTTTCCTAGAGAAGGCTCCGGCTAAAATTAATTTAGTGTTGGATACGCTGTATAAGCGGGAGGATGGATATCATGAGGTAGAGATGGTTATGACGACAGTAGATTTGGCTGATCGTATTGAGCTGACACCTCTGAAGTCGGATGAGATTCGGATTGTGTCTGAGAACCGCTTTGTTCCGAGTGATAGCCGGAATCTTGCCTATCAAGCGGCGCGACTCATTAAGGATACATATCACATTCGTGAGGGTGTAGAGATTTTTATTGAAAAACAAATTCCAGTGGCGGCAGGGTTAGCTGGAGGCAGCAGTGATGCGGCAGCGGTGTTACGGGGCCTAAATCATTTATGGGGTCTTGATTTATCGTTAGATACGCTAGCAACACTTGGAGCTGGCATTGGGTCTGATGTCTCCTTTTGTGTGTACGGTGGGACGGCACTAGCTACAGGCAGAGGAGAACAGATTAAGGAGATAGATGCTCCCCCTCCATGCTGGGTCATTTTAGCCAAACCTTCCATTGGAGTGTCGACCAAAGCCATCTATCAAAACCTGAACCTTGAGACTATTGATCATCCAGACGTTCATAAGATGGTTGAAGCGTTACAGGAAGAGGATTATGACAAGATGTGTGCCAATATGGGAAATGTATTGGAGCCTGTCACAACGAGTCTCCATGCAGAGGTAGATCAAATTAAATCCCATATGAAGGATTTTGGAGCAGACGCCGTCTTAATGAGTGGCAGCGGACCAACTGTGTTTGGCTTAACACAGCAGGAGTCCCGCGCACACCGCATTTATAATGGTCTTAGAGGGTTTTGCGACGAGGTGTATATTGTCCGAATGCTGGGTACTCGAAACACACTTGATTAAAACCGTATATTTTTGGTATATTAAGCATATAATATTCGGTTTTGAGGTGTGAGCATGAAACGAAGTGAACGTTTAATTGCAATGACAAATTATTTAATAGAGCATCCTCATCAATTAGTATCGCTGCCTTTCTTCACAGACGTGTATGATTCAGCTAAATCCTCTATAAGCGAGGATCTTGGCATCATAAATGAAAGGTTTCAAAAAGAGGGGATTGGCCGCTTGCAAACTGTTCCGGGGGCAGCAGGCGGTGTAAAATACATTCCGCTAAATTCGAAAGAGAAAAGCGAATCCTTTGTTGATGAGTTAGCTAATAAGTTAGAGGATCCAGATCGGTTGTTACCTGGTGGGTATCTTTTCATGAGTGATTTACTTGGAGACCCACAAACAGTAAGGAACATCGGAAGGCTATTTGCTACTCACTTTGCAGAGCATTCTATTGATGTTGTTGTTACAGTGGCTACAAAAGGAATTCCGCTAGCTTATGCTGTAGCTTCCTTCTTAAACGTCCCAGTGGTCATTGTAAGGAGAGACCCTAAAGTAACAGAAGGATCGACGGTCAGCATTAATTATGTGTCCGGCTCGTCCCGAAAAATTCAAACTATGGTACTCCCAAAGCGCAGCTTCAGCCAGGGCACTAACGTACTAATCATTGATGACTTCATGAAAGCTGGAGGAACAATCAATGGAATGAAAAGCCTGCTGGATGAATTTGAAGCCAACGTGGCAGGGATTGGAGTGCTTGCTGAAGCAGAGGACGAAGAGGAAGAACGAGTTGTGGATGATTATGTTTCCTTGCTGCAGATTAGCAATGTAGATATCAAGAATAAGAAAATAGATGTCCATCGTGGAAACCTGTTTCAGGGATAGATGGCTGTAAGAAGGGGAGGTTCCAAACCCCCTTCTTTTTTTATGCCTTCCATAATGCAGACCGGCGCCAACCGTGACAATGAATGCACCAATGAGATTTCTCGTAAGCCTGAATCGGATAAACAAGGCGCTTCCCGCTTTTCTAGTTACTAGGAACTATTTATGCGCTAAGGGGATGACAATATATACATTTGTTTCCTAAAATTAGTGAAAATGAAGAAAAAATAGAAAATAGTAAATTTTTTTATTCACTAAGAAGGAATTCATGGATTCTTGTTGAATATTGGTAAATAAGTTCTTATGACAAAAGGTGGTGACACATAATGGAAGTTACAGACGTAAGATTACGCCGCGTCAATACGGAAGGAAGAATGCGAGCAATTGCTTCTATTACACTGGATGGGGAATTCGTAGTTCATGATATTCGTGTAATTGATGGTAATAACGGGTTGTTCGTAGCGATGCCAAGTAAACGCACTCCAGATGGAGAGTTTCGTGACATCGCTCACCCAATTAACTCTAACACGCGTGGGAAGATTCAGGACGCAGTATTAGAGGAGTATCACCGTGCCGGTGAAGTAGAAGTTGAATATGAAGAAGCTGGAGCTTCTTAAGTTATCTAAGGAACAGGGAGTCTAATCTTTTTAGGAGATTAGGCTCCTTTTTTATGGTTATACCCGAAAATAATGAGGTTCAATCTTCTCTGGTTTCTTTTATTTATTGAAATAGAGTGGGTTTTAAGATATATTCGTAATGGATATAAAGGATGGGGGTATTGTGTTCATGGATAATCGCTATGCAATCGTGTTAGCAGCTGGTAAAGGAACCCGTATGAAGTCATCATTATATAAAGTATTGCACCCTGTATGCGGAAAGCCGATGGTTCAGCATGTAGTAGACCAATTACTGTCACTACAGTTGGAGAACATCATTACCATCGTTGGCCATGGCGCAGAGCAGGTGGAGGAGCAAATTGGTGAGGACAGCCAATTTATCATCCAAGAGGAACAGCTAGGTACTGGCCATGCTGTACAGCAGGCTGACCCGGTGTTATCTGGTAAGAAGGGTACGACATTGGTAGTTTGTGGAGACACACCGCTACTGACCTCTGAGACACTAGAAAATCTAATCCAGTACCATGAGCAAGAGGAAGCTAAAGTAACGCTTCTAACCGCTCATGCAGATAATCCTGCTGGATATGGACGCATCGTTCGAAATGAGGACCAGGATGTAGCAAGAATCGTTGAACAAAAAGATGCCTCTTCTGACGAGAAGTTGATCCAAGAAATAAATACTGGTACATATTGCTTCGACAATGAGGCTTTATTTGAAGCGTTGCAACTTGTATCTAACGATAATGCACAAGGGGAGTATTACCTTCCGGATGTCATCGAGATTCTTAAGAATCAAGGGGAGAAGATTTCTGCCTACCAAACGGACGATGTTACAGAAACCTTAGGGGTAAATGACCGTGTAGCGTTATCCAAAGCGGAACGTGCTATGCAGTCGCGCATTAACGAATATCATATGCGGAGCGGCGTCACCCTAATAGATCCAGATAATACGTATATCGGATTAGGTGTAGCAATTGGTCAGGATGCAGTGGTTTACCCTGGATGCACCATCAGTGGTCATACAACTATTGCAGGGGGAGCGGAAATCGGCCCTCATACTGAAATTAAAGATTGTACAATTGGACAAGATACAACTATTAAACAAAGTGTAGCTCATGATAGTCACATCGGTGCACGTGTTAAAATTGGTCCATATGCTCACATTCGTCCTGCTTCTGAGTTAGCAGATGACGTGAAGATAGGTAACTTTGTGGAAACAAAGAAAGCTGCTTTCGGAGAGGGAAGTAAAGCGTCTCATTTGAGTTATATTGGTGACGCAAAGGTAGGCAGTGGTGTTAATATTGGCTGTGGAACCATTACAGTTAATTATGATGGAGAAAACAAGCATCTTACCACTATTGAAGATGGAGCATTTATCGGATGTAACTCTAACCTGGTTGCTCCCGTCACAATAGGTGAAGGTTCCTATGTTGCAGCAGGTTCTACGATAACTAATGATGTTCCTGACAGCTCTCTTTCCATAGCCCGTTCCCGTCAAACGAACAAGGAAGGCTATGTAGAAAAATTAAAAAATAAGAAAAACGACTAATGGAGGTTTGTAGCTAATGGCTAATAGTCAATATAAGGATCCGGCTTTAAAGGTATTTTCCCTTAATTCCAATCCGTCCTTGGCACAAGAGATTGCAGAAAACATAGGTACAGAGCTAGGTAAATGTACCGTAACTAGTTTTAGTGATGGAGAAATTCAGATTAACATTGAAGAAAGCGTTCGTGGCTGTGATGTATATGTTATTCAATCTACCGGTGAGCCAGTGAACCAGCACATTATGGAGCTTTTGATTATGATCGATGCTCTAAAACGTGCATCTGCTCGTTCTATTAATATTGTAATGCCATATTACGGCTATGCTCGTCAGGACCGTAAAGCTCGTTCCCGTGAGCCTATTACGTCTAAATTAGTAGCAAACCTTCTAGAAACTGCTGGTGCTACTCGTGTCATCATGCTGGACCTTCACGCACCTCAAATTCAAGGGTTCTTTGATGTTCCAATCGATCACCTTATTGGAGTACCGCTTCTATCTGATTACTTTGAAGAGAAGAACTTTGATGATGTCGTAATCGTATCTCCAGACCACGGCGGTGTGACCCGTGCTCGTAAAATGGCAGATCGTTTGAAAGCGCCAATCGCTATTATTGATAAACGACGCCCTCGTCCAAACGTGGCAGAGGTCATGAATATTGTTGGTAATATTGAAGGCAAGACAGCTATTCTAATAGACGATATTATTGATACGGCAGGAACCATGACGTTAGCTGCGAATGCTCTTATTGAAAACGGAGCAAAAGATGTGTATGCATGCTGCACACACCCTGTATTGTCTGGACCGGCTATTGAACGAATCGATAATTCTAAGATTAAAGAGCTTGTCGTGACCAATACAATTCCATTGAAGGACGAGAAGCTCATTGATAAGATTACAGTTCTTTCTGTAGGTCAATTGATTAGCGAAGCTATCACGCGTGTACACGAACGTAAATCCATTAGCATCTTGTTTGACTAATTTGTAAATTTTCTAAAATTAATGTTTAGCCCTGGTAAACTACGGGAATTATAGTTCATTAGAAGCTTCATAATTTCTTGGAGGTTGATTATCTTGGCAATTACAGTAAAAGCTAATACTAGAAATGATTTCAGACGTTCAGCAACGAATGAACTTCGCAACAATGGTCAAGTACCGGCGATTGTATATGGACAAAACCAAGAGCCGATTTCTATTTCCGTTGACAGTTTGGAATTACTGAAAACCCTTCGTGATGAAGGTAAAAACGTAATCCTTGCTCTTGATATTGAAGGGCATAAACCAATTGACGTTATGCTCCATGACCATCAAGTAGAACCGATTCGTGATGAACTGTATCATGCAGACTTCTTCCGAATCGATATGTCTTCTGAAGTAGACGTACAAGTGCCAATTCACTTGGACGGAGAAGCACAAGGCGTGAAAGATGGAGGAATTCTCTCTCAACCGCTTCATGAATTATCCGTTCGTGCTAAACCAAATGAAATACCAGAGCACATCACTTTAGATGTTACTAACCTAGAAGTTAATGATAGTTTATTGGTTTCAGACCTTAAAGAAGGTCGGAATTATGAAATTACAGAGGACGAAACCACTACCATTGTAACCGTCCTGCCACCTCAGACTGAAGAGGTTGTTGAATCAGGTGAGACACAAGATGCTGAGCCTGAAGTAATCAATGAAAAAGCAGAACAAGAAGCAAATACAGAGGAAAACTCAGAAGAGGACCAATCCTAATGAGTTAGCAAAAGGAGGCGCCCAACCTATTGGTTGCGCCTCTTTTTTATGAGAATAGGAATGGCAGCTTCTCGGTTAGAATATCTAAACACGAAAAGGATTCAGCGCTCTCCTTGCGATAAGTCAACATCGATTCGCAATGCTCATCGTGTTTCCTTTATCTCATTCAGGGTAGGGAAGTTCCGCTAAGGCACGTCGTGTGGCAACGCGGAACTGACCAACATCCTGTTGGCCTCAGTCCATACGCCGCTTAGCGGGCACTTCCGCTTTTCTTGATCTAGCTGTGGCGACCAAAGACTAGTGGGCTTCCTTCCTCTCCTTGCGATAAGTCAACATCGATTCGCAATGCTCATCGTGTTTCCTTTATCTCATGCGAGGCCGTCCAGCCCATACGTCTTTGAACGGTCGCCTTCGCTTTTCGTGTCTAGCTGCAGTGCCCAGCGGCTAGTGGACTTCTGTCCCTTCCTTGCGATAAGTCAACATCAATTCGCATTGCTCATTGTGTTTCCTTTATCTCATTCAGGGCCATCCAGTCCATACGCCGCTTAACGGGCACTTCCGCTTTTCTAAATATTTCACAGGTTTCTTCTTTTCTTTTGCTTATAAAATTCGGTACAATATATAAAGCTAGATATTATTTGGACGTGTTGTGGAAATGAGGGATAATATGAAGTGTATTATTGGGCTTGGTAATCCAGGACCTAAGTTTGATAAGACAAGGCATAACGTTGGGTTTATGGTTATAGATGAGTTGTTACGACGGCAGGGCTGGACGTTAGATAAAGAGAAGTATAAAGCTCAATATACAGTGGAGCGTATAGGTACAGAGAAGATTTTAATCATGAAGCCGATGACGTACATGAATTTATCAGGGGAGGCTATTCGTCCGCTGATGGAATATTATGATTTAGATATTGAAGATATTGTTGTAGTCTTCGATGATCTGGATCTGCCTCCAGGAAAAATACGACTTCGGAAAAAAGGTGGTCATGGAGGCCATAATGGCATACGGTCTACCATTGATCAGCTTGGTACGAAGGAGTTTCCTCGCTTGCGTTTTGGTATTGGAAGACCGAGTGTGCCAATGCCAGTACCGGATTACGTACTTGGCAAGTTTCAACAAGACGAAGAGGCTGTTATTCAAGACAGTATTTCTTAT
The DNA here is from genome assembly GCF_042434395.1 of Pontibacillus salicampi. Classification (NCBI taxonomy): domain Bacteria; kingdom Bacillati; phylum Bacillota; class Bacilli; order Caryophanales; family Bacillaceae; genus Pontibacillus; species Pontibacillus salicampi. The sequence goes on along the minus strand of NZ_JBHLTP010000020.1, from coordinate 29,170 downwards.
GCAGCGGATGCTTGTGAAGCTTGGATGGAAAAGTCGTTTAATGAAGTGATGAACGATTTTAATCAATAACGGGGAATCCTTGAACCTGTTTTCGTATAAGGTTATCTTATAGAGGACAAACTAGGCATAAAAGTGTTCTGTTAGGAGGCACATTATGGCCGTAGTTTACCGATGCCGTCACTGTAAGCAGCACATGGCTGAAATTGGGCACGAACAGGCAACTAGCCATGAGCTTGGGATTCATCAATTAACCGATCAGGAGCGTCTTGAGATGATTCGATATCACGAAAATGGAGATATTCAAGTAGAAACCATATGTGAGCATTGTCAGGAAGCAATGGAAAACAATCCGCATTACCATGAATTAGATTCTTTTTTACAATAAAAGATGTTGTGCTTTGGTGAGAAACCCAAAGCATTTTTGTATGGATGCTAGGCTAATCAGGGGGGAAAAACTTGCAAGGATTAAAGACGTACTTACAAAAGCAAGATGATGTTCATTCCATAATCTCCGGGTTTTCCTCCGGAATGAAGGAACAATTTGCATCAGGTCTTTCTGGTTCAGCTAGAAGTACCTTAGTTTCTATTTTAGAAGAGGCTACAGAAAGACCTATATTATTAGTAACTCATCAGTTGGTCCAAGCGCAGCAATTATATGAAGATTTACTAGGTTTATCAACTGCAGAACAGGTTCATCTTTATCCGGTTAACGAGCTGATTGCTTCTGAAATCGCTGTCGCCAGTCCGGAATTGAGAAGTGAGCGAATTGAAGCATTAAACCATTGGGCACAAAGCAAAAAGGGGATATTAGTGGCTCCAGTTGCTGCATTGAAGCGAATACTCCCTCCTACTACATATTGGGAATCGTATCAGCTTTCCTTTGAAGTGGGGACTACAATAGAGCTTGATAAGTATCTGAAGGAGCTCGTCGATGTTGGCTATGAGCGTGCTGATTTAGTATCCTCGCCTGGACAATTCAGTCTGCGAGGAGGCATCTTGGATATTTATCCATTAACGCAGCCCAATCCGCTGCGCATTGAATTATTTGACGATGAAATTGATTCAATCCGATACTTTGATTCTGATAGTCAGCGCTCTCTTGCTAAGCTGGACCGTGTCACCATTGGGCCCGCGAGCGAGCTGCTGTTAACAGAAGAGGACTTAACAAGGGCTGGGCAGCGTTTGGAAGAGGCATACTCCTCTACGCTTCAAAAGCTATCCAGTGATGAGTTGAAAGAGCAGCTAGCCGAGACGATTGAAAATGATATTGAAAAATTAAAGAATCAAGAGCGATTTCAGGAAATGTATAAATATTCCTCCTTGTTCTATGAGCAATCGGCTAGTTTACTAGACTATTTACCAGAAGATGGGCTTGTTATTTTAGATGAGATGAGCCGTATTCAAGAAACGGCGAATCGTTTGGATGAAGAAGAATCAGAGTGGTATAGCAGTTTGCTGGAGCAAGGGAAGATCGTCCGAGATCTGGCTATTTCGTATAATTGGAAGGACGTATGGCATGGCATGCATCATCCCCGTTTATATATGTCTGTTTTTCTGCGTCATATTCCGAATACACAGCCAGAAAATATAGTGAATTTCTCCTGTCGCGCTATGCAGCAATTTCATGGGCAGATGAATTTGCTTCAAAATGAAATGCAGCGCTGGGAAAAAGGGAACTATTCTGTTCTTATTGTGGCTCCGAATGAGGAGCGGGCTGACAAAATTCAATCAGTTCTTGAAGACTATGATATGGAAGCAGTGAAGGCAGACAAGCAGCCTGAGCTTCCGATTCAGAAACCTACTATTATTATTGATCAAATCAATAGTGGTTTTGAGCTGCCGATGCACCATGTTGCTGTTTTAACTGAAAAAGAGCTGTTTAAAAAACGGACCAGTCGTCCCAAAAGGAAACAGAAAATATCCAATGCCGAGCGGATAAAGAGCTATCAGGAATTAAAGGTTGGCGATTACGTTGTCCACGCTAATCACGGGATTGGTCGGTATATAGGTATTGAAACTTTAGAGCTAAATGGTATTCACAAGGACTACCTAAACATTAAATATTCCGGAGATGACAAGCTGTACGTTCCGATTGACCAAATTGACCTCGTCCAGAAATACGTTGGCTCCGAAGGCAAAGAGCCGAAGTTGTACAAGCTCGGCGGTTCTGAATGGAAGAAGGTAAAAAGCCGCGTACAATCCTCTGTGGAGGATATTGCAGACGATTTAATCCAGTTATATGCAGAACGGGAAGCTTCCAAAGGTCACGCTTTTGGAGAAGATACCGAAATGCAGCGTGATTTTGAAGCGGCCTTTCCATACCAAGAGACAGAGGACCAGATACGCTGCATTGAAGAAATTAAGCACGATATGGAGCGTGTTCGACCAATGGATCGTCTCTTATGTGGGGATGTTGGCTATGGGAAAACCGAAGTGGCTATTCGTGCAGCATTTAAAGCTATTGCCGATGGAAAACAGGTAGCTATATTAGTACCAACCACCATACTAGCCCAGCAGCATTACGAAACCATCCGTGAACGATTCCAAGACTTCCCTGTCAATATTGGTTTACTAAGTCGCTTCCGAACAAGAAAACAGCAAAAAGAAACGATAGATGGTCTGAAAAATGGCAGTGTCGACCTTGTAATCGGTACCCACCGTGTCTTATCCAAGGATATTAAAGTGAAGGAGCTTGGCCTGCTCATCGTGGATGAGGAGCAACGATTTGGTGTGAAGCATAAAGAGAAGATTAAACAGATGAAGACGAATGTTGATGTGCTAACGTTAACGGCTACTCCTATCCCAAGAACGTTGCACATGTCCATGCTTGGTGTAAGAGACTTATCTGTAATCGAAACGCCTCCAGAGAATCGCTTCCCCATCCAGACTTATGTTCTGGAGTACAACCCTGTATTTATTCGAGAAGCAATAGAACGGGAAATGGCGCGGGGAGGTCAGGTGTTTTTCCTATATAACCGTGTAGAGAATATTGAACGAGTTGCAGAGGAAATATCAGCACTAGTAGAGGATGCGCGTGTGTCTCATGCACATGGCCAAATGAACGAGTCTGAGCTGGAGGATGTCATGTTCAGCTTCTTAGAAGGGGAATCCGATGTACTCGTTTCTACTACAATTATTGAAACGGGTGTAGATATTCCGAACGTGAATACCCTCATCGTCTCTGATGCGGATCGCATGGGGCTGAGTCAGCTGTATCAAATCCGTGGGCGAGTTGGCCGCTCCAATCGCGTGGCATATGCCTATTTCACCTATCAAAAAGATAAGGTGTTAACAGAAGTAGCAGAAAAACGCCTGCAAGCCATTAAGGAATTTACCGAATTAGGCTCCGGGTTTAAGATTGCCATGCGAGATTTATCCATTCGTGGGGCAGGTAATCTCTTAGGTGCCCAGCAGCACGGTTTTATTGATTCTGTTGGCTTCGATATGTATTCGCAAATGCTGAAAGATGCTATCGAGGCTAAACGACAAGGAAAATCCTATGAAGAGGTCAAGCCGTTTGAGCCAGAATTGAATTTGGGAATCGATGCGTACTTGCCAGATAGTTACATTAACGATGAGAAGCAAAAGATTGATATGTATAAACGATTCCAATCTATCGAATCTCATGAAGACATCCAGGATTTAAAGGACGAGCTGATGGATCGGTTCGGTGATTATCCAGAGGAAGTAGAGAATCTGTTCCAAGTATCTATCCTGAAGCTGCATGCTAAGAAGGAACGCATTGAATCCATTACGGAAAAGAATAAGAAGATTGAGCTAGTAATGGAAACAGAAGCGAGTCAGTCCATTGATGGAGCAAAGCTGTTTGAGCTTGCTAATCAATACGGACGCCTTATCCAATTAGGGACAGAAGAAACGAAATTAAAAATGACCTTCCAATTTAATCGCAAAGATTCCTTGAATCGTTATAAAACAGTGGAAGAAGTTACGAAAGCACTGGAAACAGTGAAGGAGTAATTTACTTGTAGGGACCCTCACCTTGTGGTGAGGGTCTTTTTTGCGTTGCTCATTGTGTTTCCTTTATCTCATTCAGGTAGGGGAAGTTCCGCTAAGGGCGCCACGTCGTGTGGCAACGTGGAACTGACCAACATCCTGTTGGCCTCAGTCCATACGCCTTTGAACGGTCGCCTCCGCTTTTCGTGTCTAGCTGCAGTGGGCAGTGACTAGAAGGGTTCCGTCCTCTCTTTGCGATAAGTCAACATCAATTCGCGTTGCTTATTGTGTTTCCTTTATCTCATTCAAGGCCATCCACCCTTTACGTCACTAACCGCCCACTTTCGCTTTTCTTGATCTAGCTGCAGTGGGCAGTGACTAGAAGGGTTCCGTCCTCTCCTTGCGATAAGTCAACATCGATTCGCTGTGCTCATCGTGTTTCCTTTATCTCATGCGAGGCCGTCCACCCTTTACGTCACTAACCGCCCACTTCCGCTTTTCGTGTCTAGCTGCGGCGACCAAAGACTAGTGGGCTTCCTCCCTTTCCTTGCGATAAGTCAACATCAATTCGCTGTGCTCATTGTGTTTCCTTTATCTCATACAAGGGAAGTCCAGCCCATACGTCTTTGAACGGTCGCCTCCGCTTTTCTTGTCACTTTATGGTTTTTTTATTATAAATTTGAATTTTAAATGAATAGTTCCTGTATTGTGAATAATACTATACTCATCAGGTGGTGATCCTGTTAATTCAGGGAGTGTCAATTTTTTCACCATGGCTAATCATCTAATGAAAGTGAGGCTCCATAGAATGAAAGCAACAGGTATAGTACGTCGTATTGATGATTTAGGTAGGGTTGTTATCCCGAAGGAAATACGTAGGACACTGCGTATTCGGGAAGGGGATCCGCTAGAGATTTTTGTGGATCGTGAAGGTGAAGTTATTTTGAAAAAGTATTCTCCGATTAGTGAGCTTGGTGATTTTGCTAAGGAGTATGCGGATGCTTTGTTTGATTCTCTTGGTCATACTGTTCTTATATGTGATCGTGATGAATTTATTGCTGTTGCAGGAGGATCAAAGAAGGAATATTTGAACAAGAACATTGGGAAAAAAGTAGAGCAGGCTATTCAGGATAGAAGTGTTATTACAGATGGTAATGAATCCACTGTAGAAGTGGTGGAGGGGAATGAAGAGTCTATCTCCTCCTATGTGATTGGCCCTATTATTGCTAATGGTGACCCGATAGGGTGTGTGATGATAATTGGTAAAGAAGGACAAACCATTGGCGATGTGGAACAGAAGGCTGTGGAAACTGCTGCTAGTTTCCTTGCAAGGCAAATGGAATAGCTTGGAGGAGCCGATTAGGGCTCCTTTTTTAATGGTTTCAGTGCTGTGTATGTATGTTGTTCTGGTCTAAGTTATAAGGTTATTTATGCTATAATATTTGGCAGATAGAGATTGATGAAGAAAGGATCCATCCATGGGAAGTAACAACGTACGACAACATTTTTTTAAGGGTGCTATGCTGTTAACGATTGCCGGAATGATTGGCAAGGTGCTTAGTGCCGGCTATCGAATTCCGTTGCAAAATATAGCAGGTGATGTAGGATTCTACATATATCAACAGGTTTATCCGTTTCTTGGCATGGCATGGATGATATCGATTTATGGCTTTCCTGTCGCTATTTCGACATTGGTTGCTGAAAGACGAATGTTGTCGATGCGCGGCTTTTTTGTTCCGGTGTTCTTGTTGCTGATAAGTATTAGTTTAGTGTTATGTGGGTTATTGTATGGGGGAGCTCCCTTCATTGCTACCTTCATGGGGGATGAAGGATTGGTTATGCCTCTTCGTGTCTCGGCTTTGGTCTTCTTATTCCTGCCTTTTACTTCTATATTGCGAGGTACGTTTCAAGGTCTTCAGGATATGGGGCCGACCGCATACTCTCAAATAACGGAGCAGCTAGTCCGAGTCGTTGTTATCGTTTTAGCGACGGTTTATTTGGTTGGAGGCGGTTATAGTCTGTACCATGTTGGGGCTGGGGCAGCCTTCGGATCGATTGTTGGGGCAATGGTTGCCATTGGCGTGTTAGGAGCTTTTGCTGTTAAGCGTCTTCCATCTAGTATCAATGAACAACGACCAATTCCGTTCAGGAATATTATCCGAACGGTTTTCATGGTTGGGTTGTTTATCTGTCTCAATTATATGCTTTTACTATTCATCCAGCTCGGAGATGCTTTAACGATGGTGGCACAGCTTAAAGATTATGGCTACTCTCTAGAGAAAGCGAAAGAGTGGAAGGGTGTTTTTGATAGAGGATATCCGCTTATCCAATTAGGTACGGTAATCGGCTCTTCCTTTGCGCTCTCCTTAGTTCCTTCTCTCACAAAGCAGCGATTGGAGAATAAACGAGCGGAGGCTTATGCTGATGCGCATAGTGCCATTAAGTTTAGTTTTATTTTTTCTGCAGCAGCGGCAGTTGGCCTCGTATTAGTGCTCCCGGAGGTAAATGTATTATTCTTTAATTCCCGACATGGTACCGAGACGCTGCAGGTGCTAGCAGTGTTAGTTTTGTTCGGCTCTTTAGCTCTTACCTACTCCTCCTTACTTCAAGGACTAGGAAGAATGAAGACTCCAGCTGTGATGGTATTGCTAGGCTTCGTAGTAAAGGTTTTTCTCAATATATGGCTGATTCCAATGTATGGTATTACTGGCGGGGCTATTAGCTCGGTAACAGCAATCATGGTGGTCTGGGGTGGGAATGCACTCCTATTATATCGAACGATTCGTGTACCTTTTATCAACTCCCTACCATGGAAGGCAATCACCATGTCCTTGCTGGCATTGATAAGTACCGTTTTGGCTGGGAAATGGGTTATGGAGACCCTTTTTACTATACAAACACGCCTGGATTATCTTTGGTACACTATAAGTATTGTAAGCGCAGGCATATTTGTTACAATGCTTGTACTGCTACGTATGAACGTTTTTACGGAAGATGAACTATATGCGCTTCCTTTCGGAGGAAAGCTCATTTGGTTATGGAAAAGGAGGTAGAATATGAATCACATTACTGTGGTAGGACTAGGCGCTGGAGATATAGAACAGCTGCAGTTAGGCCTGTATCGTCTCATGACAAATTATAAAGAGACTGTTTTTACTCGTACTCTTCATCATCCGGTTGTGGAGGCTTTGCAGGAGGAAGGAGTGTCTTTTCAATCGTTCGATCATACATATGAAGCTTTTGAACAGTTTGGAGATGTGTATAGTAGCATTGCGGACACTTTAATTCAGCAATCACAGCAGCAATCGGTACTGTACACGGTGCCTGGTCACCCTATGCTAGCTGAGAGAACGGTGCAGATTCTGTTAGAAAAACAAAAAGAAGGTGTAGTCACCGTGGAAATTAAAGGGGGGCAAAGCTTTCTAGACGACCTATTTGCCTCGCTCCGTATCGATCCTATAGAAGGATTTCAATTTCTGGATGCTACGAATTTTACGAGGAGTCAGCTGAATTATGAGCAGCACACTATTTTCTGTCAGCTATACGATGAGATGATTGCCTCTGACGTGAAGATAGAATTAATGGAAGACATTCCACATGATCATCCCGTCTATATTGTGGAAGCTGCTGGAACCTCCCAGGAAGAGATAACGGAATTACCTCTTTTTGAATTGGATAGGGAGATGGCTTTAAGTAATTTAACCAGTTTATATATCCCGCCCGTGCCGAGGGAGAAGCTGAATCATCAATTTTTCCGGTTGAAAGAAGTAATTAGTACGTTAAGAGGACCAAATGGCTGCCCATGGGATAGAAAACAGACCCATGAATCTCTTCGTCCTTATTTAATAGAAGAAGCCTACGAATTCCTTCAAGCTGTTGAAGATCAAGATGATGAGGGGATGGTTGAAGAGCTGGGCGATGTCCTTCTTCAGGTAATGCTGCACAGCCAAATCGGGGAAGATGAAGGATATTTCACGGTAGATGACGTAATTCTATCTATAACCGAAAAGATGATCCGCCGTCATCCCCATGTATTTGGAGATACAACCATTCACTCTGCAGAAGAAGTGGTAAACACATGGGATCAAATCAAACAACAGGAAAAGGGTGACAGTAGACCATCTGTAATAGACGGCGTAGTAGATACCCTGCCTGGCTTAATGAAGGCACAAGAGCTCCAGAAAAAAGCTAAGAAGGTTGGTTTTGATTGGGATGACCCAGCTCCAATGTGGGAAAAGGTAGAAGAGGAAATACAAGAATTCCATGAGAGTGTAGATGCCAAAGGAGCGTACGAACAAGAAGACGAATTGGGAGACATATTATTTGCGCTCGTAAATGTTGCCCGCTACTATAGGATTAATCCTGAAATTGCCATACAACGTACCAATCATAAATTTAAAAGCCGCTTCATAGAAATGGAGTCTCTTGTTTCAGAGTCAGGAAAGGTTATGTCCGAGATGACGTTAGAGGAGCTCGATCAATATTGGGTGTTAGCAAAACAAAAAGAAAGAAGTGATGGATAACTTATGAGACTGGACAAGTTTCTAAAGATTTCAAGGCTGATTAAAAGGCGTACCCTTGCTAAGGAAGTAGCCTCTCAAGGAAGAATCCATGTTAATGGGAATCTTGCTAAGGCTTCTTCAGAAATTAGTATCGGAGATGAATTGTCCATTCGATTTGGACAAAAGCAACTGACTATAGAAATAGTTTCGCTTCGCGAGACCGTAAAAAAAGACGAAGCTAATTCTTTATACAAAGTGATAAAGGAAGAAGAGCTATAAGGAAAAACGAGCCTCCAAAGCAGGCTCGTTTTTTTATGACATTCTTTATCATCTAAAAAAATCCGTTTCACTAGCATACATAAGCTAAAACAATTCCGCCAACTAGTATGATTATCCAGCCAATATGAAGCGAAGGTCCATGCTTTATGACAAATTACTGCATTAATTGCGCGGGAAATAGTGTACAGGACAAATGGGGATGCTGCCCCAGCTGTTGAAATTTTGTTCTACTTCTTTGCCTCTGTTCATACATTGTTATCGATAAGGGGGGTTGTTCGATGGAGTATTATGAGAAGGAAGAAACAGTTCGGGGACAAGCAGAGCATCACGTGAAGATGAACAATCGTCGAAATCTAGAAATTACAGGTGTGAAGGAAGTGGACAGCTTCGACGCGGAAGAGTTTTTATTACAAACGTCTATGGGATATTTGGTTGTCAGAGGCCAAAATCTACAGATGAAAAATCTTGATGTCGATCAAGGAATCGTTTCTATTAAAGGGAAAGTGTACGAGCTCACCTACCTTGATGAGCAAAATGGGGAGAAGGCTAAAGGATTCTTTAGCAAAATGTTCAAATGAGTTTAGATACACAGTTTGTCACTATGTTTATGATGCTATGGACAGGAATATATCTCGGGATGGCAATCGATACCTTTCGACGGTTTGAAAGGTACTGGAAAAAGCAAATCATATTTGCTTTTTCCATCGAGATATTTTTTTGGATCTTGCAAGGCTTAATTATTTTTTATTTTATGTTCGTTGCAAACCAGGGGGAGCTCCGGTTTTATATATTTCTTCTTATTCTGTGTGGGTTTTCCATGTATCAGGCATTGCTGAAGACCATTTACATGAAAGTGTTAGAAAAGATTATTGCTATTACTATTTCTGTCATTCGATTGGTAAAACGACTTTTCCTTATTGTCATATACCACCCAATACGTTGGCTGCTGCTTCTCTTATTAAAAATATTACTAGGTTTATGGACGATTTTAGTTTGGCTTCTTGTGCTTACGGGAAAAATTCTACTGTTCCCACTACAACTTATTGGCAAAATCCTTTGGCGACTAACCCCAAAATTTATGAAAAATTATTTACTCCATTTAAAAGGGTTTTATAGTACAATAGAGAATATAATGCTTAAATGGTGGAAAAAGATCCGACACAAGGGGAGGTAGCTATTTGGTGAAGGAAAAACGAAAATCCGTCGCTAAAATCGATTCTGGATATGTAAAGCAATATGATGCATATATGGAAAGACAACAGAAGAAGAAAAAGCGCCTTATACGTCGGTTGGCTTTATTTACACTAGTTACTGTGCTATTATTTGGAGGCTTAATCACTTTCCATATAAATCAACGTATTACTTATGCGGAAAAAAAGGAACAATATGAACAATTACAAGATCAGATGGCTACGTTGGATCAGGAGGAGAAGGATCTGAAAGAGGAGATTCAGCTTCTTAATGACGAGGAATACGTCCTTCAAATAGCAAGGACCAATTATTTCTTCTCGAAAGAAGGAGAAATTATCTTTAAAATGCCTGATAACAGCCCGTCATATTGACACTCTTTTTAAAGCTTATATATAATATGTTGGAAGATACTTTTTGAAATTCTTAAGGAGGAGCATTTTTTTTATGTCAATCGAAGTAGGCAGCAAGTTGCAGGGCAAGGTAACAGGTATCACTAACTTTGGAGCGTTCGTAGAACTTCCAAATGGTTCTACAGGTCTCGTTCACATTAGTGAGGTTGCTGATAGTTATGTGAAAGACATTAACGACCACCTAAGCGAAGGTGATCAGGTTGAGGTTAAGGTTATCAACGTAGAGAATGATGGAAAGATTGGTCTTTCTATTAAGAAAGCTCAGGAAAATTATAACCAAAACCAAAACCAGAGCAATAACCATAATAAAGATCGTCGTCCAAAAGGTGGAGGCCGTGGAAAGAGTAACCATGATCGCCGTGAAAAGCCGGAAACGTTTGAGTCGAAGATGAACCGTTTTCTAAAGGATAGCGAGGAGCGTATGGCGTCCCTTAGAAAGCATACAGAGTCCAAACGCGGGGGTCGAGGTGCTAAAAGAGGCTAACTTGCTGTCTATGAGCAACTATTAGGAATGAACTATATTTTATATAAAGAGAATGCTTTGCGTTCCCATAGAAGGTCTGCTGCGATGTGTCCAGCAGACCTTTTTATATGACATCACTGAACAGGGTACAATTTTTTGAGCATATAAGAACATTTTGATACTATTAGAATACGCAGTCGAACGTACAAGAGGTCTAAATAGGAAGGTGAAACGGATGAAGAATCATCTAATTAATGATTCCATTTATTATTCTTTGTTAGAAAAAGCGATTGATCATACGCGCGTTGGCGCCATTATTACAGATCCCAATCAAAGTGATAATCCCATTATCTACGCAAACGAAGGTTTTCGTTACATCACGGGGTATGATTCAGAAGAAATACTAGGTCATAACTGCCGCTTTCTTCAGGGTGAGCAAACAGATGAGCGAGCAATCCAACAGCTTCGAGAAGCTATTCAGCATAGGAAGTCCATTACCATTGAGGTATTAAACTATAAGAAAGACGGCACCCCATTTTGGAATGAATTACATATTGATCCTGTTTATATGGAAGCAGAAGGGCAGTATTACTTCATTGGAGTCCAAAAAGATATTTCTGCTCAAAAGCATGCTGAAGATGACCTCACAACGTATATGAAAGAAGTATCCGCTCTTTCCACACCTATTGTTCCGATAGCTGAAGGGATATCTGTATTGCCGATAATCGGAAATATTGATGGGGAGCGCTTGAATTTAATTACCGATAATATTACGAGCAAAATGGCAGAAACGCAGCATGAATATTTAATTATGGAGTTATCTGGTCTTAACAGCTATGATGAGGAAATTATCCGTGGGATATATAGGCTAAAGGATATTCTACAGCTATTAGGTACTGAGTTAATTATTGCAGGCATCTCCCCTGGGCTTGCCCTGCAATCTGCCAAAATCAACTTGGATTTATCCTCCTTAAAAACGTTCCCAACAGTGAAGGAAGCCATAGAAATGCATCAATCGTAAACTAAAAACGACCTGGCTGCTCCTAGCGCCAGGTCGTTTTTCATGGTTACTATATTAGCGGTATATACATAAAAAACGCACAGCATAGCTGTGCGTTAGGACAAGAATCGGATGATGACCCGTACGGGATTCGAACCCGTGTTACCGCCGTGAAAGGGCGGTGTCTTAACCACTTGACCAACGGGCCTAGCACTATGAATATGTAAAAAAAAGAAAGTAGCGGCGGAGGGAGTCGAACCCACGACCTCACGGGTATGAACCGTGCGCTCTCGCCAGCTGAGCTACGCCGCCATATATATAGCAAAGGCTCCTTCAATGTCATTATGGAATTCATCGCCTGAGCTGTTTCAAGTGTGTTATCGCGAAGTCACAAGGAATATAATACACCACGTATAAAATGGTGTCAATAAAATATGGGACATTTTTTATTTAGTAATTCTTTTTCGGCTAACAGGTTGATGAGATGCAGCATTTGGTGATTCGTCTTAATCAATATAATGGGGGATAATGAAGGGTCATTTACTTATATGAATATGGGAGGCTATGGTCTGGAGTGACAACCCTCATATTACTTCGTATCAAGTTTTCCGCATCATTATGCTATACAGGAGGAAAAACTACAACTATTAGCAGAGTTTATTGCTCACGAAGGACATATACCATTCTTTTATCGTGACAATTGGAGAAAAGACCATTCTTTCCGACATGAGCATGTATGGAAAAGGGATGGGGATGGATTGAAAATGGCGAATCCTCTTTTTGGAAGAAGAATGTAGTCGAAAGGTTCTTCCCTAACGTTCTGTTGTTTTGACAAAATAAGTTTGTCCATTGTGGTTAAATGAAACAACAAGGAGGAGAGATAACCATGATGGATTCTATTACACGAGGGAACGTGAAAGTTTCTAGAAGAAATATGACCCATGTCATGACGAAGTGGAAGCGGAGGATGGGGGAGCAGGTGAAAGTATTCTTCATTGAACGAGGATGGCTCCTATTTATAGTTGGTTTTCTATTAGGACGAGCTATCGTTCTATCAACTGTATCGCCTTTTGCCCTTTCTTTTCTCGCTTCTGTGTGGCTGATGAGAAAAGAGAAGTCCATGAAAGTGATGTTTGCCGTTCTAATAGGTTCAATGACTTTTCATTGGCAGCAGAGCATCTTTATAAGCATGGCTATGGTCTTGTTTTTCCTATTAGCCTTTATCTTTCATAGATTCAGGGACCAGCAAAAACTGCTCCCGTTCTTTGTTTTCTTTGCAAGTCTCGCAACAAGATCCGTTCTCTACTACTTGACCAACAATATGGAAGCGTACGACTGGATGCTGGCGCTTGTGGAAGCAAGCCTTAGTGCCATCCTTGTACTAATATTTATGCAGAGTGTTCCATTACTATCACCAAAAAAGTATAAGCAGGCACTGAAAAATGAAGAGATTGTGTGTATGATCATTTTATTAGCCTCTGTCCTGACAGGAACGATAGGCTGGCAGATCTATGATGTGTCGATGGAGCAAATTCTATCCCGTTATCTAGTGATGTGGCTTGCCTTTGTAGGTGGAGCGGCAATTGGTTCTACGGTTGGGGTCGTTACAGGGTTAATTTTGAGCTTAGCGGATGTGGCAAGTCTTTATCAGATGAGTTTGCTGGCCTTTTCTGGTTTATTAGGAGGCTTATTAAAAGACGGAAAAAAATTCGGAGTAGGCATCGGTTTATTTGTTGGTACCCTGCTAATTGGAATATATGGGGAAGGGTATCAAGAGCTCGCTCCTTCTATATATGAAACGTCTGTGGCGGTGTTGTTATTTTTCTTAACACCGGAGTCGTGGATACGTAAGATTGCTCGTTACATCCCTGGTACGAACGAGCATACCCATCAGCAGGAACAATACTTAGAGAAAGTGCGAAACGTAACGGCAGATCGCGTACAGCAGTTCTCTCATGTGTTTAAAGCGCTATCAAGTAGTTTTTCTCAAGTGGAGTGGAAGGAAGATCAGGAGGAAGAGGAGAAAGAGACAGATTATTTCCTGAGCAATGTTACAGAAAAAACGTGTCAGAATTGCTTTCGCAAGGAGAAGTGCTGGGCACAGAACTTTGATCAAACGTACGGCTATATGCAGGAAATGATGACAAGTCTGGATGATGGAACTTATACGAGTAAACGCAAATTGCATATGGAGTTTGATAAGCATTGCGTAAAGACTGATAAAGTGGTGGAATCCATGCGTCATGAGCTTTCCTTTTTTCAGGCTAATAAGCATTTAAAGAGACAGGTGTTCGAAAGCAGAAGGTTTGTTGCAGAGCAGCTCCGTGGAGTATCAGAAGTGATGGGGGACTTTGCGAAGGAAATTTTAAAGGAACGAGAAAATCATGATACCCAAGAAGAAGAAATAGTCCAGGCGCTTAAAACGATGGGCTTTGAAATAGAGCAGATGGAGATTTACAGCTTAGAAGCGGGGGATGTAGATATAGAGATGACCTTATCCTTTTACGATTATAAAGGGGAGGGGGCAAAAATAGTTGCTCCGGTGCTTTCAGAGATATTACGGGAGACGATAATTGTAAAGCAGGAAGAAATTTCACCATTTCCTAATGGGTATTGCTACTTCTCGTTCGGATCGGCTAGAAAGTATGTTATTGAAACGGGTGTAGCGCATGCGGCTAAGGATGGAGGGCTGGTGTCTGGGGACAGCTATTCTACCATTGAGCTCGGTGCGGGTAAGTATGCGGTAGCAATTAGTGATGGGATGGGGAATGGAGAAAGAGCTCACGTGGAGAGTATGGAGACCTTGCGTTTGCTCCAACAAATATTAGAAACAGGAATTGAAGAGAAGGTTGCTATTAAGTCTATCAATTCTATTCTGTCGCTTCGAACGACGGATGAGATATTTTCCACGTTAGATTTAGCGGTGTTGGATTTACAGGATGCTAGTGCGAAATTCTTAAAGGTTGGGTCAACTCCTAGCTTTATTAGACGCAACGATCAATTGCATAAAATCGAAGCTAGCAACCTACCGATTGGCATTATCCAGGATTTTGAGGTTGATGTCGTAAGCGAGGAATTGAAAGCTGGAGACCTTCTCATTATGATGAGTGATGGTATTTTTGAAGGACCCAAGCATGTGGAGAATGTCGACCTGTGGCTGAAGAGAAAGATAAGGGACATGGAAACCGATGATCCCCAGGATATTGCGGATTTATTATTAGAAGAGGTTGTGCGGACAAGGTCTGGTGCGATAGAGGATGACATGACTGTGCTGGTAACAAAGATAAAAAGAAATGTTCCAGAATGGGCTGCGATTCCAGTAGCAAAAAAGCGAACGGTAGGATAATGCGAACTCCTTCTTTAAGGGGTTCGTTTTTTTGTGAGCCAGCGAAGTATATTTTCTAATCCGAGAGGCGATGATGGTAATACCATTTTTGCAGGAGGAGAGCATTCATGAAAAAAGGTACGCTAAAACAGGTGTTACTAATAACTGACGGTTGCTCCAACCAAGGAGAGGATCCATCTGCCGTTGCAACATTAGCTCACCAGCAAGGTATAACCATTAATGTTATCGGTGTGTTGGAAAATGATCAATCCGAACAGCCGGAAGGGTTAGAGGAAGTAGAGGAAATTGCATTATCCGGGGGCGGGGTCAGCCAAATCGTTTATGCCAAATCCTTGTCTCAAACCGTTCAGATGGTTACCAGGCAAGCAATGACTCAAACGTTACAGGGTGTCGTCAACCAAGAGCTGCAGTCCATTCTTGGCGCTGAGAAGCACGTAGAGGAGCTGCCGCCAGATCAAAGAGGAGAAGTGATGGAGGTTGTAGAGGACCTAGGGGAAACGTGTGATTTAGAAGTATTGGTTCTTGTCGATACAAGTGCAAGCATGCACAACAAACTCCCTACCGTGCAGGATTCGTTGTATGACCTTTCTTTAAGCTTGAATGCCAGAATGGGTAATAATAAATTTTCCATCTATTCCTTCCCTGGTAAGCGGAAGCCGATAGAAAGAATCATGGATTGGACGCCTCAGCTGGATTCGATTTCGTCCGTTTTCCCTAAGCTGACAAGCGGTGGTATTACACCAACTGGTCCAGCTTTACGAGAGGCCATTCAACAGTTCCAAAAGAAGAAAAATTTGAGGAGTCTATTGAGTCGTGATGAATCATCCAGGGAAGAATCAGGTTATTGATATTCAACCAGGCACAATTGTAACAGGAAAATGGTATAGCCGATCTTATCGCATCGTAAAGAAGCTTGGGTCCGGAGCTTGTGGGGCAGTATTTCTGGCCCAATATAACAGAACTCCAGTCGCGATTAAGTTCGGCTTCAACCAGACTACTATCACATCCGAAGTCAATGTACTGAAGTCGTTTCAGAAGGTTCAAGGCACACCCCTTGGACCTTCTTTAATGGATGTTGATGATTGGGTGAAGCGGGATGGAACGACCACCTCTTTTTATGTAATGGAATATTTGCGAGGGAAAGAGCTTATTCCGTTTATGCAATCACATGGCGAGGAATGGCTG
The DNA here is from genome assembly GCF_042434395.1 of Pontibacillus salicampi. NCBI lineage: Bacteria > Bacillati > Bacillota > Bacilli > Caryophanales > Bacillaceae > Pontibacillus > Pontibacillus salicampi. The sequence continues at coordinate 12,840 of NZ_JBHLTP010000020.1, read as the reverse complement.
GGAGTACTAATGGTTCAATTACTGGAGGACCTAGAGAAGCTTCATCAAGCAGGGTGGGTGTTTGGAGACTTAAAAACGGAGAACCTTATTGTAACCTATCCTCCGGCAAGGCTTCGTTGGATTGATGTGGGGGGAACGACTCTACAGGGAAGAGCCATTAAAGAATACACTGAATTTTATGATCGAGGGTACTGGGGTATGGGGTCAAGAAAGGCGGAGGCTAGCTACGATTTGTTTGCACTTGCAATGGTGATGCTGCACATTTATTATCCGAAACGATTTGAGAGAGGGAAAGATGGTGAAAAGACCTTGGCCACAAAGCTGAATCAGTGCAAAGAGCTAAGAGCGTATCGAGGAGTAATCCATCATGCTCTCTCCGGGAAGTTTCATTCCAGCGGCCAAATGAAGGCAGCTGTGCAACAAATAGTTTGGGATGACCGACTAAGGCAGCAAAGCAGTAAATCAAGTGGAACACCCTCTCGTGTACAAAGAAAACAAGCTGCACCACGTCACAAATCCGGGGTACCTGCACCTGTACCAAAGAAGTCCCATGCTGTGTGGGAAGGTATGGGGATACTTGCTCTAGCAGGAATGTTCTACACCATTTATATTTTAATGCAGTGGATGTAAACATAAACTTTGCAGGAGGATTGTGAAAAATGATACGATAAGGAATGATATATTAAGAACAGATTAGAACGGAGTGGAGCGGTTGTTTAACCTGAAGGTCGATCAATTTGCTCGTCAGCATCAGCTGTTTAAACAGCATGCAACTATACTTATCGCGGTATCTGGAGGGCCGGATTCAATGGCCCTTCTTCATTATCTAAAAGGCATTCAGCATCACTGGGGCTTCCATCTGGTTGCCCTCACGGTAGACCACTCTTTAAGAGGAGCGGCTTCCGAAGAGGATGTGAAGTTTGTAACATCTGTGTGTGACGACTTGGGGGTAGCGTGTGAATCTGTTACGTTGGACGTTCCTTCCTATAAGGAACAGCATCAGGTAGGCACTCAGGTGGCTGCAAGACATATGCGATATCAATTTTTCGCTGAACAAATGCAGAAGCATCAAGCAGATATGCTGGCTATGGGGCACCATGGCGATGATCAAGTAGAAACTGTATTTATGCGAATGGCTAGAGGGGCAGAGCCACAGCATATGAAAGGAATGGATGTCCGCCGCCCGTTTGGGGGAGGACAGATTATTCGTCCATTTCTTGGGGTTACGAAGGCAGAAATTGAGGAATACTGTCAAAAGCATGACATCCACTATTGCGTTGATGCCTCTAATGCTAGTCCGGCGTACACTAGGAACGCTTTTCGATTACATGTGCTCCCCTTTTTGAAAGAGCAAAATAGAAAGGTGCATGAGCATATACAAGCTTATAGCGAGTATGTATCAGAGGATGAAGCCTTTTTAAAGGAGCAGACAGATCGTTTTTTTCAATCTTCATTATTTCATAAAGAACCTGAGGAAATCCGATTTGACCTCAATGCATTTCTAGCCGCGTCTTCATCTTTACAAAGGCGTACCTTTCATCTAATATTAAACTATCTTTATCAAGAGCAGCCTGATGATGTTACCTATCATCATTGGGAGCAGTTTAAACAAATAATGAAGGCAGAGAGTCCGCATTTATCCATAAATCTTCCTCGAAACTTAATGGTGCTACGTTCGTATGAACAGATAACCTTTACGTTTCTACGGGAGGACAAGGACAGCGAGCCCTTTCATTTTTATTTAAATGTACCTGGTAAGGTGCTTTTGCCGGATGGTACAAGCGTGCATGCTAGTTGGGATGGACCATCATTAGAGCAAAATGAGCATCATTTCATGTGTGATGTAAATAAAATCGCACTTCCTTTGCATGTTCGAACGAGGCGCGCTGGGGATAGGATTGCTTTACGAGGGATGGATGGGCATAAAAAGATTAAAGATCTGTTCATTGATCATAAGGTTCCTCAAAAAGAGAGAGATTCATGGCCTATGGTAACGGATCATAACGGCCGGATCCTGTGGGTTGTCTCCTTGCAGAAAGCGCGATTAGAAGCAGGTGACTCAATCGATTGGTTACATCTAACTGTTAAGAATGACGATACTTCTAGGAGGATGGGAAATGCATAACGATATTGAAAAAGTATTAATATCTGAGGAAGAGATACAGCAGAAGATCCAAGAACTTGCTGCCCAGTTAACAGGGGAATATCATGATAAATTTCCTTTAGTAATTGGTGTGCTGAAAGGCGCTCTTCCATTCATGTCAGATTTATTGAAGCGGGTAGAATCTCACTTGGAAATGGACTTTATGGACGTTTCCAGCTATCACGGGACTACTCAATCGTCTGGCGAGGTAAAAATAATTAAGGATTTAGACACACAAGTAGAAGGAAGAGATTTGCTTATTATCGAAGATATAATCGATAGTGGCCTAACTCTCAGCTATCTTGTGGACTTGTTTAAGTATCGTAAAGCAAGATCCATTAAAATCGTAACACTCCTAGATAAGCCGGCTGGTCGTAAGGGAGATGTGAAAGCAGATTTGGCAGGTTTTGAGGTTCCGGATGAATTCGTTGTAGGTTATGGGTTAGACTATCAAGAACGATATCGAAATCTTCCTTACATCGGAGTATTAAAGCCATCGATTTATGGTGGAGAGTAAGGGAGACAGCTTCCTGCACTTATAAGGTCAGCATTTCATTAGGATTCTGACGTTATAATAAATATACCTAATTCATATAGTGAAGGAATTAGGTGTTTCATTTCTATTTACAGAATGAAGTAACATGAATGGCTATGAGTTGTGTAAAAACTTTTACTTATGGTACTATTTACTATAGTTTTCTCGCCTGGGAGGAGGTAGGCAATGAACCGAGTATTTCGCAATACAATATTCTACGCATTAATCTTTTTAGTTGTGATAGGTGTTGTAGGACTATTTAACGGTGATAACGATCAAGATACACAATTGAGTTATATTGAATTCAAAGATGCTTTAAATAATGGTCAAGTAGAAAAGATGACTGTTCAATATACGAATCATGCTTACAATGTAACTGGTGAGCTTGCTTCAGGAGAAGATGAGGAAAATTCTTTCACATCTATCATTCCGGATAATGAACAAATCATCCAAAACATTACTACCATTGCAGAAGAACAAAATCTTGGTGAAAGTTTAAGCTTTGAAGCTGCTGAAGAACCGAGTGGTTGGGTGAGGTTCTTAACCTCCATCATTCCTTTTGTGATTATTTTCATATTATTCTTCTTCCTGCTTAACCAAGCACAAGGCGGCGGAAGCCGTGTTATGAACTTTGGTAAGAGTAAGGCCAAGCTGTTTAGCGAGGATAAGAAGAAAGTTCGCTTCAAAGATGTAGCTGGAGCAGATGAAGAAAAGCAAGAGCTTGTTGAAGTGGTGGATTTCTTAAAAGACCCTCGCAAATTTGCTCAAATTGGTGCACGTATTCCAAAGGGTGTCCTATTAGTAGGACCTCCTGGTACTGGTAAAACATTGCTAGCAAGAGCAGTTGCAGGTGAAGCAGGCGTACCATTCTTCTCTATTAGTGGTTCCGACTTCGTAGAGATGTTTGTTGGTGTCGGTGCTTCCCGTGTCCGTGACCTATTTGAAAATGCGAAGAAGAATTCTCCATGTATCATCTTCATTGATGAGATTGATGCAGTAGGACGTCAGCGTGGCGCTGGTTTAGGCGGTGGCCATGATGAACGTGAACAAACATTGAACCAATTACTAGTAGAAATGGATGGCTTCGGTGCCAATGAAGGTATCATTATTATTTCTGCTACAAACCGCCCTGACATACTTGACCCTGCCTTATTACGTCCGGGACGTTTCGACCGTCAAATTACGGTTAACCGTCCAGACCTTAAAGGCCGTGAAGAAGTATTGAAGGTACACGTACGTAATAAGCCTCTTGATGAAGATTCAGTAGATCTTCACACCATTGCGATGCGTACACCAGGTTTCTCTGGTGCAGACCTTGAGAACCTGTTAAACGAGGCTGCTCTTGTAGCGGCTCGTGCTGACAAGGAAAAAATCGATATGGTTTCTATTGACGAAGCAATCGACCGAGTTATCGCAGGTCCGGCTAAGAAGAGCCGTGTGGTTAGTGAGAAAGAACGAAACATCGTGGCTCACCACGAAAGTGGACATACTATTATTGGTATGGTTCTGGACGAGGCGGATGCTGTGCATAAGGTTACGATTGTACCTCGTGGTCAAGCTGGAGGGTATGCTGTTATGCTGCCGAAGGAAGACCGCTTCATGATGACCAAACCAGAATTGCTCGACAAGATTACTGGCTTACTTGGTGGTCGTGTTGCTGAGGAAATTATGTTCGGTGAAGCTAGTACTGGTGCTAGTAACGACTTCCAACGTACAACTAATATTGCACGGAAGATGGTTACAGAATACGGCATGAGTGAAAAACTAGGACCGCTTCAATTTGGCGGCGGTGGCGGCCAGGTATTCTTAGGCCGTGACATTCAAAATGAGCAGAACTATAGTGATCAAATCGCTTACGAGATTGACCAAGAAGTTCAGCGCATTGTGAAAGAATGTTATGACCGCGCTAAACAAATTCTTACTGAAAACAGAGAACAATTAGAGCTAATAGCACAAACACTTCTTGAAGTGGAAACGTTAGATGCAACTGAAATTCGTTCTCTATTTGAGAAAGGCGTACTACCTGAGGATTCCGAAGCTGCTCGTATTAAAGAAGACAATACGAAGGCTGATTCAGATGTGAAAGTGAATATTAATTCTAAGTCTGAAGAAGATGCGGCAGAGGAGAAAACAAAACAGGAAGATACTACGACTGAAGCTCCGTCTAATGACGAGACAGACGAAGATCAAAACAAATAAGTCATTTACAAAATGTCCCTGATTACTCAGGGGCATTTTTTTATCGGTATGGAAGAAAGCTTTTATAGGATGGACGATTAGAGATAAACTAATGATGGAATACCTTCTTCTAGAACAGATGTGATATGATGTAATCGTTATTATTGTGAATGGAAGCGGTGAATCAGAATGATTTTTGTGCTAGATGTAGGGAATACCAATACAGTGCTTGGTGTTTTTGAAGAAGAAGAAATGAGATACCAGTGGCGGATAGCAACAGATCGCCACAAAACAGAAGATGAGTTTGCAATGATTATAAAACAGCTGTTTGAGCATGAAAGTTTATCTTTTTATGATATTCGTGGCATTATTATATCCTCGGTAGTCCCCCCAATCATGTATGCATTGGAAAGAATGTGCCATAAATATTTTTATCAATCACCTTTAATAATTGGGGATCAGACGGTGGAAACAAACCTACTCATGGCATATCCTAATCCAGAAGAAATAGGGGCCGATCGCATTGTTAATGCGGTGGGGGCTATTAAAGAATATGGCGCTCCTCTTGTTATCATTGATTTTGGTACGGCTACTACGTATTGTTATATCAATGAGGCAGGGCAGTATGTTGGCGGTGCTATAGCTCCAGGTGTTAATATATCAACCGAAGCGTTATATGCCAAAGCGGCGAAATTACCTCGTATAGAAATCCTTGCCCCACAGAACGTAGTAGGAGACTCTACAGTAGAAGCTATGCAAGCTGGTATCTTTTACGGTTATGTCGGGCAGGTGGATGAGGTTGTTCGGAGGATGAAGGAACAATCCTTATATTCTCCGACTGTGATTGCCACAGGGGGATTGGCTGGTTTGTTCGCTGAAGAGTCTAGAACGATTGATATAGTCGATCCGTATTTAACGTTAAAAGGACTATACGAAATATATATGCAAAATGAAGGAATTTTGTTGAATAAAGGAGAATGAACATCAATGGGAGATTATCTAATTCGCTCCACAGCGTTCGATGGTAAGGTACGTGCTTATGCCATTGAATCTACAGAAACAGTAAGGGAAGCCGTTCGTCGTCATGACACATATGCAACTGCATCTGCAGCACTTGGGCGTACTATGTCCATTTCTGCAATGATGGGTGCTATGCAAAAAGGAGAAGACACTCTTACAATAAAAATTGAAGGTGGAGGTCCAATCGGCGTTATTGTTGCTGACTCTAATGCTCACGGCGATGTACGAGCATATTTGAGCAACCCTCACGTTGACTTCCATTTAAACGATCAAGGAAAGCTTGATGTAGCGCAAGCAGTCGGAACTTCCGGAACCATCAGTGTTGTAAAGGACACGGGCTTGAAAGATTATTTCACAGGAGAAACTCCAATAGTATCAGGAGAAATAAGTGAAGATTTCACGTATTACTTCGCTAATTCTGAGCAAGTTCCATCAGCAGTTGGAGCGGGGGTTCTTGTTAATCCAGATCATTCTGTTAAAGCATCAGGCGGTTTTATCCTTCAAATGATGCCTGGAGCGGACGATGATACAATTACTAAAGTAGAAAATAATATTAACGAGCTGCCGCCTATTTCTTCTTTAATTGACCAGGGACACTCTCCAGAACAAATCTTAGAGAAGCTTTTAGCTGGTGGAGACCATAAAGTATTAAGCACTACACCAGTACAGTTTAAATGCCGTTGTTCCAGAGAGCGTTTAGAAAATGCGCTTATGGGCTTAGGCAATGATGAATTACGCGCCATGATCGAAGAAGATAAGGGTGCGGAGGCGACATGCCATTTTTGTAATGAAGAGTATCACTTCACAGAAGATGAATTAAGACAACTGGTAACACAACAATAAGTCAGCTTACAAAAAGGTGGTCGGTATGACAAGAAAGTTTTTGTGGGGAATGGTTGTAGTATTACTGCTGACCAATCTAACCACTTTACTTGTGTGGTTAAATACAGACAAAGCTCCTTCTGAAAATCCTAACAACAAGTTGCGGCAGCCAGTAGCTGCTAGCGAGGAAGAGGTCGTTGCTTCCATCGGCGATGAAAGCATCCTTCATCAGAACTGGCTTACCATGCTTGAAAAACGTCATGGGAAAACAGTATTAGAGGAACTCATTAACAAGGAAGTAGTGTTCCGGCTAGCAGAGGAAAAAGGTATTCAACTCAATGATAAGGTGATGGAACGAGAATTGGCTCTAATGGAAACCATGCTAGGGGTAACAAGCGATAGTAAGTTGAAGGAGAAGCGCAAGACCTGGCAAGAGCAAGTACGATACAATTACCTACTTGAAGAATTAATGACTCAGGATATTGGAATTGAGGAAAAAAAGATAAAGGATTATTATGAAGAATACAAGGATCAGTATGATTTCCAAAAGTCCTTTCAATTTTCCCATATCGTTGTCTCCACCGAGGGAGAAGCCAAGAAGGTGGCTAAAGAATTGGAAGATGGCTCTAGCTTTGAGATTCTAGCTAGGGAATATTCTACTGATTCCTCCACGCGAGGCAGCGGAGGTTATTTAGGCTATTTTTCAAAGGATAGCTCCTATGTTCCTGATGAATATTTCAAACGAGCTCAGAAACTTTCTGCAGGGTCATACTCCGACCCCTTTGAAACAGACCAAGGATACGTTCTGTTATATGTGCACAGAATGCTTCCGAAGATAAATATCAGCTATGAAGATGTAAAACAGCATATAAAAAGGCAATTAGCTTTAGATTACGTTGGCGATTCTGTATCTGTTAAAACGCTCTGGGATGATGTAGGTGTAGAGTGGTTTTATGGCGATTAAGGAATCGCCTTCTTTTGATTATATTGTTTGACATTTCAGATAGTTTGCTCTATATTGTATATAATACATATAAAAATACTAGGAATTAGAGGTGGAAATCATGCGCGTAGCTAACTCTATATCAGAATTAATAGGACAAACTCCTATTGTAAAACTAAATGGTGTAAGTGACGAAAATAGTGCGGATATTTACGTGAAATTAGAATTTATGAACCCAGGAAGCTCTGTCAAGGACCGTATAGCATTAGCAATGATTGAAGATGCTGAAGCGAATCAGCAGATTAAACCAGGAGATACAATTATTGAGCCAACGAGCGGTAACACAGGAATTGGCCTGGCTATGGTCGCGGCAGCAAAAGGATACAAATCCATTTTGGTTATGCCTGATACGATGAGTCAGGAGCGTCGCAACCTGTTACGTGCATATGGAGCTGAATTAGTACTTACCCCAGGAAGCGAAGGAATGAAGGGGGCTATTCAAAAAGCAACAGAACTGCAGGAAGAGCACGGTTATTACATGCCTCAGCAATTTAATAACCCTGCTAACCCAAGCATTCATGAACGGACAACTGGAAAAGAGATTGTAGAGCAAATGGGCAATCAGTTAGATGCGTTTGTAGCAGGTATAGGGACGGGTGGAACCATTACTGGTGCTGGGAAAGTGCTGAAATCCCATTACGACAATATTAAAATATACGCCGTAGAGCCGGAGAGCTCCCCTGTTTTATCTGGAGGGAAGCCAGGTCCTCATAAAATTCAAGGGATAGGTGCAGGGTTTGTGCCATCTATTTTAGATACGGAAATTTATGAAGGGGTTATTCAAGTGTCTAATGATGCTTCCTTTGAAACGGCTCGCGAAGTTGCCAAAACGGAAGGGCTGCTAGGAGGTATTTCTACCGGTGCTGCTATTTATGCAGCCAAGGAAGTAGCTAAAGAGCTTGGTAAAGGGAAGAAAGTGCTGGCCATCGTTCCAAGTAACGGGGAACGCTATTTATCTACTCCTTTATATAATTTCGAACAAGAATAATTGGAATAGCCGACTACCGCATGAACGTGCGGTAGTTTTTTTGTGTTTTTCTTTTCCCACGGCTGATGAAATGATTAAACGCAATAGATTGTGTACAATAGTAAGAGGCAAGTTGATCGGTGAAGGAGATAAGTGGTATGACTAGAATATTGAAAACGAAAGTAAAAACATTTAATTTGGATGAAGAAACAATAATAATGGGAATTTTGAATGTGACACCTGACTCATTTTCTGATGGTGGCCGATTCAATGAAGTAGATGCAGCGGTCCATCAGGCTAAGGAAATGGAAAGGGATGGGGCACACATTATTGATATAGGTGGGGAGTCCACAAGACCTGGTCATAAGCCTGTATCAGCAGAGGAAGAGATGGAGCGTGTACTCCCTATTATTCGAGCGGTTCATCGGGAAGTAGGAATCCCTATATCTATTGATACCTATAAGTCAGATGTAGCAAGAGCTGCAGTAGAGGCAGGCGCTTCTATTATTAACGATGTTTGGGGAGCGAAGCGGGATAGGGAGATAGCAAATGTAGCCGCTGCCTACCAAGTGCCTATTGTATTAATGCATAACCGGGATAATCGACAGTATGTAAATATAATAGACGATATGATACAGGATTTGGAGGAAAGTGTTTCTATCGTTAAAGAAGCCGGTGTCAAAGCTCATAACATTATATTGGATCCGGGAGTAGGGTTTGCTAAAACACCGGAGGACAACCTTGTTGTTATGCGTTATTTGGAACGGGTATGTAATAGAGGGTACCCTGTATTGTTGGGAACTTCCCGGAAATCATTTATAGGCAAAGTGTTAGACCTTCCTGTTGAGGAAAGGATGGAGGGGACGGGAGCCACTGTATGTCTCGGTATTTCTAAAGGTGTAGCCATGGTTAGAGTACATGATGTTAAATCAATAGCTCGTATGACAAAAATGATGGATACCATGATTGGGAAAGGAGAAATGACAAATGGATAAGATTCTCATGAATAAGATGGAGTTTTACGGTTATCACGGTTTATTCCCGGAGGAGAATAAATTGGGGCAGGCGTTTATTGTGGATTTAGAACTTGAGCTTGATTTGAAAAAAGCCGGTGAAACAGACGACATGAACGAAAGTATCAATTATGGTCAAATTTATGAAGTAACAAAGCAGGTAGTTGAAGGAGAAGTGAAGTATTTGGTGGAGGCCATTGCGGAGGACTTGGCCGCCAAATTGTTCGAGCGCTTTGATAAACTGCATGCGGTGACCGTTAAAGTAATTAAACCAAACCCTCCTATTCCAGGGCATTACGAGTCAGTAGCTATTGAGATATATAGGGAGAGGACATAAATGACAACAGCATACGTAGCATTAGGGTCAAATATTGAACCAAGAATGAATTATTTGCAAGAAGCTATCAATCAAGTAGACAACCATGAAAAAGTACATGTTTTACAATCTTCCCCTATTTATGAAACGGCCCCGGTAGGTTATACTGAGCAGGATGACTTTTTAAATGCCGTTATAAAGCTCGAGACAACTCTTGAGCCGCTGGACCTCCTTGCTCACTGTCAGAGTATTGAACAGCAATTAGGCCGTGAGCGCTCTGTTAAGTGGGGACCAAGAACTATTGACCTTGATATTTTGTTATATAATGATGAGCGTGTGGCGACAGATCACTTAACGCTCCCGCATCCTAGATTACATGAACGAGCATTCGTGCTTGTTCCGTTGCACGATATAGATTCTGAGCTTTATATAGATCGTTACCATAAGCAAGTAAGGCAGCTACTAGCTGATTTGCCAGCCGCCGAGAAAGAAGGAGTAAGGCAATGGAAGCCGAAAAATGGGGAAAACGAATAAAAGCCTATCGTAAATTAAAAGGATACACGCAAATAGATTTTGCGGAAAGCATCGGAATCTCTGTTTCCGTTCTAGGTGAAATAGAGCGAGGGGTCAGACTACCGAGTGAAAACGTCATTAACAAAGCGTCTATCGAGTTGAATATACCTGTGCAGGAATTGACTCCGAAAAAGTAACCTTTCTGTTTACTTCTAATGGAAGCAGATTCTCGTAAGCGGACCAGTATAGAAAAAGGGTATTTCTATAAGCAGAGTGATTCGAGGACGTCGCAAGGTATTGTAGGTACGTTGACACAACCCAACTAATTCCCTATACTACGTTTAAGTTGAAGGCTGCCAAGCGATTTGGCGGTTTTATGCATAGCCCGTATAAACTAGTATCGGACGTGGGGATGGAATAAGACAAGCTATAGAATTGGAGTGATTAAGATGACGGAAGAAACGAACGACCTTATGAGGGTGCGTAGAGAGAAGCTGGATGCCTTTTATCAAAAAGGACTAGATCCATTTGGAAATAAATTTGAGCGCACGCATTTCTCAGAAGAACTAAAACATTCCTATAATGATATATCAAAAGAAGATTTGGAAGAGCGGCAGATTCCTACCACTATCGCAGGAAGGATTATGACAAAGCGAGGAAAAGGGAAAGCTGGATTTGCGCATATCCAGGACTTAACTGGCCAAATCCAAATCTACGTACGAAAAGATACAGTAGGTGAAGATGCGTATGAAATGTTCCAGTCTGCTGACATGGGGGATATAGTTGGTGTTGATGGAGTAATGTTTAAAACGAAAGTTGGGGAACTTTCTGTTAAAGCACACGAATTCCATATGCTTACCAAATCCTTACGACCTCTTCCGGAGAAATTCCATGGGTTGAAGGATATAGAACAACGCTACCGTCAGCGCTATCTTGACCTTATTACAAATCCGGATAGTCGTGATACATTCGTGTTACGAAGCAAAATTATTCAATCCATGCGTCGTTACTTTGATGACAAAGGTTTCTTAGAGGTGGAGACGCCAACGATGCACGCCATCCCAGGCGGCGCTTCTGCGCGTCCGTTCATCACTCACCATAACGCGTTAGACATGCCTTTATATATGCGTATCGCTATTGAACTTCACCTGAAACGCCTTATCGTTGGAGGTATGGAAAAGGTGTATGAGATAGGCCGCGTATTCCGTAATGAAGGTGTATCCACTCGTCATAATCCGGAATTTACGATGCTGGAGCTGTATGAAGCGTATGCAGATTTTCATGACATTATGACGCTGACAGAGAACGTAATAGCTCATATTGCTAAAGATGTGCTAGGAAGCACCAAGGTGCAATACGGTGAATATGAGGTAGATCTAGAGCCAGAATGGAAACGAGTCCATATGGCGGATATCGTAAAAGAATATACTGGCGTCGACTTCTGGCAGGAGATGTCTGATGAAGATGCCAAATCTCTTGCGAAGGAACATGGCATCAAAATAGAAGATAATATGACATTTGGTCATATCCTGAACGAATTCTTTGAACAGCGAGTAGAAGAGAAGCTAATTCAACCAACGTTTATTTTTGGACATCCGGTAGAAATCTCCCCGCTTGCTAAGAAAAACAAAGAAGACGGACGTTTTACGGATCGCTTTGAATTATTCATTGTTGGACGCGAGCATGCGAATGCCTTCTCCGAGTTGAACGACCCTGTGGATCAGCGTCAACGCTTTGAAGCCCAATTAAAAGAAAGAGAAGAGGGTAATGACGAAGCCCACATGATGGATGAAGACTTTCTAGAGGCGTTAGAATACGGTTTGCCTCCAACTGGAGGACTTGGTATTGGTATTGATCGTCTTGTTATGCTATTAACTAATTCTCCTTCCATTAGAGACGTATTACTATTCCCTCAAATGAGGCATCGAGATTAATAAACAAGCGCCTGGGCCTATTGTGCCGGGCGCTTTCTTTATGTACTGGGCAAGTGTTAACGAGAAGAAACAAATAAAAATAAAAAAACATCAGAAAAACTATTGCGTTATTCGAGAAGAGCATGGTATATTATTAAACGTTGCGCTAACGACGGCAACAAAACAAACCAAATCGACAGCAAAAACAACAAAAAAGAAATCATAAAAAGTTGTTGACGCAATGACGATTAAATGGTATATTAATAAAGTCGCTATTTTGAGCGGCCAAACAAAAAGCTGAAACGCTTTTGATCTTTGAAAACTGAACAAAACAACTTGTAAACAACCTGTTAATTTTTTAACATTAGCCAGTAATCATGTTCACATGATGTTAGGCGAACTCTTATGGAGAGTTTG
>NZ_JBHLTP010000019.1:0-1488 GCF_042434395.1 Pontibacillus salicampi | reverse complement strand
TTAGTGTGCCTGGCATGGGTGCATGCTTTAGGGTTAAAGTCCCGAACGGTGAAGGTCGTTGTAGCCGTTAGCCAAAGGCAAGGGTGTCTGGGGTGACCTAGAATCTGAAGGAAGCCGGAGGCAAACTTCCGACCCGAGGAACACGAACCTCATAGAAGGCTGTCTGCCCTGGATGAGGTGGCTAAACACATCGAAGTCCAACGACCAAAGGGGTTGGCAGTAAATGAGGCGGTGTTGGAAGGGAAGCACGTACTCTTACCCGGGGAGGTCTGTTGATGAGCGAAGTACCCTTCGTAACCTACTTAGCGATAAGTAGTTGAATCAACAGAAGTCAGCCGAGGTCATAGTACTAACTTAAGCTCGAGATAGGTTAGGAAGGACCGAATCTTTAAGGAAGAGCGACCTTTCGGACGCATATCTCTGTGAAGACACAGACAACTCATAATGAGCTTGCCTAGAGGAGGAAGTGATGAAGGTCATGGGGGACTCTAGGAGGGTGGAATAGAGGATGAATAGAAGAAAGACTATCGCTCGCGTAGGAGAGTAGTATCAAATGATGAATCGAATTCTATCACGGGACAATCTCAAAGCAGCACTAAAACGAGTGGAACGTAATAAAGGTAGTCACGGTGTCGACCACATGCCCGTACAAAACCTACGAAGGTATGTCACCGAACACTGGAACACCTTGCGTCACCAACTGGAGGCGGGAACCTACCAGCCATCTCCCGTACGTCGAGTCGAAATCCCGAAACCCGACGGTGGAGTCCGGATGTTAGGTATCCCTACCGTGGTAGATCGGTTTATTCAGCAGGCAATTGCCCAGGAACTTACGAAAGTGTTCGACCCTACCTTCTCCTCCAATAGCTACGGTTTCCGACCGAATAGGGACGGTCACCAAGCTGTCCGTCAGGCACAGGAGTACATTCGAGAGGGAAAGCGCTGGGTTGTAGACATGGACTTGGAAGCGTTCTTTGACAAAGTAAACCATGATAAACTCATGGGCTTACTAGCAAAAACCATCAAAGATAGCGCACTTCTTCGCCTCATTAGTCGTTACCTCAAAGCAGGTATCCTGATGGAGGGAGTCAAGGTTCAATCCCAAGAGGGAACTCCGCAAGGTGGACCACTCAGTCCTCTATTAGCAAATATCATTCTGAACGAATTAGATAAGGAGCTAGAGGCAAGGGGGCTTAACTTCGTAAGGTATGCGGATGATTGCCACATCTACGTCCAATCGAGGAAATCAGCCCAGCGTGTCATGGCTTCTATAACGAAATTCATTGAGCAGAAGCTTAAATTGAAGGTCAATCATAAGAAGTCAACGGTGGATAGACCATGGAAGAGGAAGTTACTCGGGTTCAGCTTCACAAGCAATAAAGAACCTAAAATCCGCATACATCGCAAAAGCATGAAACGGATGAAGGCTAAAGTACGAGAACTCACTTCCAGGTCAAAAGGTTGGTCCATAGACCGACGTATTAGAGA
>NZ_JBHLTP010000017.1:0-935 GCF_042434395.1 Pontibacillus salicampi | reverse complement strand
CCCCCCGTCACTCAAACGGAAAGGAGGTGGTACAGGAATATCAACCTGTTATCCATCGCCTACGCTTTTCAGCCTCGGCTTAGGTCCCGACTAACCCTGAGCGGACGAGCCTTCCTCAGGAAACCTTAGACTTACGGTGGAAGAGATTCTCACTCTTCTTTCGCTACTCATACCGGCATTCTCACTTCTAAGCGCTCCACCAGTCCTCACGGTCTGACTTCGCAGCACTTAGAACGCTCTCCTACCATTGTCCATCGGACAATCCGCAGCTTCGGCGGTACGTTTAGCCCCGGTATATTTTCGGCGCAGAGTCACTCGACCAGTGAGCTATTACGCACTCTTTAAATGATGGCTGCTTCTAAGCCAACATCCTGGTTGTCTAAGCAACTCCACATCCTTTTCCACTTAACGTACACTTGGGGGCCTTAGCTGGCGGTCTGGGCTGTTTCCCTTTCGACTATGGACCTTATCACTCACAGTCTGACTCCCAAGGATGAGTCGATGGCATTCGGAGTTTGACTGAATTCGGTAACCCGATGAGGGCCCCTAGTCCAATCAGTGCTCTACCTCCATGACTCTTACCTTGAGGCTAGCCCTAAAGCTATTTCGGAGAGAACCAGCTATCTCCGTGTTCGATTGGCATTTCACCGCTACCCACACCTCATCCCCGCACTTTTCAACGTGCGTGGGTTCGGGCCTCCAGCCAGTGTTACCTGGCCTTCACCCTGGACATGGGTAGATCACACGGTTTCGGGTCTACGACCATATACTATTTCGCCCTATTCAGACTCGCTTTCGCTGCGGCTCCGTTTCTACTACTTAACCTTGCATATGATCGTAACTCGCCGGTCCATTCTACAAAAGGTACGCCATCACCCATAAACGGGCTCTGACTACTTGTAGGCACACGGTTTCAGGTTCTATTTCACTCCCCT
>NZ_JBHLTP010000015.1:0-715 GCF_042434395.1 Pontibacillus salicampi | reverse complement strand
TTTTTAACATTAGCCAGTAATCATGTTCACATGATGTTAGGCGAACTCTTATGGAGAGTTTGATCCTGGCTCAGGACGAACGCTGGCGGCGTGCCTAATACATGCAAGTCGAGCGCATGAACCTATCTGATCCCTTCGGGGTGACGATAGGGGATTGAGCGGCGGACGGGTGAGTAACACGTGGGTAACCTACCTTCGAGATCGGGATAACTCCGGGAAACCGGGGCTAATACCGAATAATCTGTTGGACCGCATGGTCCGACAGTAAAAGGCGGCTTCTGCCGTCACTCGAAGATGGACCCGCGGCGCATTAGCTAGTTGGTAAGGTAACGGCTTACCAAGGCGACGATGCGTAGCCGACCTGAGAGGGTGATCGGCCACACTGGGACTGAGACACGGCCCAGACTCCTACGGGAGGCAGCAGTAGGGAATCTTCCGCAATGGACGAAAGTCTGACGGAGCAACGCCGCGTGAACGATGAAGGTCTTCGGATCGTAAAGTTCTGTTGTTAGGGAAGAACAAGTACCAGAGGAAATGCTGGTACCTTGACGGTACCTAACCAGAAAGCCCCGGCTAACTACGTGCCAGCAGCCGCGGTAATACGTAGGGGGCAAGCGTTGTCCGGAATTATTGGGCGTAAAGCGCGCGCAGGCGGTTCCTTAAGTCTGATGTGAAAGCCCACAGCTCAACTGTGGAGGGCCATTGGAAACTGGGG
>NZ_JBHLTP010000014.1:0-583 GCF_042434395.1 Pontibacillus salicampi | reverse complement strand
TAAAATGTACCCTATAGAGTAGACACTTAAAAAAAGTCTCTCTATAGGGTACTTTTATGTATACTTAGAATTAACTAAATATATGGGGGATGGTCTTGTTGAGTAAAAGAATGTTTACAGGCCAAGATTTAAAGAAGTTATCTAAAAATAAATATGTGAAATCAGTTAGTGATAAAGGAATTACTTATACAGATGAATTTAAGCGTATTTTCATCAATGAAAACGAGAAAGGAAAGTACCCAAAACAGATCTTTGAAGAATATGGTTTTGACATTGAAGTGTTAGGTGTTGTTCGTGTTAAATCTGCGGCTAAACGCTGGCGTGCTGCTTATAAAAAAGAAGGAGTACAAGGTCTGCGTGATACTCGTAAAGAAAGTAGTGGGAGACCATCTGAAAAGGAATTATCTTTAGAGGAAAAATATAAACGACTACAAGCTCAGAACCATTACTTACAGGCAGAAAATGAGTTCTTAAAAAAGCTAGACATGATCGAGAGGAAGGTGAAGAAGAAATAAGTGTGCCTGCAGAACATAAGTTTCTACTTATTCAATCTATTATCCATAAGTACAAGATTAAGAATATG